>JBFGCA010000090.1:0-20224 GCA_041567315.1 Thermoanaerobaculia bacterium | reverse complement strand
GTCGGTGAGCCGGACGTAGCCGACCTCCGGCGTCAGCAGGTAGGCGTAGCGCACCGTCTCCTGCGGGATCTCGGCGCGCGCGATGGTGAAGGTCAGCGGCTCGTCGAGCCCCGGCCGCGCGATCTCGAGGGTGACCTCGGTCCCCTCGGGCCCCTTGATGCGCTCGACGGCCTCGTCCATCGTCAGCCCCTCGGCCGGCTCGCCGTCGATCGCCTGGATGACGTCGCCGGATTGCAGCCCGGCGCGCCACGCGGGGCTGCCCTCGATGGGTGCGATCACCACCACCCGCCCGTCGCGCCGGCTGATCAGGATGCCGACCCCGAAGAAGCTCCCTCGCTGGCGACCGCGCATCGAGCGGTAGGCGCGGCGCGAGAGATAGCTGGTGTGCGGGTCGAGGGTCCGCAGCATGCCGCCGATCGCCGCCCCGACGAGCTCGCTGAAGGGCACCTCGGCGCCGTACGACTCGTGGAGCGTCCACAGCGCCTCGAGGTACTGATCGACGGCGCGCAGCTCGTCGGGCGACGGCGGCTGGGAGGGCGCCGCGGCCGGCCCCAGGAGTAGGCCCAGGGCGAGCAACAGCGCGATTGCCAGCGGTTTTTCCGAGATCAACCACACCAGCCTATCAACGGCCGGTCGCCTCCGCGAAAGGCGGTCCCTGGAGAATTGAGTATCCTGTCACCGTTGTTCACGACGACGAGGAGGGAAGGATGGGCAAGACCTTCAAGATGGTGACGCTGGTGGGCACCTCCGACAAGTCCTACGAGGCGGCGATCGAGAGCGCGCTCGGCGACGCCGCCCGCACCCTGCGCGGCCTCAACTGGTTCGAGGTGGTCGAGATGCGAGGGCGCACCGAGGGCGGCAAGGTCGCCGAGTACCAGGTCAAGATCCAGGTCGGTCTGAAGGTCGAGTCGGAGTAGCCGCCGGCGCCCACCCGCGAGGGTGGCGTCTGCCGGCGAGCGCACCACCCGGCGGCGCGTTGCGGGGGCCGTCCGCGCCTCCCTACGATGGCGCCGGATCGGCCCTCGTATGTCGGAGCGCCTGCGACGCCACCGGGAGACGCGGGGTGGAGCGGCGGACCCGCTCCACCTGCTGGAGGAGCACGTGCGGGCCGGGCGGCCGATCGATGCCGCCGCTCTGCGGGTGCTCGGCCAGCGGACCGGTCTGCCACCGGCGGCGCTGCGCGGCACGCTGTCGTTCTACGGCGAGCTGGTGCCGGAGCCGCGGACCGCGCGGGTCTGCCGTGGCACCGCCTGCACGCTGGCGCGGCCGCGGGCGCCGCGGGTGCCCGTGGACGAGGGCGCCGTCCCAGGCGTCTACTGCCTGGGTTACTGCGACCGCGGTCCGGCGACTCTCGACGAGCAGGGCCGGGTACACCTGGCGGCCGGTGGCGAGACGCCCTCGGCGCCGGCCGTGCGCAGCATCGGCCGGGAGGCGATTGTCACTCGCCACCTGCTGAAGGGCGACCACTCGGGTCTCGCGAAGGCGCGGGCGGCGGGCGTCTACGGCGCCCTCGCCGCCGCCCTCGAGCGCGGTCCCGCCTGGGTCCTCGACGAGGTGGAGCGGTCGGGCCTGCAGGGCCGGGGCGGCGCCGGGTTCCCGGCCGGCGCCAAGTGGCGGCGCTGCGCCGAGGCCCCGGGCGAGCGCCGCTTCGTGATCGCCAACGGCGACGAGGGCGACCCCGGCTCGTTCATCGACCGGGTGCTGATGGAGCACGACCCGCACGCCCTGCTCGAGGGAATGATCCTCTGCGCCTTTGCGGTCGGGGCCGGGGAGGGGGTCCTCTTCGTGCGCGGCGAGTACCCCGAAGCGGTGCGGCGGCTCGAGGCCGCGCTGGCCGAGGCGCGCCGCGCCGGGATCCTCGGCCCGTCGGTGCTGGGCAGCGGCTTCGGCTTCGAAGTGCGGCTGTTCCGCGCCCTGGGCAGCTACGTCTGCGGCGAAGAGACCGCGATGCTCAACGCCCTCGAGGGCCTCCGTGGCGAGGTGCGCCTGCGGCCGCCCTACCCGGCCGAGGCGGGGCTGCACGGCCAGCCCACCGTGGTCAACAACGTCGAGACGCTGGTCAACGTGCCGTGGATCGTCGAGCGCGGCGCCGACGCCTACCGCGCCCTGGGAACCGCCGCCTCGCCCGGCACCAAGGCGCTCTGCCTGAGCCGCGCCTTCGCCCGTCCGGGGATCGTCGAGGCCGAGTTCGGCGTCCCGCTGGGCCGCATCGTCGAGCAGGAGGCCGGGGGCGGCGACCGCGGCGAGCGGCTGATCGCCGTGCTGCTGGGCGGTCCGATGGGGAGCCTGCTGGGGCCCGCCGAGTGGGAGGTGCCGGTCTGCTACGCGGCGATGGCCGAGCGCGGCGTCGCCCTCGGGCACGGCGGCCTGGTGGGGGTCCCCGAGAGCACCGATCCCGCGGCGCTGGTGGTCCACCTGCTCGAGTTCATGGCCGAGGAGTCGTGCGGCAAGTGCGTCCCCTGCCGGCTGGGCTCGCAGCGGGCGCTGGCGATGGCGCGCGCGGGGATCGGCCCCGCCGACCTCCCGGTCTTCGAGGAGCTGCTCGGCCTGATCGGCACGGCGAGCCTTTGCGCCTTCGGGCAGATGACCCCGGGGCCGGTGTGGGCGCTCCTGGCCCGTTACACCGAGCGCATCGTGCGGCGGGAGGCGCCGGCGTGAGCGGCGCCGCCTCGATCGACGGGCGGCGGGTCGCGGCGGCGCCCGGCGTCACCATCCTGACGGCCGCCCGCCGGATGGGCATCGAGATCCCCACCCTGTGCTGGGTCGAGGGTCTGCCACCGGAGGGGGGCTGCCGCCTGTGCCTGGTCGAGGTGGACGGCCGGCAGCGGCCCGCCGCCGCCTGCCACACGGCCCTCGTGCCCGGGATGGCGGTGACCACCGACACGCCGCGCCTGCGGCGGCTGCGCCGCGAGCTCCTCGAGCTGACCCTCGCCAGCGCCGACGCCGAGCGGCTGGCCGCCGCCCGCGGCACGCCGCTGGCGCGGCTGATCGAGCGGTTCGCCCCGCGGCCGGCGTTGGCGCTTCCCGGCCCGCCCCCCGCCTCGCAGTCCGCCACGCCGGCGCTCGACGCCAGCCACCCCTACCTGCGCTTCGACCGCGGTCTTTGCGTCGCCTGCCGCCAGTGCCTCGAGGTCTGCGAAGGGGTGCAGGGGCAGTTCGTCTTTGGGATGGCCGGCCGCGGCGCCGGTACCCGGCTGGTCTTCGGCCCCGGCGAGCGCTTCGCCGACAGCGACTGCACCGCCTGCGGCGCCTGCGTCGAGGTCTGCCCGAGCGGGGCGCTCGGCGACCGCGACCGGCAGGCGGCGGCCGCGGCGGTGGAGCTGGAGCTGGGGCTGGCCGGCCCGGTGCCCCGGGCCACTGTCGAGTCGGTCTGCGGCTACTGCGGGGTGGGCTGCCGGGTGCGGGTCGAGACCGCCGGCGACCGGGTGACGAGGATCGGCGGGGTGGCCGCCTCGGCGGCGTCGCTCGGCCATCTGTGCGCCAAGGGCCGCTACGCCCACGGCTGGCAGCGAAGCGGCGACCGCCTCACCCGGCCGCTGTTGCGCCGCAACGGCCGGCTGGCCCCGGTCTCCTGGGAGGAGGCGATCTCCTGGCTGGCGCGGCGGCTGCGCCGGATGGCCGAGCGGCACGGCCCGCAGGCGCTGGGCGTCCTCACCTCGTCGCGCTCCACCAACGAGGCCGCCTACCTGCTCCAGAAGCTCTTCCGCACCGTCCTCGAGACCAACAACGTCGACTGCTGCGCGCGGGTCTGCCACTCCTCGACCGCCCTGGCCCTCCAGCTCTCCACCGGCACCGGCGCCGCCTCGGCGTCCTACGCCGATCTCGAGCGGGCGCGGCTGCTGGTAGTGGCCGGCGCCAACCCCACCGAGGCCCACCCGGTGGTCGGCGCCCGCCTGCGCCAGGCGGTCCTGGCCGGCGCGCCGCTGCTGGTCATCGACCCGCGGCGGATCGAGCTGGCCGAGCACGCCGACCTCCATCTGGCGCTCCGGCCGGGGACCAACGTGGCGCTCTTCAACGCGCTGGCCAAGGTGCTGCTAGAGGAGGACCTGTGGGACCGCGGCTACGCGGCCGAGCGGCTGGAGGGGCTCGAGGAGCTCGAAGCGCTCACCTCGCGGCTGTCGCTCGCCGAGGCCGCGGCGGCGACCGGCGTCGCCGTCGAGGCGATCCGCCGGGCGGCGCGGCTGCTCGCCCACCGCGGTCCGGCGCTCTTCGTCCACGGGCTGGGGCTCTCCGAGCTCACCCAGGGGACGGCGTCGGTGATGGCGCTCTGCAACCTGGGGATGCTCACCGGCGCCATCGGCCGGCCCGGCGCCGGCATGCTGCCGCTGCGCGGCCAGAACAACGTCCAGGGCAACGCCGACATGGGGAGCATGCCCAACCAGGTGACCGGCTATCAGCCGCTCGACGATCCCGAGGTGCGCGGGCGGCTGGCCGGCTTGTGGGGAGCCGCGCCGCCCCTCGCTCCCGGGCTGACGGTGACCGAGATGATCGACGCCGCGGCCGCCGGCAGCCTGCGCGGGCTGTGGATCCAGGGCGAGGACATCGCCCAGTCGGACCCCCAGGAGGACCACGTCTGCCAAGCCCTCGAGCGGCTCGAGCTGCTGGTGGTCCAGGAGCTGTTCCTGACCGAGACCGCGCGCCGGGCGCACCTGGTGCTGCCCGCCGCCGGCGCCCTCGAGCAGGACGGCACCTTCACCAACGGCGAGCGGCGCGTCCAGCGGGTGCGGCGGGCGGTGCCGCCGCCCGGCGAGGCGCGCCCCGACTGGCAGGTCGCGGTGGCCGTGGCCCGCGCCCTCGGCGCCGATTGGTCCTACGACTCGCCGGCCGAGGTGATGGCCGAGATCGCCCGCGCGGCGCCCAGGCTCTTTGGCGGCGTGAGCTACGATCGTCTGGCCGGGGACGGCTTGCAGTGGCCCTGTCCGGAGCTGGATCACCCGGGGACCGCGACCGTCCACGGCGATGGGTTCCTGCGCGGCCGCGGGCGGCTGGCGGCGATCGAGTTCGCGCCCAGCCCGGAGCACGGGGTCGCCGGTTTTCCGTTCGTGCTGATCACCGGCCGCGTCCTCCAGCAGTACAACGTCGGCACCATGACCCGCCGCACTCCCCAGCGCACGCTCGCCCCGGCCGACCGGCTCGAGATCCACCCCGCCGACGCCGCCGGGCTGCGGCTGGCGGCGGACGAGCGGGTGACGGTCACCAGCCGCTGGGGGAGCACCCGGGTGCCGATCGAGCTCTCGGCGCGGGTGGCGCGCGGCACGGTGTTCCTGTCGTTCCACTATCCCGAGACCCACGCCAACCGGCTGGTGGGTCCCCACCGCGACCCGCAGTCCAAGTGTCCTGACTACAAGGTGGTCGCGGTGCGGCTGGATCGGGAGCGGGCGGCGTGAGGGGCGGCGGGTCGCGCGCCGGGGCCGGGCGCCGCGCCGCGCGGCGCAGTGGCCGGATCGCGCCGTCGATCGTTGCCCTGGTCGCAGCGCTGCTGGACGGGGCCGTGGCCGTGGCGGGTGACGAGGAGGCAACCACGGCCGCACGCGGCGAGCGGTTGTTCCGGCTGCACTGCGCGAGCTGCCACGGCGAGGACGCCCGCGGCGCCGGGCCGGTGGCCACCTATCTGACGGTGCGCCCGGCCGACCTCACCGCCATCGCCGCCTCGAGCGGCGGCGAGTTCCCGGCCGGGCGGGTCCACGAGACGATCGACGGCCGCCTCTCGGTGCCGGCCCACGGCGCCCGCGAGATGCCGGTCTGGGGCCTCACCTTCAGGGACCCGGGACGCGACGACGATCAGGAGGCCGACGTCGAGGCGCGGATCCGCGACCTGGTGCGCTACCTGGAGTCGATCCAGCAGCCGCCAGCGGAGGCCGGGGAGGGAGCTGGCGAGGGCGAGGAAGGCGCCGGCGAGTCCGCCGCCGCTCAGTCGAAGGCCAGCACCTCGTAGCGGGCGTTGAGCACCACGCCCTTGGGCTTCTTGGGCAGGTCGAGGGTGAGGTCGAGCCGCTGGCTGGCGTTGCCCCGGAACGGGGCGCGGCCGAACTGCGCCCGCTCACCCTTGCCGAAGTCGACGTAGGCCGGCACCAGGGCGACGAAGCCGTCCGAGACCCCGGACTGGCTGAGGGTACCGGTCAGCCGGTACTTGTCCTTGCCGAGCTTCTCGACGGCGACGTCGGTCTCGTAGCGGGGGATCTCGGTGCCGTACACCCACTGATCGAAGAACCAGTCGATCTTGCCGTCGCGGGTGGCGTCGAGCTCGGGCACCATGTGCCGCTCGACCACCGCCTTGAAGTCTTCGGTGGTGGCGCTGCGGCCGGCAAACGAGTTGGCGAAGTCTTTCATCATCGCGAAGAAGCGCTCGTCGGACCGCGCCTCGTGGTCGCGCATCGCCATCCGCAGCATGTGGAGAACGAAGCCGCCCTTGGAGTAGATCAGCGACTGGACGGCGCCCGGGGAGCGGTCGTCGGCGGCGCGGAAGCCGAGGACGATCGGGCCGGCGGCGTAGGCCGGCATCGCCACCTCCTTGGAGGTCCCCAGCACGTCGAGCCGCCGCCGCTCCCAGAAGCGGTCGTAGGCCTCGGGCCCCCTGGTCAGCTCGAGGACCAGCGCGGTCGAGAACTCCGCGAAGCCTTCGGACAGCCACTGGTCGCGGTAGCTCGCCCAGCCCACCCGGTGGCCCCACCACTGGTGGGCGATCTCGTGGAGCCCGACCTCGTCGACGAAGCCGGCGTAGCCCAGCAGGCCGAGCTCGAGCCGCAGCGTGCTGCTGAGACCGGCCAGATAGGGCAGATAGACCAGCGACGGCCAGGCCTGGCCGAAGCTCCACTGCGACTGCTGGGTGATGGCCAGCCGCGGGCTCTCCAGCGGCCCGAAGTAGTTGGTAAAGACCTGCACCGAGTTGACGGCGTCGGCCATCGCCGACTCGGCGATCTGCCCGGGCGAGACGCCGATCGCCGCCGGCCCGGTGTAGGTGTCGACGTAGACCGGGTTGTCGCTGCGCGCGAAGGCGGCGGCGGCGTTGGGATCGACGGCGCCGGCGACGTCCTGCAGGTACTGGTTGATCTCGGTGATGACGTCGGGCGTGCCGGTGGCGGCGTAGACCTCGATGGCGATGCCGGTGTTCTCCTCGCGGCGGTCGTAGCGCTTGAAGTCGCCGTAGTTGAAGCCGGCCACGGCGATCGGCCGCTCGGCCCTCCACACCGAGATCACCTCGCCGCCCTCCTCGGCGGTCTTGACCGGCTCGCCGACCGCGATCACGGTGTTGCCTTTGGGGACGCGGAAGGTCAGATCGAAGGTGGCGCGGTCCTGGAAGCCCAGGCTCGGGTACCAGTTGGTGCGAGCCCGGACCTGGTAGATCCCCACCCCGTCGTCGATCAGCACGCCGTCGCCGGCGTAGGCCAGCCGCACCTCGACCATCGAACCCTGGGCGAGCGGGCGTGGAAAGAGGAGCGCGGTGGCGCCGGCCGCGCCGGCGGGCGGCTGCAGAAGCTCGATCGGCCCGCCGTTCTCGCCGAGCAGCACCGCCTCCTGGAGGCGGAGCGACGGGTGGAGGTCGATGGGCAGCACGCGAAGCGCCGGCGCCAGCACCTGGAAGCGCAGCGTGGCCTGGCCTTCCAGATCGGTCGAGCGGGCGACCCGCGAGTCGATCGCATAGTGCTGCGCGTCGACCAGGCGGGGCGGGCGGTGGTCGCCGGCGGCGACGGTCTGCAGGTGGTCGGAGTACCAGAAACCGCCGTTGTCGTCGTCCTCGACTCTCAGGCAGGAGCCCTCGTCGTCGAGGACCCCCATGGGGTCGACGGCGAGGACCGCGCGCTGCGGGCGGGTGCCGTAGAGAAGCGCATAGAACGGGCCCTGCGGCCCAGCAGGTGGCGGCGCGCCCTCGTCGTTGAGAAGCTGGCGCAGCAGCCGCAGGTGGTAGTCGATGGCGAACTCCGGATCGGCGGCCCCGGCCGCCAGCCGCTCCTCGAATAGCGCGGCGGCCACCGGGTCGGGCGCCCCCTCGCTCAGCGTCCCCGCCTCGAGCAGCCGGGTCATGGTGTCGTCGGCGAACAGCAGCACTGCCCTGTCGAAGGTCGAGCTGAAGCTGTCGATCCGCGCCGCTCCGGTGCGCGCGGCCAGGTGCCGCCGCTCGACCACCGAGGTCGGGGTCAGCGTGTAGGCCCCGCGCCCTGAGAAGACGGCCCCGTGCACCCGGCCGTCGACCGGTTCGAACAGGTGGAAGCGCCCCGTGAAGCGGAGCACGAAGACGTCGCGCGCCAGCGCCAGCCCGTCGACGTCGACCGTGCGGCCGTCCGGCCGCGCCGCCTGCAGCGCGCGGTAGGTGCCAAGCGGCCCGTCGGCGCCGGCGGCCGCCGGCAGGCAGAGCAGGGCGAGAAAGGACAGGGCAAGGGCGAGCAGTAGAGTGATTTTTGCCTTCATCGCGGCTCCTCGGCTCGAACTGCAATTCGATCAGTGTTGTCAATTCGATTATACGTTCCCGCAAATGTTGCCCTTTTCGCACAGGTTGAAAGGGAGACGGTTCAGCAGACCCCCCGACCTGGCGGGCAGGGCGTCCGAGACCGGCTGCCGGCGGCCCGCCGTGCCGCAGCCCCACGCTTGATCCCGTGATCAGGAGCCGGCAGTCGACTCGGCCAGCAGGCCGTCGATCTGCCGGCTGTGGCGGCGCAGGTGGTCGGCCATGAAGTCGAGGGTCTGGCCGAGGCTCAGGAGGCCGGCGGCCGGGTGGCGGAAGACCGCCTTGCCGGCGAGCCGGGCCGGGAAGTCCTCGAGCAGCTCGCGCCACCCGGCGCGGACCGCGTCCCACTGCCGGCGGCTCACCGCCAGCTCCTGCCGCTCGGGCAGCTCCGAGGAGCGCGGCGGCGCCTTGAACTTGACCGGCGCGCGCATCGCCAGGGCGAGGACCTTCGAGCGCACCCAGCCGGCCGGCCCGGCGGCGGGCAGCTTCTCGGCCTGCATCTTCTTGCGCACGTAGTCCAGCGACAGCTCCTCGGCCACGATCAGGTGACAGACCACCTGCGCGATCGACCACCGATCGCCCCCCGGCCGCCGGTTGAGCCGCTCGTCGTCGACGCCCGCCAGCCGATCGAGCAGCGCCCGCCGGGCGGCCTCGATCCGCTCGAACTTCCGCTTGAAGGCTGGATCCACCGCGGCAAGAGTAGCAGCCTTTGCGGCATGGCGGCGTCGGGCCGAGCCGGTCGATCAGCGGAGGACGAGCGGGGCCAGCACGGTGGCCGCCAGCGAGACCAGCAGGATGCCGATGAGGTTGAGCCAGAAGCCGGCGCGGACCATCTGGGGGATGGTGAGGAGGCCCGAGGCGTAGACCACGGCGTTGGGGGGCGTCGCCACCGGCAGCATGAAGGCGCAGCTCGCGGCCAGCGCCACCGGGACGGTGAGGGTCACCGGCGCGAAGCCGGCCTCGGCGGCGACGGCGGCGACCACCGGCAGGAAGGTGGCGGTGGTGGCCAGGTTGCTGGTCAGCTCGGTGAGGAAGATGACAAGGGCGGCGATGGCCACCACCAGCAGGGTGAGGTCGGTGATCCCCAGGCCCAGAAGCCGCCGGCCGAGCCAGGCGGCGAGACCGGTGCTCGAGACCACCGAGGCCAGGGCCAGCCCGCCGCCGAAGAGCAGCAGCACCCCCCAGGGCAGCTCGGCGGTGTCGCGCCAGCGCATGAGCTGGGGGTGATCTTCGTCGCCGCTGGGCACCAGGAAGAGAGCCACCGCCGCCAGCATGGCGAGGCCGGCGTCCGAGAGGCCCTCGAGGCCGCCGATCCCCGACAGCAGCGGCCGCGCCATCCAGGCCGCGGCCAGCGCCACGAAGACCGCGGCGATCCGCCGCTCGGGGCGGCTCATCGGTCCCAGCTGCCGGCGCAGGCCGGCCAGGTGCTGGCGGGTGGCCGGGCTGGTCACGAAGCGCACCGGGTAGAGCCGGCGGGTGAGCAGCCACCAGGTCACCGGCAGCATGCAGGTCGTCACCGGCACCCCGACCAGCATCCACTGGGCGAACCCGATCTCGATGCCGTGGTCCTCGAGCAAGAAAGCCGCGAGCAGGGCGTTGGGCGGCGTCCCCACCAGGGTCGCCATGCCGCCGATGGTGGCGCCGTAGGCAACGCCCAGCAGCATCGCGATCGGGAACCGCTCCTCGTCGGCCGACTCGCCGAGGCTCTGCTGGACCACCGTCACCACCGAGGTGGCGATCGGCAGCAGCATCATGGTGGTCGAGGTGTTGGTGACCCACATGCTGACCAGGGCGCTGGCCACCATGAAGCCGCCGACCAGCGAGGCGCCGCTCCTGCCGAACAGGGCGATCACCGCCAGCGCGATGCGCCGGTGAAGACCCCAGCGCTGGATCCCCAGCGCCACCAGAAAGCCGCCCAGGAACAGGTAGATGATGGGGTTGGCGAACGGCGCGGTGACCGCGGCGACGTCGGCGATCCCCAGGATCGGGAAGACCGCGATCGGCAGCAGCGCCGTGGCCGGTACCGGCACCGCCTCGGTCGCCCACCACACCCCCATCAGCAGCCCCAGCGCCGCCGTCCGCCAGCCCGCCGCCGACAGGTCCGCCGGTGCCGGCAGCGCCAGCAGCCCCGCCGCGATCAGTGGCCCCAGGAAGAGCCCGACCCGCTGGTGGGTGGATCGCCCGGCCCCCGTGCTCGCCCCGGCGCTCGTCCCCGGCTCGCGCTCGCGCATCGGCAGCAGGCTGTCCTGGGTAGAGCCGGCCGTTCCTGGCCAGACGGCGCCTTCGACCGGCGGCGGCCGCCGACCGCCGGCGGTCGCCGGAGCCGAGCCCTCGGCGGCCAGGGCCGGCCACTCCCGGGATGATACTGCGCCGGACTACTGCTGCTCGGGGCGCCGGGCGCGGGCCAGCGCGGACTGCATCGCCGCCAGGCTTCGCCGGACCTCCCCTCGAACCACGGTGTCGGGAGCGCTCAGGGTCACGACCGAAGACTCCTCGTCGCCGGTCAGGACGTTGACGAAGATCGTGGCCGAGCCCCGGTCGGTGCAGAAGACCGCGACGCAGACCTCGCCGATCACGCCTGCCTGGATCAGCAGCGAGCCCTTGAGGTCGGCGGCTGCGGCTCCGTAGATCACGGCGTCGGTCTCGTCGCCGCAGCCCAGGACGGCGACGACCCGGGTCGAGCGCTTCTTCCAGGTGGCCTGGACGGTGACGGCGCACCAGGCCCAGGTTGGTGAGCGTCACCGACTCGCCCAGCGGGTCCAGGACCTCGCGACGCAGGGCCAGCGCCTGTTCGAGCAACGCCTCGGCGGTGGCACCCTCGCCCAGCCCCCAGTAGGCGAGACCCGGCTGTTGAGGGTGCTGGCCTCGCCCCGCCGATCGCCGAGCTGTCGCCAGATCTCGAGCGCCCGTTGGTAGCGCTGGAGGGCGGTCCGGTAGTCGCCGGCGGCGCGCGCCACCGCGCCCAGGTTGTGGAGCACCGCGGCCACCCGATCCCGGCGACCGAGCGTCTCGAGCAACGGCAGAGCGCCCTCGTAGCCGCCGCGGGCGCCCTCGAGGTTGCCGAGCACTTCGTCGATCCCGGCGCGATTGACCAGCGCGGTCGCTTGGAGCAGGGGATCGCCGGCCTGGCGGGCCAACGCCAGCGCCTCCTCGTAGCTCCGGCGGGCGGGCTCGATCTCACGGCGCCGGTGGTGGACGAGGCCGACGTCGCTCAGGGTCTCGGCGCGGTCGGCGAGGTCTCGCGGTCCGTAAAGCGCCAGGGCCTTGCCGAAGAGCTCGAGCGCCGGGTCGTAGTTGCCGGTCAGGTAGCGCAGATACCCCAGCCGCTGGAGGGCGACCGCCTCGGCCCGCGCATCGTCCAGGGTGCGCGCCAGGTCGAGGGCGGCCGCCAGGAGCGACGCCGCGGGCTCGGGCTCGTGCACCCTTTCGTGCAGGGCGCCGAGACACAGCAGCGTCCACAGCCGCCGCCGCTCGTCGCCGAGTGCCTCCCGGTCGCCGCGAAGGCATCGACGCCGAGCCGGTAGCGCCGGCCCGCCTCGGCGCGGAGGAACAGGGTCTCCGGCCCCCAGCGCCCTCCCGGTCCGCCGGCGGTGGCGAGCGTCCGTCCGCTGGCGTCCGCCAGCTCGAGGACGAGGTCGGTGCCGAGCTGGTCGGCGTGCAGGACGACGGGGCCCGCGGTCTCGAGGCGGAGCTCGTAGTGCTGCGTGCCGGAGTCTTCGAAGGCGCGCTCGACCGGCTCGCCGGGTAACAGCCGGGGAAGGGGGGGCGCGGCGGTGCATCCCAGCAGAGCCGCCGCCAGCCCCCAGGCCGGGAACCGCTCGGGCCCCGGGAGGCTGGATCGTCTGGAAACTCGAGCTAGTTCTTCTTTCCCTTCGCGTCGCCCTCGATCTGCCGCTCCATCTCCTCCATCTTCTTGCGCAGGCTCAGCGGCCGCATGTCGGTCCACACCTCCTCGATGTAGTCGAGGCACTCCTGCTTGGTGCCTTGCTTGCCGGCGTCGTTCCAGCCCAGCGGGTTCTCACGGTCGACCGGCCAGATGGAGTACTGCTCCTCGTGGTTGATGACCACCTTGTAGATCGTGGTGTCCTCTTCGTCGTCCCACTTCATTGTCCGTCCCTCCTCCGGATTGGCGAGGTCCCCGAGGACCCCGTGCACTGCGCTGGCGATGTGCCGAGTATAGCCGCCGGCGCCGGCCGGCCGGCGGCGGGCCGATCGTCCGAGCGCCCACCCCGGGGCGGGCGGACCCCGCCCGGTGGGGTGTTGTCATCGGTCTGTCATCGGCCGACAGTCAGGCTTCCACCGACGTGGAGTCTGCCGACAGGAGGTGTGGAGGATGAGCCGACCTCTTCACGGTCACCACCGATCGCGCGCCCGCGTGCCGCTGGCGCTTCTGTTTCTGATGCCGTTGCTGGCGGCGTTCCGACCGGCGGCGCCGCCGGCGGCGGAGAAGTCCGCTTCGGGCTGGCGCGCCGGGCCGGCCGAATGCGCCCTGCTCGACGACGCCAAGGTGCGCGGCAAGATGGACGGGCTGCTGCTCCAACTGCTGCTGGCCTGCGGTCGCGCCGACGAGCTGGGCCGGGTCCCCCAGGAGGTGGCCCTGGAGCCCGTGCCGGCAGAGGGAGAGCTGATCGCCGACGTCCAGGTCAACGACTCGACGGGCGACGACCAGAGCACCTCCACGACCCAGAGCGAGACCTCGATCGTCCGCAACGAGGTGACCGGCACGCTGTGCTCGGGCTACAACGATTCGCACTCGGGCTTCGTCGAGGGCAGCTTCACCGGCTTCAGCCGCTCGACCGACGGCGGCGCGACCTGGGAGGACCGCGGCGCCCTGCCCAGCGGCAGCGGCGGCGACCCCAGCGTGGTGTGGCGGAGGAGCGACGGCAAGTTCTACTTCGCCGCCCTGCGCCAGGGCGGGTTGGGGGTGTGGCGCTCGGACGACGACTGTCTGACCTTCACCTTCGTCGCCCAGGCCGCCTCGGGCAGCGACGACAAGGAGCTGATGGCGGTCGACAACGATCCGGGCAGCCCGTTCTTCGGGCGGCTCTACATGGTGTGGACGGATTTCGGCGCCGGCGCGAGCATCTTCGAGACGCACTCCTCGGACGCCGGCGCCACCTGGTCGAGCCAGGTGGCGCTCTCCGGCGCCGGGGTCGACGTCCAGGGCGCCTGGCCGGTGGTGGGCCCGGGCGGCGTGGTCTACGCCGGGTGGGTGCGCTGGAACCCCTGGGTGCCGAGCGGCAACACCACCATGGACATCGAGATCTCCCGCTCGACCGACGGCGGCGCCACCTGGGGGCTGGTCACCAACCCGGTCACCGGCGTCCAGCACCCGAGCGACGCCGGCGCCTCGGCGGCCTGCGGCCGGCCGGCCCTCAACGAGAACATCCGCTATCTCCCCTCGCCGCAGCTGGTGGTCGGTCCGGACGGCGCGCTGCACGCGGTCTACAGCTACGACCCCGACGGCTGGAACGTAGGCGACGTGGTCAACGTCTACTACCGCAAGTCGACCGACGGCGGCGCCACGTGGGGCCCCGAGCTGCTGCTCAACGACGACGGTGGTCTCAACGACCAGTACTACCCGACCCTGAGCGTCGGGGCCGAGAACATCCTGGTCTCGACCTGGTACGACCGCCGGCTGGACCTCGCCAACGCGATGCAGGACACCTTCAAGTCGGTCTCCCCCGACGGCGGCGCCACCTGGCTGGCCAACGAGCGGGTGAGCGACGTCTCGACGCCGATCTTTCTGGACCCGAATCTCGCCACCTGTTACCACGGCGACTACGACCAGATCGCCCAGGAGACCGGCTTCGCGCTGCTGCAGTGGGCCGACGACCGCAACCTGCAGAACGGGCACAACGACCCCGACGTCTGGTTCGAGCGCCAGCCGGTGAGCAACGACTTCCTGCTGCTGGCCGATCCGGCGGCGCAGGACGTCTGTGCCCCGGGCGACGCCGCCTATACGATCGACGTGCTCCAGTTCCAGGGCTTTGACGAGCCGGTGACGCTGTCCGCCGCCGGCCACCCGGCGGGCACCTCGGTGGTCTTCAGCCTCAACCCTGTGACGCCGCCGGGCACGAGCGTGATGACGGTCTCGGGCACCGGCGGGGCGGCCGCCGGCAGCTACGATCTGGTGGTCACCGGCACGGCTCCGTCGGCCACTCACGAGGTCACGGTCGGGCTCGCTCTGTTCGACCAGCTACCGGCCGCGCCGCAGCTCCTGGCGCCGCCCGACGGCGCCGTCAACCAGCCGGCGCGGCCGCTGTTCGAGTGGAGCGCGGCAGCACAGGCGGCGACCTACGCGATCGAGATCGCCACCGATGCCGGCTTCGGCAACGTGGTCGACGCCGCCGCCGGGATCGCCCAGACCACCTACTCGCCGGCGGCCGATCTCGAAACCAACACCCAGCACTTCTGGCGGGTGCGGGCGGTCAACGCCTGCGGCACCGGCGCCGACTCGGCGACCTTCGACTTCATCACCGAGCCGCTGCCGGGCGACTGCACCTTTGGCTCGCCGCCGCGGCAGGTCTTCTTCGACGACCTGGAGAGCGGCGCCCCCGGCTGGACCCACTCCGGGACCGGCGACACCTGGACCCTCTCCGGGACCCGCACCCACAGCGGGGCGAGCGCCTTCTACGCCCAGGACGTCGGGGTCGTGACCGACCAGTACCTGGTCTCGCCGGCCGTCGCCCTGCCGCTCGGCGAGGCGCCGCTGACTCTGCAGTTCTGGAACTGGCAGGAGATCGAGGACAGCGGCGGGGGCTGCTACGACGGGGCGGTGATCGAGATCTCGACCGACGAAGGGGCGAGCTGGCAGCGCCTCGAGGCCGAGCTGCTGACCGATCCCTACGACGGCGAGGTCAGCGGCTGCTGCGGCAATCCGATCGCCGGTGAGAACGCCTGGTGCGGCGACCCCCAGGACTGGCTCCAGTCGATCGTCGATCTCGACGCCTTCGCCGGCCAGACCGCCCTGTTCCGCTTCCGCCTCGCCACCGACAGCTCGGTGAGCCGCGAGGGCTGGTACGTCGACGACGTCGAGGTGCAGTCCTGCCTGGAGAACTCGGTCATCTTCGCCGACGGCTTCGAGTCCGGCGACCTGTCGGCCTGGACCGCGGCGGTGCCCTAGTGAGACGTCCCGTCGCCGCGGCCGCCTTCGCCGCCGTCCTGCTCTTCGCCTGGCTGGTGCCAGGCGGGGCGGCGTGGGCCGCCGACCGACCCGCCGCGCTCGCCGCGCCGGCGGTCGGCGGGCAGCCGCCGGCCGGCGACGGGCCGTGGGTGGTGCGCGCCTGGTTCGAGGAGCGCTCGCAGGTGGCGCGCCTGGCGGCCGAGATCGAGCCCTGGGAGGTGCGGTACGAGGCGGGCTATCTGGTGGTCGGCGTCGACCTCGCGGGCTACCGGCTGTTGCTGGATCTCGGGTTCACGGTCGAGGTCGACCGCGACCTCACGGCCAAGCTCACCCGGCCGCGCCGGGCGCTCCCCGGGCAGGTCGCCGGGATCCCCGGCTATCCGTGCTACCGCACGGTGGAGGAGACCTTCGCCTCGGCGGCGGCCCTGGCCGCGGCGCGGCCCGACCTCGCCACCTGGATCGACGCCGGCGACTCCTGGGAGAAGACCGTCGACCCCAGCGAGGGCTACGACCTGATGGTGCTCAGGCTCACCAATGCGGCGCTGCCCGGGCCCAAGCCCAAGCTGTTCGTGATGGCCTCGGTCCACGCCCGCGAGTACACCCCGGCCGAGCTGGTCACCCGCTTCGCCGAGCTGCTGGTCGGCGCCCACGGCAGCGAGCCCGACCCGACCTGGCTGCTCGACCACCACGAGGTCCATCTGCTGCTGCAGGCCAACCCCGACGGCCGCAAGTGGGCGGAGCAGGGCGAATGGTGGCGCAAGAACACCGACAACGACTACTGCTCGGACACCTCGAGCCGGGGCGCCGATCTCAACCGCAACTTCGAGTTCCTGTGGGGCTGCTGCGGGGGCTCGAGCGGTTTCGAGTGCGCCGAGACCTACCGCGGTCCCAGCCCCGCCTCGGAGCCCGAGACCCAGGCCGTTCAGGACTACGTCCGCGCCGAGTTCCCCGACCAGCGGGGCGACGATCCGGGCGACCCGGCACCGCCGGACGCCACCGGGGTCTTTCTCGACGTCCACAGCTTCAGCGAGCTGATGCTGTGGCCTTGGGGCTACACCACCGATCCGCCGCCCAACTCCACGGCGCTCCAGACCCTGGGCCGCAAGCTGGCCTACTTCAACGGCTACTACCCCGAGCAGGCGATCGGGCTCTACCCGACCGACGGCACCACCGACGATTTTGCCTACGGTGACCTCGGCCTGGCGGCCTACACCTACGAGCTGGGGACCAGCTTCTTCCAGGACTGCGTCACCTTTGAGGACGTCATCCTGCCCGACAATCTGCGCTCGCTGACCTACGCCGCCAAGGTGGCGCGCACGCCCTACCTGACGGCGGCCGGGCCGGACGCGCTGGCGCTGACCGCGAGCCCGCTGGTGGCGCAGCCCGGCCAGCCGGTCCTGCTCGGCGCCGTGATCGACGACACCCGTTACGAGAACTCCAACGGCAGCGAGCCGGTCCAGCCGGTGGCCGCCGCCCGGGCGACCGTCGACGAGCCCCCCTGGTCGGCCGCCTCGCCGCTGGCGATGGACCCCGCCGACGGCGCCTTCGACCAGCCGGCGGAGCCGGTCGCAGCCACGCTCGACACCGCCGGACTGGCCGATGGCCGACACACGGCCTTTGTCGAAGGCGAGGACGCCGACGGCAATCGCGGCGCCCCCAGCGCGGTCTTCTTCTGGGTGCTCGACCCCGCCACGGCGCCGATCATCGACGGCTTCGTGCGGGAGTCGGGGAGCGGCCTGCCGCTGGCGGCCACCGTCACCGCGGCGGTGTTCTCGACGGTGACCGATCCGGCCACGGGCTACTACAGCCTGATGGTGCCGCCCGGCTCCTACACGGTCACTGCGACCGCCGAGGACTACGCGCCGGCCAGCGTCGACGGGGTCGAGGCGGTGGCCTCGCAGACCGTGCGGGTGGACTTCGATCTCGACCCGATCTGCGCGGTCTTCGCCGACGACGTCGAGTCCGGCAACCAGGGCTGGGCGGCGGACTCGCCGTGGGCGATCACCGACGAAAGCTCACACAGCCCGTCGCACTCGTGGACCGACAGCCCCGGCGGCAACTACTCGAACCTGCGGGACGACGCCCTCGTTTCGCCGCCGTTCGATCTCTCGGCGGTGTCGGGAACGACGCTGGGCTTCTGGCACATCTACGACCTGGAGCCGGGGTACGATTTCGGCTACCTCGAGACCTCGACCGACGGCGGCGGCACCTGGTCCACCGTGCGCGCCTTCAACGGCTGGAATCAGACGACCTGGACCGCCGAAGAGGTGGCGCTGTCGCAGCTCGACGGCCAGGGCGAGGTCCGCCTGCGCTTCCGGCTCGAGACCGACGTCTCGGTGACCGGCGACGGCTGGCACCTGGACGACGTCGTCCTGGCCGGCGGCAGCCCCGGCTGCGCGCGGCCGGCCCCGATCTTCGCCGACGATTTCGAGTCCGGGGACCTCTCGGCCTGGTCGAGCGTGGTGCCCTAGCCAGGCCACTAGCCCTGGGGCCTCGAGAGAAGGGAGGCGCCGCAGCCCTCGCGGGCCGCGGCGCCTCGTACCGGTCCCTGGCCGGGTGGTGTGGCCGACCCGGGGGCCGGGGGACCGGGAATCGATCAGGCGCTCGCTCTAGGCGGCGCCGCGCTCTTTGGCCGGCGGGGCGGCGGCCATCATCGCCGGCGGCTCGACGGGCTGGGGCACCTGGTTGCGGATCGGCTGCAGGGTCCGCAGATAGGCGAACACCGCCTTGAGGTCCTCGTCGGTCATCTGGCGGTAGTTCTCCCACGGCATCGGCGGCAGCAGCGGCCGCGCCACCCCCCAGTGCCGGCCGTTGCGGATCGTGTTGATGAAGATGTCCTCGGTCCAGATGCCGGTGCCGGTGTTCTCGTCGGGCGTCAGGTTGGCGGCGAAGCTCACCCCCCAGGGTCCGGCGAAGGCGGTGTTGGTCCCTGCCCCGGCCCATCCCCAGGGCCCGTCGCCGAGGACCGGCGCCGGCGTCATGACCACCTCCTCCGGGTGGCCCGAAAGGGCGCGCGACATGTCGGGCTCGGGCCCGTGCTCGCCCAGCTTCCAGGGGGTGTGGCAGTCGTGGCAGCCGCCGATCGTAACCAGGTAGCGGCCGCGCTCGGCCTGATCGGTGGCGGCGAGCCGGCTCCTGGCTTGGATCGTCGGGCTGTAGGCCGCGATCACGGCGCCGCCGAAAAGGGCGCCCGCCACGAGAGCGGCGAGGGTGCGGAGACTCGGACCGCTCGATGCAGCCCGGCCCGGTTGCGGGTGCTCGGTTTGCGAGTGGTTGGCGTTCATGGTTTGCCTCCTTGGCACGGGGCGAGTCTCGACTGCCTCGCCGTTTGGGCCGGGGAGGGTCTCTCCGCCGGCGCGCAAAGAGTGCCCGACGGCCGCTTACCGGATGCTGTACGGGAAGAGCGGGGTCCAGAAGGCCCGCTTACGGGCTTTCCAGGGCCGCGTCGGGTCCCGCACCGCAGCGGGCTGGTGAGAAGTGGAGCTGGGCGGCCCGCCCCGGCCGCCGCCCCGACTTCCTGAAACGCGGCGGCCGTCCACCGCGGTCCGGCGCCGTGGCGGGTCGCGTCAGCCGCCGGCAGAGCGCCACGGTGGCGGCCTCGGGCTCGGCGCCCAGCTCGTCCTGGAGCAGCTGCCGCAGACTCTCGAAGACCTCGAGCACCCGCCGGCGCTGGCCGAGCCGCGCGTGACACAGCATCAACCGCTGATAGACGGCTTCATCGAGGTCCTCGAGCCCCAGCAGCCGGTGCCACAGCGCGGCCGCCTCCGCCCAGCGGCCGGCGGCCATGCGGGCCTCGCCGAGAACCTCGAGTCCCTGCAGGCAGAGCCGCTGCAGCCGCTCGCGGTGGGGGAGCAGCCAGTCGCCCATCGGCTCGTTCTGGAGGAAGTCGCCGCGATAGAGCTCGAGCGCCGCCGCCAGCCGGTCGAGCTCGGCCTCGCCGGGCGCCGCCACCGCCAGCACCGCCCCGGCCTCGGTCTCGAAGCGGGCGGCGTCGAACTCGCAGTCGAGGGCCGGGTTGAGCCGGTAGCGGCCGCCGTCGGCGACGATCCAGTCGCTGTGGCCCAGCGCCCGGCGCAGCCGGTGGAGGGTGACGTGGAAGGTGTTGCGGAGCTGCGCCGGCGAGGCCTCGGGCCAGAAAGACAGCCCGATCTGCTCGCGGGTGCAGCCTTCGGGATGACAGAGCAGGTGGACCAGCAGCTCGCGGGGGCGGACCGCCTCCCACCCGTTGCCGGCCGCCGGCCGGCCGTCGAGCAGGATGCGGAGCGGGCCGAGGGCGTGGACCTCGAGCCGGGGGGCGACCTCGCCGCCGGCGACGGGCGCCGGCGCCGGCGGTGCCTCCGACTCGGCGGCGAGCCCCGCCGCCAGACAGAGGACCTCCGCGAGGCTGGTCTCCCGACCCGCCCGCCAGGCCGACCCGAACGGCTCGGGACCCAGCTCGGCGCGCAGCGTCTCGAGCAGCAGGTCGAGCTCCTCCTGCTCCGGCTTGAGCAGCGGGGCGCCGATGGCGTCGCGCAGCCGCGCCGCCGCGCCCACCAGCCGCACCGCCGGGCCGGGCCCGCCGGTCGTCGCGGCGACCCGCGCCAGCACCTCGAGGGCCTGCACGGTGCCCCAGCGGTCGTCGATCTCGCCGTGGATGGCCAGCGCCTCGAGGGCGC
>JBFGCA010000089.1:0-20470 GCA_041567315.1 Thermoanaerobaculia bacterium | reverse complement strand
CTCGTCAGCATCGTCGGCCTCCTTTCGAAGTGATCTGTCTCCTATCTCGACCCGCCTTCACCCGGCGGGCGCTTCGACGTTCTCCGGCAGCAGCCCCGCCGCTGCCGCCAGCTCCATCAGGGCGGGGCGGCGGACGCCGATACGGTAGAGCCGCTCGACGACCGGGGCCGCCTCCTCGAGGCGCCCCTGGCGGAGCAGCACGCGCGCCCACAGCTCCAGCAGCAGGGGGTCGCCGAACCGCTCCACGCAGGGCCCCACGGTGGCGGCGGCGCGCCCCAGTGCTTCGGCGCCTCCAGGCAGCGATTGCGCCGCCAGGCTGCGCCCGAGCAGCAGGTGGGCGCCGCCCAGCCGCAGGCAGACGCGGCGATCCGGCGCCGCCGCGGCGATCGGCTCGACCAGCGAGAGTGCGTCGCGCGCCTCCTGCTCGGCGTCCGTAGCGCGCCCGGCGGCGAGCAGGATGGCGCCCAGCTCCAGCCGGGCGGCTGCCAGCTCTCGCCGCCACTGGGGGTCCGAGGAATCGGCGGCGGCGATCGCGGTGAGGGTCTCTTGGCTCGCGCGCAGCAGCTCCTCGGCGGCCGGCAGGTCGCCCCGGAGCCTCAGCATCCGGCCGACGGTGAGGCCGTTGATCGCCAGCTGCCGCCGCCAGTGGGCGTTGTCGGGCTCGAGCGCCACCAGCTCTCGCGCCAGGGTCTCCTCGGCGCGGTAGCGGCGCAGCGCGCTCGCGGCGTCGCCTTCTACTTCCTCGAGCAGGCCCAGGAAGGCGTGCGACCTGGCCACCTTGCGCCGGAATCGGGCGCTGCGGGGGTCGCGGGTCAGCAGCTCCTCGGACAAGTCGAGATCGGCCTCGAAGTGCTCGCGGGCCCCGGCCAGGTCTCCCAGCTTGAACAGCACGTAGCCCGCCAGGTTGTGCTGCTCGGCCAGATCGTGCAGCCAGACGGCGTGGTCGGGATTGCGGTCGACGACCTGTTCCCTCAGCGCCAGCGAGCTTCGGTAGGCATCGAGCGCCGCCGTCAGATCACCCTGCCGCTCCCGCACCACGCCGAGGTTGCCCTCGGCGTAGGCGACCTCCATCTGCCAGGTGCTGTTGTCGGGATCCATGGCCGCCAGCCGGCGCGCGACCTCGTGGTAGCGCAGGAAGGGGACCAGCGCCGCTTCGAGGTGGCCCCGTTCCAGGTGGACGAGACCGACGTAGAAGTGGCTCTCGCCGAGCTCGAACAGCCGCTCGGCCCGCTCGGGATCTCGCGCCGCCAGCAGCTCGGTCAGGCGGGCGGCCTCGGCATAGGCCGCGGCGGCGCCCGGCAGATCGCCCCGCTGCCGCTGCACCTCGCCGATCTGGCGGAGCGCCCGCGCGCGAAACGCCAGATCCTGGTCCGAGATGCCCTCTTCCGGCAGCGAATCCACGTAGCGAAGCACCTCGTCCAGCGTGCCGGCCATGGCGTCGAGGCGGCCGACCGACTGGAGCTCGGACTTGAGGTCGCCGAGCATGAAGCCCACCAGCTGCTCGGCCTGCTGGCGGCGGTGCTCGGCCTCGTCACGGGCGGCGCGCAGATCGAGGGTGTACTTGAGACCGGCCAGCAGGGCCACCAGCAGGAGCGCCAGGGCGGCCACGCGGCGCCGTCGCCGCCCGGGCTTCTCCCGGATCCAGCGCAGGTCGTCGACCACCTGCGCGGCCGTGGGTCGCGCCGAGGCCGCGGGCGACTCGAGCCGGCGGATCAGGCCCGCGAGGTCCTTGTCGAGACGACGGCCGGTTTCCAGCGGCGTGGTGTCGCCGCTGCGCGCTCGCGACAGGGTCTCGGCCGGGCTGCCGCCGGCGGGGCGGGCTGGGCGGCCGGTGAAGAGCTCCTGCAACAGCAGGCCATAGGAGTACATGTCGCTGGCGGCGGTGGCCGCTTCACCGGCTGCCTGCTCGGGGCTCATGTAGAGGGGCGTGCCGACGATCCTCAGCGGCCGATCCGTATCGACGCTTGCCTGCATCGGGGCAGGGGCAGGCATCGCCAGCAGGGATCGGGCCCTCTGGTCGATGGTCTCCGCGCCTGCCAGCGGCTGGGCGGTCGCCGGTGCGCCGGCGGGAGAGGGTGCCGCCAGCTGGTCAGCGGCGCTGCCAGCGACAGGTTCCGGACCGGGGCCCCGCAGGCGCGCCAGACCGAAATCGAGGATCTTGACCTCGCCGTCGAGGGTGAGCATCACGTTTCCCGGCTTGAGGTCGCCGTGGATCGCGCCCGAGGCATGGGCGGCGGCCAGGGCAGTAGCCAGCGTCTGCGCGACTTCGAGGCGCGCCGACCGGCCAAGCGAGCCCCGGGCGATCGCGTCGCCGAGGGTGCGCCCCTTGATCAGCTCGAGGACCAGGTAGTCGGTGTCCGAGGCGGTGACGTAGTCGTAGATGCGGCAGATGTTGGGATGGTCGAGCTTCGAGAGGATGCGCGCCTCCTGGAGGAAACGCTCCCTCAGTTCCGGACGCCGGCGGCCCTCGGCCCGGATCGCCTTGACCGCGACGGTGCGCTTGAGCGTCTCGTCGAAGGCGAGATAGACCTCCCCCATCCCGCCCGTGGCCAGCACCTCGAGCAGGCGGATATGGCCAATGCGTTCGCCCGCCAGCGACGAATCACTCACTTACAGATTTCAAATATGTTCTATAACACAAGAGGGCGGGCCTCGAACCACCCGGCGGGGCGGGCAGGGCTTCTTCGGTACGGCACTACCCATTTGGGTAGGTAGGGCCGAACCGAGGGGCGCCCCACCCGCGCTGCGGGCCGGGGGCCAGGGGCGGCGGGCACCGTCCAAGAGGCGGCGTTCAAGAGCCGGCCGTGGCCGGGCTATGCTTGGGCGAGTGCCCGCGCCCGCGCGGGCGGAAAGACCGCGCCATGACCCACCACCAGCCCGTTCTGCTTGACCTCCGCCGCAGGCTGGTGTCCGCGGCCCTGGTGGTGGCGGCCGCGGCCGGCGTAGGGCTGGCGGCCGGCGCGTCCGCGGCGCCGACATCGGTGCGGCAGTGGAGCCACGACTGGGTCCGGGACGCGGTGTTCTACGAGGTCTTCGTGCGCAGCTTTGCCGACTCGGACGGCGACGGGATCGGCGACCTGGCCGGGCTCACCGCGCGGCTGGACTATCTCAACGACGGTGACCCGGCGACCGGCGACGACCTGGGGGTCACCGCGCTGTGGCTGATGCCGATCTTCGAGTCGCCGAGCTATCACGGCTACGACACGGTGGACTACGAGGCGGTGGAAGCCGACTACGGCAGCCGGCGCGACCTCAGGCGGCTGCTCCGGGCGGCCCGGCGGCGCGGCATCCGGGTGATCGTCGACTTCATGATCAACCACACCAGCTCGCAGCACCCGTGGTTCGCCGACTCGGCGTCGTCGCCCGAGGCGGCGCGGCGCGACTGGTACGTGTGGCGGCCGGACAACCCGGGCTGGACGCAGCCGTGGGGCCCCGGCCCCACCTGGCACCCCAGGAACGGCGCCTGGTACTACGGGATCTTCTGGTCGGGCATGCCGGACCTCAACTTCCTCCACCCGCCGGTGCGGCAGGAGGCGATCCGGCTGGCCCGGCTCTGGCTGCGGCGCGGGCTGGACGGCTTCCGGCTCGACGCCGCCCGGCACCTGATCGCCGCTGGTCCGGGCGAGCTGCAGAACGACACGCCGGAGACCCACGCCTTCTGGCGCGAGTTCGCGGCGGCGATCCGCGAGCGCCGGCCGCGGGCGCTGCTGGTGGGGGAGAACTGGACCGACACGCCGACCATCGCCACCTACTACGGCGAGGTCGACGAGGTGCGGGGCGGCGACGAGCTGCCGATGAACTTCAACTTCCCGCTGGCCGCGGCGGTGGTCGACGGGGTGGGGCGCGGCCGGGCCGACGGCATCGTGCCGGTCCTCGAGGAGATGGCCACGGTCTATCCGCACGGGGTGCTCGACGGCACCTTCCTGACCAACCACGACCAGCGCCGCCTGGCGAGCCAGCTCGGGGGCTCGCCCGAGCGCCTACGGCTGGCGCCGGCGATCCTGCTGACCCTGCCGGGGACGCCGTTTCTCTACTACGGGGAGGAGGTGGGGCTGGCCAACGGTCCCGGCGACCGCGACGAGCAGAAGCGGACGCCGATGCCGTGGAGCGACGAGCCGGATGGCGGCTTCAGCGAGGGCGAGCCCTGGTTCGCGTTCGCGCCGGGGCGTGAGCACGCCAACGTGGCGAGGCAGACCGGCGACCCGGGCTCGCTGCTGAGCCACTACCGGCGCTGGATCCGGGCCCGCCGGGCCTCGCCGGCGCTGCGGCGCGGCGGTGTCCGGCTGCTGGAGACCGGCGAGCCGGGCGACGCGGTGCTCTGCTTCGTGCGCGAGGCCGGCGACGAGCGGGCGCTGGCGGCCCACAACCTGACGGGCGACCTGCAGATCGTCGGGCCGCTCGCGCTCGCCGCCGACCAGCTCGAGCCGCTCCAGGTCGACGCCGGGGCGCGCCCGGCCGGGGGCGGTCCCGGCGGCTGGCGGCTGGTGCTGCCGCCCTGGGCCAGCGGCGTGTGGCGCCTGGTCTCGAGCCCGTAGCCGGCTGCGCTAGCCGCCCGACTGCGCGGGCACCACCCCGGGCAGGCGCACCGGCTCGGAGGAGGTGAAGTCGCTCAGCAGCTCCTCCTGGCTGCGGCCCGGCGGCACCAGCAGGTCGACCAGGGGCGGCTGCAGCTCGGCGTTCTCGCGGCCGCCGCCAAAGCGGTTGCGCCACGAGCCCGGCGACACCGGCAGCACCATCAGGTTGTCGCGGACCTCCTCGGCCAGCCCGGTCTTCGCCACCAGGTCCATGCTGGAGACCAGGTTGGACCCGGAGACCGCCACCACGTAGCTCCAGTCGGGCCGGGCCTCGCCCCGCAGGAAGCTCTCGGGCACGAAGAAGGAGATCTTCTGGCCCCGCACCCGGACGTTGGTGGGAAAGAAGACGCGGTCGGCCAGGTTGGCCGGCACCGTCTTCTTGACCTCGTCGAAGGTCTCTTCGTCGAACGGCTCGTCGGGGTCCCTGATGTCCTCGCGCAGCGCGTCGAGCCACAGCCGGCGCAGCTCGCCGCGGGCCTCGTGCGGGCGCGGGGTGAGGATCACCGCCAGGTCCCAGGCGTTCTCGGGGAGGAGCTCGGCCTTGCGGCCGGGGAGGGTGGCGACCCCGCCCGAGCCGGGCTGGCGGTCGACGTCGATGTAGACGTCGATGTTGAAGGTGTAGAAGCCCTGCCGCGCGATCGAGGTGAGCTGGGTGCCCAGCTCGTCGATCGCCTCGCGCTGCGGCACCCGGATGGGGTTGGCGAAGGTGGCCTCGAAGAGGGTGCCGCCCTTCTGCCGGCGGGCGCGGAACGAGATCAGGTCGAGGTCCCCCTTCTGGAACTCGGTGCGGGTCGGGTAGATCAGCCGGCCGTCGCCGTGGTCGTCGCCGCGGGGGTCGCTGAGCTCGAAGATCTGGTCCTTGCCGGCGGCCTCGGCCGCGCCCGGCGGCGCGACCGCCGCGGCGAGGAGGAGGGCGATGAGAACGGCTGGCGGGGTCGTGGGTTGCATGCGGACTTCCTCCGGACGGTGACTTCGAAGCGTCTCTTGCTTGGGGGAGGGGGCGTGGGGGCCGGCGGTCGGGACCCCCGATCCCGACCGCCGGCCCATGCGGAGTCTATTAGAAGAACAGCTTCAAGAACGCCTTGAGGCGCTGGTGATCGAAGTCCCGCGCCTCGAGGCTGTTCCAGCCGCCGAAGCGGCCGCGGAACCCGAGCGAGTCGACCCGGAAGCCGAGGCTGTCCTGGATCCCCTGGTCGGCAAGCTGGGGCACGAAGCCGCCGCCGAAGTCCGGCTTGAACTCGCCGGTGGCGTACTCGTAGTTGAAGCCGATCTCGGCGCCGCCGATGTTGTACTTGGCCTGCAGGATGACCTTCTGCTTGTCGTGCTGGCCGGAGGCCATCTCGTGAAGCTGATAGGCCTGGAAGGCGGTGTTGCCGTCCTTGAGGTCGACGTCGTAGGTCTCGAAGGTGATCGAGCCCCAGATCTCGCTGGTGACCTGGTAGCCGAAGCCGAGCTGGTACATCGTGTAGTCCATGTCGCGGTCGTCGTCGGCCACGTTGTCGAACGGCTTCCACTGGTAGCCGGTGACGCCGTCGACGGTGATCACCGGCGGATTGCCGTAGAGGTCGTTGGTCCCCGAGTTGTTGGGGTTGGGGACGTTGCCGCACTCGAGGCCGCCGCCCGGGCAGTCGCCGGGCACGAACGGCAGGAACCGCGCGTCGGTCATCCGCTTGTCGGTCTCGTCGATGAACTTGATCTTGCCGAAGACCTCGAGACCGTTGCCGACGTCGACGAAGTACTTGCCGCGCAGCACCATGATCTCGGTCTCTTTGTCCTGGAACGGCGCGTAGGCGTTGCGGAAGGAGCCGATCCCGGTGTCCGATTCATGGTTCGGGAAGCGCGGTCCCTGGAGCGGTCCCTCGTCGCCGTCGGGATCGAACAGGACGTGACGCGACGGATCGCCCCAGGCCTGCCAGTTGGTGTTGTAGTCGATGGAGGTGAACTCGGCGGCCAGGTCGAGATCGCCGCGTCCCCAGGAGGGCACGATGGTGAAGCCCTGCCAGCCGACCACGGTCTCGGCCAGCGGCTCGTCGAAATCGGTGAACTCGTTGTCGACGTTGATGGTCGGCACCTGCTGGGCGTGGCCCTGATAGCCGCCGTAGCCGATGCGCGACGGGTTGCCGCCGAAGACGCCAAAGGCGGCGTTGTTGGGACCGGGGAACACCCAGGTGGCGTCGTGCCCCTCGGTCAGCAGCACGTCGGCCTCGCGCCGCGCCGCCGCGATCGAGACGTACTCGGCGCCGATGTCGAAGTACTCGAAGTTGAACGACAGGCCGTTGTTGAACGGGTCGTTGACGTCGACGTTGAGCTTGTAGGCCTCGTCGTCGAGCTTGCCGGCCGGGACCGGCGAGAAGCCCGAGATGCCGAAGAACGAGCCCGGCGCTCCGAACACCGGGTCGGAGTCGGCGCCCGAGGCGTAGGCCGCCGCCCGGACGTCGAAAGTCGGGTTGGGGTGGATGCCGATGGTGACGCCGAGGACGCTGTTGCGGAACCGCAGGTCGAGGTCGCGGCCGTCGTCACGGTTGAAGTCGGTGGTGTCGACCTCGAGGTCCTGCACGTAGTTGTAGTGCACCCCGAAGTCGAACTTCGAGTGGGGCCGGAACTTGAGCTGCAGCCCGTAGGTGGCGTCCTGGACCGGATACTCGCCGGTGTTGAAGCCCGGGCCGTAGACCAGCCGGTTGAGCGAGATGCGGACCGCGTCGTAGGTCACCTTGCGGTTGGCGAACGAGCCCTGGAACAGCAGGCCCGAGTTGTTGTCGCGGTCGATGTAGCGGATCTTGCCGATGGTGAACGGATCGAACATGCCGAAGTCGCTCGAGCCGATGGTCACCGTGTCGACCCACTTGTAGCCCGGGGTGACGAGGATGGTCAGGCCCCGGAACTTGACGTACTGGGCGGAGCGCGAGTCGAACTCGCCGCAGTCGCCGCCCACGCAGTCGCCGCTGCCGGGCTGTCCCGCCCCGCCGCCGCCGAAGCCGCCGCCGTTGGTCCAGAAGTTCTGGTTGAAGCGGGCCTTCATGCGGCCCTGGACCTCGATCTTCTTGGACGGCTTGGCCGAGACCAGCAGCTCCAGCTCGGTGCCCTGGCCGTTGTCGCCGAACCCCTCGCCGGGGACGGTGGTGAAGTTGTAGAGCGAGCCGTCGTAGCGCTGGTCGCCCCACAGCCACTTGGTGTAGTTGACGCCGGTGATGCTGAACGGCTTGGTGTCGGCGGCGTAGAGCTGAGCCGACAGCGCCACCACGCCGATCAGCGCCAGCCCCAGCGCCAGCGTCAGTCGGGTTGTTTTCATGTTCTCTCCTCCTCCCCGTTTACAGGCGGACCATTTCGAGGGTGGCCATCTTGGTGGCGGAGCCGTCGGCGGCGCACTCGTACTGCAGCATCGAGTGGTCGCCGAGGATGTCCATCACGTGCGGGTCGCAGTCGTAGTCGGTGCCGCCGCCGAAGCGGTGCTGGCCCTCGTACTCGTTGACCTTGCGGGTCAGCAGGTCGCCCTCGGTGGGGAAGCCTTCGTTGGACTGCATGATCACCTGGTAGCCCCAGGTGGCGGGGTCGCCCTCGCCGAGGTCGTCGAGGCTGATGCCGGAGCCGACGATGGTGCGGCCGCGGCCGGTGGTGCGGCTCGGGATGACGACGCTGGCCGCCATCTCGCCGCACTTGGCCTCGACCTCCTGCTTGACGCGGGCCGACGGCTGCGGTGACAGGATGATCACCTTGTCCCACTCGCTGCCGGCGGCGAACTTGTGGTTGGTGCCGGGCAGCCCGGTGTCGAAGCCGCCCTCGGCGTTGTCGATGTAGATGAAGACCATCTGCACCGCGAAGCCGACCCCCATGCGCCAGGGGTCCTCGAGGTTGGCGTTGACGCCGACCTCGGCGCTGGCCCTCTTGCCCTTGACGCTCAGCTCGAAGCCGGTGAGGTCGAACGAGCCCGCGGTATAGACCGCGTCGGTGGGGTAGACGTAGCCCCCGGGGCCGTTGTCGTCCCCCGTCGGGTCCTTGAAGGACACCTGTGCCGTCGCCGCGGCCGCGACCAGGCAGACCGCGGCCCCGGCGATGACGGTGATGCGAATCAGCTCCCTCATGTCGTTCCTCCTTGTCTGAGGTTGGCTAACCCTTGACGGCTCCGGCGGTGAGGCCGGAGACCAGGTACTTCTGCAGGAACAGGAACAGCAGCACGACCGGGATGGCGACGATGATCGAGCCGGCCGCGAAGTAGCCCCACTGCTCGGAGAAGCCGCCGACGAAGAAGCGCAGCCCGACCGGGGCCGTGTACATGGTCTCTTCGTCCATCAGGGTGGCGGCGAGGATGAACTCGTTCCAGCCGGTCATGAACGAGAACAGCGCCGTCACCGCCACCGCGGGCTTGGCCAGCGGCAGGATGATCTTGAGGAAGATCTGCCCCGGGGTGGCGCCGTCGATCCGCGCCGACTCCTCGAGGTCCAGCGGGATGGTGTCGAAGTAGCCCTTGAGCATCCACACGCAGAAGGGGATGGCGGTGGTCGAGTAGACGAGGATCAGCCCGATCCAGGTCGACCCCAGCCCCAGCCACTGGACCAGGATGATGTAGAGCGGGATCAGCATCAGCGTGCCGGGGAACATCTGCGAGACCAGGAACGACATCAGCCCGGTCCGCCGGCCGGCGAAGCGGAAGCGCGAGAAGGCGTAGCCGGCGGTGGTCGCCAGAAAGACCCCGACGACGGTGGTGGCGGCGGCGACGATGGCGCTGTTGAGCAGCCAGCGGGCGAACGGCTGGTCGCTGACCACCGAGGTGAAGTTGGCCCAGGAAAGCTGCTCCGGCCAGGGCACGATGGCCCGCAGGCGGTCGAGCACGGAGGGGTCGCCCGGCAGATCGACGATCGCCAGGCTCTGGCCGCCGGAGAAGGCGATGGTGAACACCCACAGCAGCGGGTAGATCGTGAACAGGGTGAACACCCCCAGAAACAGGTGCAGGGGCGGGTGGGCCGGCTCGTCCGAGATGGTGCTCTTCCTCATATCCCCTCGGTTGCCCGGGTGACCCGGTTCTGCCAGACGCCGTAGGCCAGCAGGATGATGAAGATGACCACCGAGTAGGCGGCCGCGTAGCCGTAGCGGTACTGCTCGAAGGCCAGCTTGTAGGACTCGGTGATCAGGATCTCGGTGGCATAGCCCGGTTCGCCGGCCGAGACCAGATAGATGACGTTGAACTGGTTGAAGGTCCAGATGACCGACAGGATCACCGCCGGCACCAGTGCCGGCTTGAGCGACGGCAGCGTGATGGTGCGGAACTGCTGCCAGCGGCTGGCGCCGTCCACCCGGGCGGCCTCGTAGAGGTCGGCGGGGATCGACTGCAGGGCGCCGAGCGAGATCACCATCATGAACGGGAAGCTCAGCCAGCCGTTGGTGGAGAGCACGGTGACGAAGGCGGTCAGCGGGGTGTCGAACCAGGACACCGCCGAGCCCCCGAAGATCTGGATGACCTGGTTGATGACCCCGAACTGCGAATGGAACATCCCGCGCCAGATCAGCGCGGTGATGTAGTTGGGGACCGCCCACGGCAGGATCAGCAGCACCCGGTAGATCGGGCGCAGCGCCAGGCCCCGGGTGTTGAGGATCAGCGCCAGCAGCAGACCGAGGCTGACCCCGATGGCGACGTTGGAGACCGTCCAGACGACGGTGAAGCCCAGCGTCCAGTAGAAGTTCTGATAGTCGAAGACCCGGCCTTCCGGTGTGTTCTCGACCAGCTTCCAGTCGGTGAGGATCTCGGTGAAGTTCTGCAGCCCGATCCAGGTCTCGGCGATCCCCTGGTCGGTGTTGTAGATGTTGGCGTTGGTGAACGACAGGGCGATGCCGTACGAGAACGGGAAGAAGACCAGCACCACCATGGCGACCATGGCCGGCATCACGTAGCCGTAGGCGCGGCGGTGGCGGAGCAGGGCGCCGCCGGCGGTGGCCGCGCCGCCCAATCCGAACCAGGCCAGCAGGACCAGCCCGAGGGCACCGACCGGCAGCATCAGGCGGCCGTAGGTGCCGCGGTTGACGGCCAGGGTGCGGGTGAGGACCGCCTCGTCGACGCCGGCGGCGGTGACCCGGCCAAGCGGCCGCCGGAAGCGGTCGCTGTCCCAGGCGCTGGTCTCCACCGCCGGCGCCGGCTCGCCGAGGCTGGCGAACGCCGCTTCGAAGGCAACCGCCGCCGAAGCCAGCCGTCCGGCGATCCCCTGCTCGGCGGCGCGCTGGCCGGCCGACAGGGCGTCGAGCCCGCGGCGGCCGTGGAACCACGTGGCGGCGACCAGCAGCAGCGCCGCGACGGCCAGCGCCGCGACCCCGCGGCCGGCCAGCAGCGGCCGGAGGGCCACCAGCAGCACCAGCGGCACGAGCAGCGCCGCCAGGGTCGCCAGGGTGCCGGCTCCGCTGGCGGGAGCTCCGCCCCGGGGGGCTTCGGCGCCGGTCTCGACCAGCACCGCGCCCGCCACCTGGCCGTCCGCCTCGGCGGGTCCCTCCGTGACCGGCCCTTCCTGAACGGGCCCGGCCAGCTCGAGGCGATCCCCGGCCAGCGTCTGGACGTCGATCTCCTCCTTCCAGGCGCGGCCCTCCTTGAGGTTGGTCTCCACCGCCGCGCGCAGCGCCTGCCCGAGGTCGTAGAGCGGCTTTTCGTCGCGCGCCATCTTGCGCGGCGCCGCGTCGTCGCCGACGTCGCCGGGGGCCGTCGAGGCCACCAGCCGGATGCCCTTGAACCGCACCACCCGGGCCACCTCGAGGCCCGGATCGGCGGCCACGAAGACGGCGACCGCCCGCTGCAGCCGCTCGTCGTCGAGGCCCAGGTTCTCGACCAGGTCGCCCAGCGCCCGCAGGCCGACGACCCCGGAGCGTTCGGCGGTCTCGGCCCGCTGGCGCTGGGCGGCGCGGGCCTGGAGCCAGGCCCCGACCCCGACCGTCAACGCCAGGCCGATGGCCAGGCCGGTCAGGAGGCGGGGGAATCGGACCTCGAGCTTCATCGTTCGACCGGGCGGTGGGCTCGACGGCGACTAGCGGCGGAGGGCCGCGATCCGCTCGATGACCTCCTTCTGGGCGTCCTCCATCGCCTTGGCGGGGGTGGCGTTGCGCTTGCAGATGACGTTCATGGCCGAGGTCGCGGGCGACCAGACCATGGTCATCTCGGGCACGTTGGGCATCGGCAGCGCCACCTCGACCTGCTTGCGGAAGGCCTGGATGATCGGGTCGCCGGCCACCGCCGGGTCGTCGTAGACCGACAGGTTGGCCGGTGTCTGCCGGCCCTCGAGGGCCATCGTCTTGCCGGCGTCGAAGCCGGTGAGGAAGACCGCGAAGTCGTAGGCCTCGTCCTTGTGCTGCGAAGGGCCGGCCACGTAGACGCCCTCGACGGTCATCCACGGCCGCATCGGTCCGCCGGCCTCCTCGATCCGCGGCAGCGGCGCCAGCCCGAAGTCGACGCCCTCGGCGATCTCGCCCAGGAACCAGGGGCCCGAGAAGACGATGCCGGCGCGGCCCTCGTTGAACAGCGTGGTGATCAGCGCGGTGGAGGGCTCGGCCGGCAGGATGGCGTCGGTGAAGGCCCACTTGAGCAGGTAGTCGAGCGCCTTGACGTTGGCGGCCGAGGCCAGGGTCGGCTTGCCTCCGGCGTCGAAGACTCCGCCGCCGAAGGCGTTCATCAGCGCCGCGTGGTAGTAGAAGTCGTTGTAGGCGTAGGCCAGACCGAACTTGCCGATCGCCGCGTCGGTCAGCTTCTTGGCGGTGGCCACCAGCTCGGCGCCGGTCTTGGGCGGCGACGGCACCAGCTTCTTGTTGTAGATCTGGGTGATGACCTTGTAGTTGAACGGCAGGCCGTAGACGGTGTCCTGGTAGGTCATCGCCTCCAGGGTGGTGGGCAGGAAGCGCTCGACGATCTCGTCTTCGAGGAAGAAGTCGATCGGCTCGATGGTGTTGCCGGCCTCGATCCAGCCGCCCAGCCGGTCCTGGGCGTAGATGAAGACGTCGGGCCCCTTGCCGCGGGGCACCGCGGCGGTGATCTTGTCGGCGTAGGCGTCGTAGGGGACCGCCAGGGTCGACACCTTGACCTTTCCGGCCCGGGCCTTGTTGTAGCTGGCCACCACCTTCTCGAAGGCCGCCTTCTCGCCGCCCCGGTAGGCGTGCCAGACCACCAGCTCGACCTGGGCGCCGGCCGGCGGCGCCAGCAGACCCGCGATCAGCGCGGCGCCGGCGGCTGCAAGCGTTCGTCTTCTCATCGGCTACCTCCCTTGCGGGCCGCCCGTGGGGGCGACCAGGTTCTTCTCGGTGTCGGCGTCGAACAGGTGCAGGCCGTCGAGGGCGACCAGGAACTCGGTCGCCTCGCCGACCTTTGGCGACTGATGGGGATCGAGGGTGGCGGTGACGAACTGGTCGCCGACCCGGCCGTGGACGATGTTCTCGTGACCCAGCGGCTCGACCACCTCGACCTGCACGGGAACCGAGCCGTGGTCGCCGGCGATCGAGTCGGCGTCGACGAAGACCAGCTCGGGGCGCAGGCCGACCACCACCCGCTGCTCGGCGCCGGCGACCAGCGGCCGCAGCCGCTCGGGCATCGGCAGCTCGAAGCCATGGCCCTCGAGCCGCGCGCCGTCGGGTCCGACCGTGGCCGGCAGCAGGTTCATCGGCGGGGTGCCGATGAAGCCGGCGACGAAGACGTTGGCCGGTTGCTCGTAGACCTCGAGCGGCGTGCCGCACTGCTGGAGGTCGCCGTCCTTGAGGATGGCGATGCGGTCGCCCATGGTCATGGCCTCGACCTGGTCGTGGGTGACGTAGACGGTGGTGGTCTCGAGCCGCCGCTGCAGCTTGGAGATCTCGGCCCGCATCTGCACCCGGAGCTTGGCGTCGAGGTTGGACAGCGGCTCGTCGAAAAGGAAGACCGCCGGGTCGCGGACGATGGCGCGGCCCACCGCCACCCGCTGGCGCTGGCCGCCCGACATCTCCTTCGGCCGCCGCTCGAGCAGCGGGGTGATGCCCAGGATCCCGGCCGCCCGCTCGACCCGCTGGTCGATCTCGTCGGGCTTCATCTTGCGCAGCCGGAGGCCGAACTCGAGGTTCTGGCGGACCGACATGTGGGGGTAGAGCGCGTAGCTCTGGAACACCATCGCGATGTCGCGCTCCTTGGGCGGCAGGTCGTTGACCACCCGCTCGCCGATGCGGATGCTGCCGGCGGTGATCTCCTCGAGACCGGCGATCATCCGCAGCACGGTCGACTTGCCGCAGCCCGAGGGGCCGACCAGGACCATGAACTCCCGGTCCCGGATCTCGAGGTCGAGCTTCTCGATGACGGTGACGTCGCCGAAGCTCTTCTTGACGCCGTCGAGGGTCACGCCAGCCATGGTCAGTCCTTCTCTCCCGGGCCGTCCGCCGCGGGGCGGGCGGCCAGAATCCGCGCCGAGAGCGGTGGCACCAGCGTCTCGACGCGGCCGGCGGTGGGCAGGAGCTCTTCGTCGCCCCAGAGGTCCCAAAGCGGGGCGTCCCGCCACGCGGCGGGGAGGTCGAAGGCCGCGGCCGCGGCCTCCTCGGCGGCGCGGTTGACCGCCACCACCACCAGGTCGCCGGTGACGGCGTCGTGACGGCTGAACACCAGATGGTCGGCGCCGAACTCGAGCCCCTGATGGTCGCCGCGCCACAGGGCCGGGTGGTTGCGCCGGAGGGCGATCAGCCGTCGGTAGTCGTCGCGCAACGACTCGACGCGGGGCAGACCGGCCCCCGGCAGGATCTGCCGCTGGCCCCAGGGCATGTCGCTGCGGTTGTCCGGCCAGTCGCCTCCCGGCCGCCCGACCTCCTCGCCGTAGTAGACGGTGGGGATGCCGCCGACGGTGAACTGCAGCAGCGCCGCCAGCCGGAAGCGCTCGAGGTCGCCGTCGAGCATGGCCAGCGCCCCCTCGACGTCGTGCGAGGAGAGGTAGTGGGCCAGGTAGTGACCCTCGCGCACCTCATGCCGCTTTTCGAGATACCGGTTGAAGGCCACCGGCCGGCCGCGGCCCTGGACGAAGCCCACCGCGCTGCCCTGGAAGCCGAAATCGAAGCCGGCGTCCAGCTCGCCGCCGGCGAACCAGGGGTCGAGCACCGCGGCGTCGCCGCCCCAGACCTCGCCCAGCAGGAAGAACCCGGCGCCCAGCTCGGCGTCCACGCGGCGCCGGTGCTGCTGCCAGAAGTCGTGCGAGACGTGCTTGACGGTGTCGAGCCGGAAGCCGTCGAGGCCGGCGCGCCGGGCGAGGCCGAGATGGGCGTCCATCAGGTAGTCGGCGACCTCGGGCAGCTCGGTCTTGAGGTCGGGCAGCCCGGCCAGACAGCTCGTCAGGTCGTCCTGGCCGCAGGTACCGGCGTCCTCGGTGCGCAGCCAGCCGCGGGTGGCCGGCGCGGTCACGTACTGCGACTCGTAGCCGACGTGGTTGTAGACCACGTCGAGCAGCACCGCCAGGCCGCGCTGGTGCGCCGCCTCGACCAGTGCCGTCAGCTCCTCCTCGCTGCCGAAACGAGGGTCGAGACGGGTGAAGTCGTCCGCCCAGTAGCCGTGGTAGGCCCAGTCCGGAAAGCCGGCGCCGGTGACGAAGCCCGGGATGTTGCGGACCACCGGGGTGATCCAGATCGCCGTCACCCCCAGGTCCGCCAGCTCGTCGAGCTGCTGCCTGAGGCCCGCCAGGTCGCCGCCGTGGAAGCCGCCCTTGGCCTGGCGGTCGACGTCCCGGTTGTTGGTCGGATCGCCGTCGGCGAAGCGATCGACGATGACGAAGTAGAGGATCGCCTCCGCCCACTCGGAGTGTGGCTTCACCTGGACCGGCCGGGCGGCGCCCGGCGGTGTCGCGGCCGGCGCCCCGGCGGCGGTCTCGGCCGGCGGCAGCGGCACCGGCGGGGCGGGGGGCGCCGCGCAGTGAGCGAAGACCGCGGAGGCCAATAGCAGGACGGTCGCGCTCGCCGGAGAGCGCAACAGATCAGTCGCGGCCGAGACCGGTTTCGAGTCCACGATCTGCTGCCGCGGCCGCCTCCGAGCGCGGCCGCGGCGCGGTTCATCCGAGCGTCGTCGAGTATCGGGCAGCCTCCGGGCTCGAAGGAATCCGGAGTTCTACCTAAAGCGCTAGGGGTTTTCCGCAAGGCGATCGACGAAGAGCGGCGGTGCCGTCGAAGATCCGGCCGCGGCAACCGGAGGGGGGCGGACCGCCACTGGGGCCGATCGGCCGATCAGGACCGAGCGGCCGTGGGGCGCTCGTTCAGCTCTTCGGTGGCCTCGGCGGCGATGGGGACCGTGAAGTGGAAGATGGTGCCGCCGGCGGGGTTGGGGGTGAACCAGATCCGCCCGCCGTGGTGATCGACGATCGAGCGGCTGATCGACAGCCCCATGCCCAGACCGTTCGGCTTGGTGGTGAAGAACGGGGTGAACAGGTTGGGGACGGCGCCCTCCGGCAGGCCGGCGCCGCGATCGACGACGGCGACCTCGGCGAAGCCGTCGCCGCCGGCCAGGGTGTGGACCCGGAGCGGCTGGCCGCCGGCCTGGGCCGCCTCCAGTCCGTTGCGCACCAGATTGAGGATGACCTGCTGGATCTGGACGGTGTCGACGGCCACCCTGGGGAGGTCCGCGGCCAGCTCGGTGCGGATCGGCACGCCGTCGAAACGGGAGTCGGTGCGGACCAGCGCCAGCGCCTCGCGGACCAGCTCGTTGAGGTCGGCCGGCTCGACGCGGCCGGGGCGGCGTCCCACGAAGGTGCGGAGGCGCCGGATGACCTCGCCGGCCCTCTGCGCCTGGGCACTGACCTTGTCGAGCGCTACCCGCAGCTCGCCGGACCCGGCGCGGCCCACCTCGACCAGTCGTTTGCAGGCCTGGGCGTAGGTGGAAATGGCGCTCAGCGGCTGGTTGATCTCGTGGGCGATGCCGGCTGCCGTCTCGCCGACGGTGTTCTGCCGCGCCACGTGGGCCAGCCGCTCGCGATGCTGTCGCGCCTCCTCCTCCATCTGGACCTGCCTCGTCCGGTCCTCGAAGTGGAGGATGAGGGCCACCGCCCGGCCCTCCTCGTCGTGGACGGCGCCACCGTGCAGACGGCCCGGCACCCAGCGTCCCCCGGTCTCGAGCAGCCCGTGAGGGGACTCCGCCCGACGTCCACCACGGGCTGCTAGCAGCCGCACCGGCATCGGCGAGGTGGGGTCGCCACCGAGGCCGAGCCGGCGGAGGGCGGCGGCGAGGTGCTCGTAGTCCTCGGGGTGTACGAAATCGCGCAGCGGGCGGCCGAGCAGCTCGCCGGCGGAGCGGTCGAGAGCGCGCAGCAGGGCCGGGTTGGCGCTCTGCAGCCGGCCCCAGACGTCGCAGGTCATGACGCCGAGCGGGGCGTGCTCGAAGGTGAGCTTCAGCTCTTCCTGCCGCTGCCGGAGCCGCGTCTCGGCCTGCCGCAGCTCGCTCAGGTGGCGCCGCAGGCGGTCGAGCATCGGCCGGAAGACGCGAAAGACCACCGCGGCGACCACCGCCAGGAAGACGGCGGAGGCGACCAGGCGCCAGCGCCGCAGGCTGGCCAGGCTGTGCTCGGCCTGGCGCTCGAATCCGCCCAGCACCTCGTCCAGCGAGGCCAGCAGCTCGCCGCGCTCGGCGCTGTCGATCAGGTGGCGCAGATCGGCGTCGGAGGCGCCGGTCAGCCCGCCGGCGGCCACCGAGCGGGCGGCCGCGACCAGCTCTTCGAGCCGGAGCAGGACCCGGTGGGGAGGCTCCTCGAGGATCGTTCGCACTTCGGCCGGGAAGCCGGCCCCGGCCTCTCCGAGCATCTGCAGGTGGCGCTCGATCTCTTCGGCAATCGTCTCCAGCTCGCGGCGCAGCGCGCGGCGGGTCGGAGCGTCGCCGGCGTCGGCGAGCGCCCGGGCGAGCAGCCCGGCGCGCTGTGACAGCACCCGCTGCCGTCCGCAGAGATTGATGGTGTGGGCGCTGTCGGCCAGCCGGGCGCTCTGGGCCTGGAAGATGAGAGTGTCGGCCAGCGCCAGCGCGGCCAGCAGGCCGAGCACGGCGAGCAGCCGAACGGTGAGCCCCTGGAGGACGCCGTGGTCGCCTTGCTGTCCGCTTCGTCCCGCCATCTCGAGGCCCGGGCCCGGCCGCCGCCTCAGCCAAAAAACCATCATATCCGGGTGTTGACTACAATCGGCTGCCAGGGCCATGGAGGGGGAAGTGCTGAACCAGACCCGGAGCACCGCCGGAGGAGGCCGGCAGGGTGCCGCCCCGGGCACCGTGTTCGTGGTCGACGACGACGAAGCGGTCCGCGACTCCTTGCGGCTGCTGTTCCGCTCGGTCGGGCTGGAGGTGGAGACCTTCGCCACCGCGCCGGAGTTCCTGGCGGCGTACGAGGTCGGGCGCGCCGGCTGTCTGATTCTCGACGTCAGGCTGCCGGGGATGAGCGGTCTGGAGCTCCAGCAGGAGCTGGAGTCGCGCGGTTCGACGCTGCCCATCGTCTTCATCACCGGCCACGGCGACGTTCCGATGGCGGTACGCGCGATCCGCTCGGGCGCGGTCGACTTCCTGGAGAAGCCGTTCCGGGAGCAGACCCTGCTGGATCTGGTCAACCAGGCGCTCGAGCGCCAGCGGCTCGACCGCCGCGATCGCCGCCGGCGATCCGAGCTCCACGGCCGCCTGCGGTCGCTGACCCCGCGGGAGCGCCAGGTCGTGGACCTGGTGGTCGAGGGCGAGGCCAACAAGGTGATCGCCTCGCGGCTCGGCGTCAGCCAGCGCACGGTCGAGATCCACCGAGCCCATGCGATGCGCAAGATGGGCGCCGGGTCGCTGGCCGAGCTGGTGACCATGGTGCTGCGCGCCCGCGGCGAGGCGCCGAGCCCGGCGGGTAGGTAGAAACCCGTATACCGCCCGGCCGCCGGATCTGGTAAGCAGAAACCACCTCGCTCGGCGCGGCGCTCGCCTACCCGCAGGGCCGCGGCCCGCGCGGGGCGGCCACTTCCTTGGCAATCAGTTTTCCGTCGATTCTGCTCCTGGGGGGAGAAACATGTCGACCAGCCCTGGCGTTGCCGTCCTGGCGACCGCCGTCGCCCTGCTCGCCGCCCTGCCCGCCGCAGGGCCCACCGCCGCTTCGGACACCCCCGACCCGGCCACCGTCACCATCGCCGGCAGCCTCCAGGAGGAGCTGGGCTGTCCGGGGGACTGGCAGCCCGACTGCGCCGTCACCCATCTGACCTACGACGCCGACGACCACGCCTGGCAGCAAGTGCTGAGCGTGCCGGCCGGGGCCTGGGAGTACAAGGCGGTGCTCGACGACTCCTGGGACGAGAACTACGGGGCCGGCGCCGTCCGCAACGGCGCCAACATCGGGCTCGGCCTGGCGGTCGAGACCGCCGTCAAGTTCTACTACTCGCACGAGACCCACTGGGTGACCGACGCCGTCAACTCGATCATCGCGGTGGCTCCCGGCAACTTCCAGTCGGAGCTGGGCTGCGCCGGCGACTGGGACCCGAGCTGTCTGCGCTCCTGGCTGCAGGACCCGGACGGTGACGGGGTGTTCACCTTCCGCACCCGGGCGCTGCCGGCCGGCGGCTACGAGGCCAAGGTGGCGATCGGCGAGAGCTGGGACGAGAACTACGGCGCCGGCGGGGTCCAGAACGGCCCCAACATCCCGTTCGAGGTGCCCACAGACTGCACGGAGATGCTCTTCTCCTTCGACTGGGCGACCAAGCTGCTGACCATCGGTCCGGCGCCGCCGGCCCCCCAGCCGGCCAGCGTCACGATTCCCGGGAGCTTCCAGGAGGAGCTCGGCTGCCCGGGCGACTGGCAGCCGTGGTGCGCGGTCACCGACCTCGCCTTCGACGCCGAGGACACGGTCTGGCAGGGGACCTTCGACGTCCCGGCCGGCAACTGGGAGTACAAGGGCGCCCTCGACGGCAGCTGGGATGTCAACTACGGTCTCAACGCCACCCAGAACGGCCCCAACATCCCGCTGTCGCTGGCCGATCCGACCGCCGTCAAGTTCTACTACTCGCACCAGACCCACTGGGTCACCGACAACCGGGGCTTCCTGATCGCCACCGCTCCCGGCAGCTACCAGAGCGAGATCGGCTGCTCGGGCGACTGGCAGCCGTGGTGCCTGCGCTCGTGGCTCCAGGACCCCGACGGCGACGGGCTGTTCGGCTTCTCGGCCTGGCTGCCGGCCGGCAGCTACGAGGTCAAGGCGGCGATCGACGAGAGCTGGGACCTCAACTACGGCGACGGCGGGGTCCAGAACGGTCCCAACATCCCCTTCTCCGTGCCCGCCTCGTGCACCGAGGTCTTCTTCACCTTCAACTCGGCGGACAACGTCCTCACCGTCGGCTTCGGACCGGGCGGGCCGGCCGGCAACCTCAACCAGGCCAAGGCCTACTGGGTGACCGAGGACACCATCGCCTGGGAGGCCGGCGGTGCCGGCGACCTCTTCCGGCTGCACTTCGACCCCGACGGCGACCTGGCGCTCGACGACAGCGGCGTGGTCGGCGGCTCCTCGATCCCGCTGAGCTGGCAGCCGGCGGGGCTGCCGGCCGGGGTGCTCGAGAAGTTCCCGCACCTGTCGGGCCTGGGCGCCCTCGAGATCGACCCCGCCGACCTCTGGCTGGTGCCCGAGATCCTCGAGGGCCGCGTCGCGGTCTCGGTGGCCACCGCCGGCGGCGATCCGCTCGACGCCACCTCGCTCCAGATCCCGGGCGTTCTCGACGACCTCTACGCCTACGACGGCGGGCTGGGGCCGAGCTGGCAGGGCGGCGCCCCGACCCTCCGGCTGTGGGCGCCGACCGCCCGCTCGGTGAGTCTGCGGCTGTTCGACGACGCCGACCCCGGCTCCGCGCCGGCGGTCATGCCGATGACGCTCGCTCCGGCGACCGGGGTGTGGAGTCTCGCCGGGGCGCCGGGCTGGAGCGGCAAGTACTACCAGTACGACGTCGAGGTCTACGTCCCG
>JBFGCA010000088.1:0-20563 GCA_041567315.1 Thermoanaerobaculia bacterium | reverse complement strand
CTACGTCCCGTCGACCGGCCAGGTGGAGCACAACCTGGTGACCGATCCCTACTCGCTCGGCCTGTCGGCGGACAGCGCCCGCAGCCTGCTGGTCGACCTCGCCGCGCCCGGCACGCGGCCGGCCGGCTGGGAGACGGTGGCCAAGCCGCCGCTCGCCGCTCCCGAGGACGTCGTGCTCTACGAGCTGCACGTGCGCGACTTCTCGATCGCCGACGGCACCGTGCCCGAGGCGCTGCGCGGCACCTTCGCCGCCTTCGGCGCCGGCGGCTCCGACGGCATGGCCCACCTGGCGGCGCTGGCGGACGCCGGCCTGACCCACGTCCATCTGCTGCCCAGCTTCGACGTCGCCACCATCCCCGAGCGGCGCGCCGACCAACTGACGGTGGACCCGGCGGTGCTCGCCGGCTACCCGCCGGACTCGGACCAGCAGCAGGCGCTGATCGGGGCGATCAAGGACCAGGACGGCTTCAACTGGGGCTACGACCCCTGGCACTACACGGTGCCCGAGGGCAGCTACGCCACCGACCCCGACGGGGCCGCCCGCATCCTCGAGTTCCGGCAGATGGTCCAGGCCTTGAACCAGGCCGGGCTCAGGGTGGTGATGGACGTGGTCTACAACCACACCAACGCCGCCGGGCAGAACCCCAAGTCGGTGCTCGATCGCATCGTTCCCGGCTACTACCACCGGCTGAGCGCGACGGGCGCCATCGAGACCAGCTCGTGCTGCCCCAACACTGCCAGCGAGCACGCCATGATGGAGAAGCTGATGATCGACTCGCTTCTCACCTGGGCCCGCGATTACAAGGTGGACGGCTTCCGCTTCGATCTGATGGGCCACCATCCCAAGTCGACGATGCTGGCGATCCGCCAGGCGCTGGACGCGCTGACGCTCGGCGCCGACGGGGTCGACGGCTCGGCGATCTACGTCTACGGCGAAGGCTGGAACTTCGGCGAGGTGGCCAACGACGCCCGCTTCGAGCAGGCCACCCAGGCCAACATGGCGGGCACCGGCGTCGGCACCTTTAGCGACCGGCTGCGCGACGGCGTCCGCGGCGGCAACCCGTTCAGCGACGTCCGCGAGCAGGGCTTCATCAACGGGCTGGGCTACGACCAGAGCGCCTGGGAGAACGGCCAGGGCGACCAGACCGCCGAGCTGCTCCACGTCTCGGACTGGATCCGCATCGGTCTGGCCGGCGACCTCGCCGATTTCATGCTCGTCGACGCCGCCGGCAATCTGGTGCGCGCCGACCAGGTCGACTACTTCGGCCAGGCGGCCGGCTACACCGGCGATCCCCAGGAGAACATCAAGTACGTCGCCGCCCACGACAACGAGACCCTGTTCGACACCACCCAGCTCAAGGCGCCGCAGGCGACGGCGATGGCCGACCGGGTGCGGATCCAGAATCTGGGCAACTCGATCGTGATGCTCGGCCAGGGCATCCCGTTCTTCCACGCCGGCCAGGAGATCCTGCGCTCCAAGTCGATGGATCGCGACAGCTTCAATTCGGGGGACTGGTTCAACCAGCTCGACTGGACGCTGGCGAGCACCAACTGGGGCCACGGTCTGCCGACGGCGGAGAAGAACCAGGACAAATGGCCGATCATGCAGCCGCTGCTGGCCGATCCGGCGCTGGCCCCCGGCGCCGCCGAGCTGGCGCGCGCCCACGACCATTTCCGCGAGATGCTCCAGATCCGCCGCGGCTCCGCTCTGTTCCGGCTGCGCGAGGCCGCCGAGGTCCACCAGCGGGTGGCGTTCCACAACACCGGTCCGGGGCAGGTCCCGGGGCTGATCGTCATGACCCTCGCCGACGACGAAGGGGCGTTCGATTTCGCCAACGAGGGGATCGTCAACCTGTTCAACGCCCGTGACGAGCCGGTCGAGTTCGTGATCGCCGACGTCGCCGGGCGCGACGTGCGGCTGCACCCGGTGCTGGCGGCCTCGACCGACCCGGTGGTGAAGGCGTCGGCCTTCGACGCCGCCACCGGCGGCTTCGGGGTGCCGGCCCGCACCACCGCGGTCTTCCTGGTCAAGCGGGCGGTCGACGAGCAGCTCGAGCTGCTGATCGCCGAGGTCCAGGAGCTGATCGACGACGGCACCCTCAGCGGCGGGCAGGGAAACGCCCTCCAATCAAAGCTCGAGAACGCCATCAAGAGCTTCCTCAAGGGTCAGACCAACGCCACCGCCAACCGGATCGGGGCCTTCGTCAACCAGGTCCAGGCCTTCATGGCCGCCGGCATCTTGAGCGAGGCCCAGGGCGAGCATCTGATCCAGCTCGCCGGGCTGGTGCTCGAGACCCTGAGCGGCTGAGTCGGGGGCCAGGTACAAATGCCGGGGGGCATTCGTACCTGGCCTCACCGGGCGCTTGACAGCGTCGCCGGGCGTCTCCTAGAATCCCGAACGAACGTTCGGTTTGTTGGCGAGTCGGCAGGGAGTCCGCGGGTGGCGACGGCCCAGAGGGAAGCGAGCAGATCGGAGGTCTCGGTGGCGCGGGCCCTCGAGGCGGCGCTGGAGCTGTTCTCGAGCCAGGGCTTCGGGGCCACCTCGATGCGGCAGATCGCCGGCCGCTCGGGGCTGTCGGTGGGCAACCTCTACCACCACTTCTCGGGCAAGGAGGAGCTCTTCCAGCGGCTGATCGACGACTACTGGGAGAAGGTGCTGGACCCCGAGCTGCCGCTCAACCAGATCTTCGCGCGCGCCGATTTCCCCGCCGATCTCGAGGAGATGGCCGGCGCCATCGAGCAGGTCGTGGACCGCTTCGCGCCCTACATCCTGCTCATCTACGTCGACGTCATCGAGTTCAGCGGCCAGCACATCCGCTCGTTCTACGAGGGGATGGCGGGGCGCTTCGAGGCGGTCTACGGCGAGCCCTTCCGCGAGCGCCGGCAGGCCGGTGAGTTCGGCGACGTCGATCCGATGGTGGCGGTGATGGTCGCCACCCGCTGGCTGTTCTATTTCTACACGGTGGAGAAGTGCTTCGGGGTGCCCACCCACTTCGGGATGAGCCCCGACAAGGCGGTGAGGGAGTTCATCCGCCTTTTGCGACTCGGGCTGCTGCCCAGGCCCGACCCTTCCAAACTCGGCAACCTTGTCGGCCCGCCCGGTCCGGCTCGAGAGGAGGAGTCATGATGAGACGTAGCAGTAAGTTATGGCTGGCCGGAAGCCTGGCGGCGGCGCGAGTCTTCGTGCTGGTCCTGGCTGGCGCCCTGGTCGTGACCGCCGCCCCTGTGGTGGCTCAGGAGACCGCCGAGGAGACCCCCGAGGCCGAGCAGGAGGCCGCGGAGGAGGGCGAAGAGGTCCAACCGAAGCCCAAGATCGGCGACGTCATCACCGTCACCGCGCGCAAGCGCGAGGAGAACGTCCAGGAGGTGCCGGTGGCGGTGACCGTGGTCACCGGCGAGATCCTCGAGGATCAGGCGGCGGCGGACATCTCCGAGATCCAGGCCAGCGTCCCCAATCTGTCGATCTACCCGGGCCGCAACCAGTCGACGACGCTCACTGCTTTCATGCGCGGCGTCGGCCAGGCCGACCCGCTGTGGGGCGTCGATCCCGGCGTCGGCCTGTATCTGGACGACGTCTACATCGCCCGCCCGCAGGGCGCCCTACTGGACGTCTTCGACGTCGAGCGGATCGAGGTGCTGCGCGGCCCCCAGGGCACGCTCTACGGCAAGAACACCATCGGCGGCGCCATCAAGTACGTCAGCCGCGAGCTGACGGATACCCCGCGTGGGAGCATCTCGTTGACCGGCGGCGACTACAGCAACCAGGACGTCAAGTTCTCGATCGGCGGCCCGATCGTCGAGGGCAAGCTGCGCGGCAAGCTGGCCGTCGCCTCGCTGCAGCGCGATGGCTACGGCACCAACCTGTTCACCGGGCGCGACAACTCGGACAAGGACACCACCGCCTTCCGCGCCGGCCTCGACTTCCTGCCCTCCGAGGACGTCACCGCCAAGCTGCGCTACGACCGCACCGAAGACAACGCCGAGCCCAAGGGCTACGCCCGGCTGGCGCCCAACTTCTTCTGCCCGCTGTTCGGCATCACCTGTGATCCGCTGCCGGGCCTCTTCGATACCGAGGGCGGCATCGACCCCGCCAACGGCACCACCTCCGAGGGCTACAGCCTGACCATCGTCTGGGACATCAACGACGACTGGCAGTTCAAGTCGATCACCGCCCACCGCGAGTCCGACACCAAGAACAACATCGATTTCGACACCACACCGGCAGTGATCGCCGACACCCGGACGGACTACTTCGACGACCAGGACTCGCAGGAGTTCCAGTTCATCTATACCGGCGGTCTGAAGCTGAACGGCGTGCTGGGTTTCTACTACTTCGACGGCTACGCCGGCGGTAACGTGCCGTTCGCCTTCGTCGGTGGGGCCGTCAACGGGGTCACCGACGGGGACACGACCACTGAATCCCTGGCGGTCTTCGCCGATGGCAGCTACGCCATCAACGACAAGGCGACCTTCAACTTCGGTCTCCGCATGACCGAGGAGGACAAGACGGGACGCGCCTTCAATACGCTCAACATAGTCCCCGGCGGCGTGGCAGCCGACTTCCAGGACACCAAGACCTTCTCGTCGGTCGCGCCCAAGCTGGGCCTTGACTATCAATTCAACGAAGACGTGATGGGCTACATCTCCTTGAGCCGCGGCTTCAAGAGTGGCGGCTACAACGTGCGGGCCAACGTAATCCTGAGCCCGGGGTCGGACCTGCCGTTCGACGACGAGGCCTTGACGGTCGCCGAGGTGGGCGTCAAGTCGCTGCTGGCGAACGACAGCCTGATCCTCAACGCCGCCCTCTTCACGGGCGACTACACCGACGTCCAGGTCTCGACCTTCACCTCCTTGGACGCCGACGGCGACGGCCAGGACGACACCTTCTTCGGCAACTTCCTGAACGCCGGCGACGCGACCCTCAACGGCCTCGAGGTGGAGTGGGACTGGAAGTCCCCCACCGCGACCTGGCTCGGGCTGTCGGGCAACCTGAGCTACCTGGATTCGAGCGAGGAGTTCCTGGACTTCAACAACAACGGCTTCGCCGACACCCAGGTGATCACCAACGCGCCCGAGCTCACCGGCGCGCTGAACCTGAACTTCAACTTCTCGGCCTGGGGCGGCCTGGTCTCCGGCAGCATCGGCTACGCCTACCGCGACGACTCGGAGCTGACCAACGAGGGCGACGGCGTGGATCCGATCGTGCAGCCTTCGTACGACCTGCTCAACGCCTGGATCGGCTGGCTGTCGGGCGATGGCAAGTGGCGGTTCAACATCAACGGCAAGAACCTCACCGACGAGGAGTACCTGACCAACGGCTACAACCTCCCGACGCTGGGAGTGCTCACGGGATCGTACGGGGACCCGATGCGGGTGACCGCGACGATCGGCTACAGCTTTTTCTAGGCATCAGAACGCCAGCCAGTGGGGTCGGCGGCCGTGCGTCGAACCCGACCGCCCCGGCCCTGCCCACCAGGAATGAGGAGGTGAGGGCATGATCGAGACCGGACTCGAAGGCAAGGTGGTGATCGTGACCGGCGGCGCCGCCGGCATCGGCCGGCGGACCGCCGAGGCCTTCGCCGGCGAGGGCAGCCGGGTGGCGGTGTGGGACGTCAGCGAGGGCGAGGCCCCGGCAGCCGGCCGCTTCCAGCGGGTGGACGTCACCGATCCGGCGGCAGTCGAGGCGGCGGCCGCTGCGGTGGCCAAGGAGTGGGGCGGCATCGACGTCCTGGTCAACAACGCCGGCATCCTGCGCGACGCCCAGCTGGTCAAGTGGAAGGACGGCGAGGTCGCTGCGGTGATGACCGACGAGCAGTTCGACGCCGTCCTCGCCGTCAACTTCAAGGGGGTCTTCAACTGCGGCCGGGCCGTGGTCCCCCACATGATCCGCGGTGGCGGCGGGGTGATCCTCAACGCCTCCTCGGTGGTCGGCCTCTACGGCAACTTCGGCCAGAGCAACTACGCGGCCACCAAGGCGGCGGTGATCAACATGAGCCGCACGTGGTCGCGTGAGCTGGGCCGCTATGGCATCCGGGTCAACGCCGTGGCGCCGGGCTTCATCGCCACCGAGATCTTGAAGTCGATGCCGCAGAAGATCCTCGACGGCATGGTGGCGCACACCCCGACCGGTCGGATGGGCGACCCCCGGGACGTCGCCAACGCCTACCTGTGGCTGGCGTCCGAGGCCGCCTCCTTCGTCAGCGGCGCCGTGCTGTCGGTCGACGGCGGCCTGGTGGTGGGCACCTGAGGGCGCCTTGAGCCGCTACGCCCGCATCGTCGCCACTGGCAGCTACCGGCCCGAAATCGAGGTCTCGAACGACCACCTGCGCCGGCGTCTCCCCCATCTGGTCGAGTTCGTCGACAAGATGGAGGAGTCGACCGGCATCCTCAAGCGGTGGCACGCGCCCGACGACTGGGCGACCTCGGACCTGGCGGTGCGGGCCGGACGGCAGGCGCTGGAGCGGGCCGGCCGCCGCCCCGAGGACCTCGACCTGCTGATCGTCGGCACCGACTCGCCGGACTACATCACCCCCGCCACCTCGGTGGTGGTCCAGCACAAGCTGGGGGCGGTCAACGCCGGCACCTTCGACGTCGGCTGCGCCTGCGCGTCGTTTCCCACCGGGCTGGCCAGCGCCGCCGGCTGGATCGGCGTCAACCCCGGCCTCGGCACCGTGCTGGTGATCGGCGTCTACATGATGCACCGGCTGGCGTCGCCCAGCGATCCGATGATCTTCTTCTACGGCGACGGCGCCGGCGCCGCGGTCCTGGAGCCGGGCGAGCGGCCCGGCTTCGTCACCGCCGCCGCCCAGGCCGACGGCTCCTACTACAAGCACTGGGGCATCTACGCCGGTGGCACCGCCGAGCCGGCCAGCGTCGAGGCGGTTCAGGGGGGCCGCACCCAGGTGCGCCTCCTCGAGCGCTACCCGCCGGAGGTCAACCACCAGGGCTGGCCGAGGCTGGCGCGGCGGCTGGCCCGACAGGGTGGCTTCGACCTCGACGAGGTCGACCTCTTCGTCTTCACCCAGGTGCGCAAGCCGTCGATCGAGCTGGTGATGGACAAGCTGGGGGTGCCGGTGGAGCGCAGCCACACCATCATGGAGGAGTCGGGCTACACCGGCTCCGCCTGTCTCGGCATGGCCTTCGACGACGCCATCGACAAGGGCCGGGTCGAGGTGGGCGACCTGGTGGTCTTCATCGGCTCCGGCGTGGGCTACAACCAGGCCGGGGTCGCGTTTCGCATGTGATTCGAAGGGAGCCGACCATGAGTCTCGAGATCCCGACCTGTGGCCTCGTGTTGGCCCTGATGGTGGCGCCGGGTTTCGCCGGCCCGGCGTCGGCAGGGAACGGCCCGGTGGCCTCGGCGGCGGCGGGGGGAGTAGCCGGATACCGGGCAGAGGCGGAGCAGGCAAAGGGGGCAGAGAGAACAGCCGAGTCGGCCGAGCCGGCAGGACAGGTAGGGCAGGCCCAACCGGCGGAACAGGCAGAACCGGAGAGGCCGCTCGACCGCCGCGATCGGGAGCGGCGGGCGGCGCTGGCGGCGGCGGGTCTGGAGCGCCGCACCGTGGAGAGCGAGTTCGGCCGGCTGGTCTACTGGATCGGAGGGGCGGGGCAGCCGCTGGTGCTGCTTCACGGGTCCGGAGATTCGGGGGGCGTCTGGGCGGTGGCGGCGCCGGAGCTGGTGGGCGACCACCGGCTGCTGGTGCCCGATCTGGCCGGGCACGGCGAGAGCGAGCCCGCGGAAGGGGTGCTGCCGATGGCGACGGTCTTCGGCGGGCTCGAGGTGGTGGTGGAGGCGGCCGGTCTCGAGCCGCCGCTGGTCATGGGCGGCAACTCGATGGGCGCCTGGCTGGCGATGCTCTATGCCCACCGCCACCCCGAGCGGGTGGCGCGGGTGGTGGCGGTCAACGGCGGCGCGATCCTGGCCGAGCCCAGCGGGCTGACCCTGATGCCGGCCGACCGCGAGCAGGCGCGGACGGTGATGGCGGCGATCCGCGACCCGTCGAGCCCGCCGCTGCCGGACGAGGTGCTGGACGACATCGTCGAGCGGTCGCGGGAGGGCGCCGTCGCGCGCATGATGCAGGACCTCCCGGGGATGATGGGGTTCCTGCTCGACGGCAAGCTGGGCGAGATCGCGACCCCGGTGGATCTGCTGTGGGGAGAGTCGGACGGGCTGATGAAGGTGAGCTACGCCGAGAAGATGGCCGCCGCCCTGCCGCGGGTCCGCCTCACCCTGGTGCCCCGGTGCGGGCACATCCCGATGAACGAGTGTCCGGAGACCTTCGTCCGGCTGCTCCGCGAAGTCCTGAGCAGCGAGCCGCCGGCCGCCGCGGCGCCAACCGCCGCGGAGGCCGGGCAGTAGCCGTCGGGGAGAGACCCGTGATCCACGGCGACCTGCTCGGCGAGCGCGCCCGGCTGACGCCGGACAAGACCGCTCTGGTGGTGGTCGGCGGCGAGCGCCTGACCTACCGCGAGCTGGACGAGCGGGCGGTCCGCTGCGCGCGGCTGTGGGTCGACCGTCTCGGGCTCGCCCCCGGCGAGCGGGTGGGAATCCTGGCCGGCAACCGGCCCGAGTACCTCGAGACCTTCTTCGCCGCCGGCAAGACCGGGGTGGTGCTGGTCACCCTCGGCACCCGGCTGACCGCGCACGAGCTGGAGCACGTGGTTCGCGACTCGGGGCTGCGGGCGCTGGTCTACGACGGCGCCTTCGCCGAGACCGTCGAGGCGCTCCGGCCGCGGGTCGAAGTCGAGCGCTGGGTGGCCCTCGACGAGCCGGTCGCGCCCGCCGCCGGTGCGGCGCCCGACGCTGGCTACGGCGAGCTCGCCGCCGGCCTCGACCCGGCCGGCTTCCGGCCCCGGCGCTGCGACCCCGAGGAGGTCTACTGCCTGCTCTACACCTCGGGCACCACCGGTCGGCCCAAGGGGGTCGTCATCCCCCACCGGATGGTGGCCTGGAACGGCTACAACACGGTCTGCAGCTGGCAGCTCCGCGAGGACGACGTCAGCCCGATCTTCACGCCGCTCTACCACGCCGGCGGGCTGATGGCCTTCCTGACCCCGATCGTCACCATCGGCGGCACCGTCGTGCTGCACCGCGGCTTCGACGTCGCCGAGATCTGGCGGACGATCGAGGGCGAGCGCTGCACGGTGGTCCTCGGGGTGCCGACGATCTGGAAGCTGCTGATGGAGGCGCCGGAGTTCGAGACCGCCGATCTGTCCCACGTGCGCGCCTTCTACAGCGGCGGCGCGCCGCTGCCTCACTACCTGATCGAGGCCTACCAGCGGCGCGGGGTGGTCTTCAAGCAGGGCTTCGGGATGACCGAGGTGGGCGTCAATTGCTTCGCCATGACGGTCGAGGACTCGGTCCGCAAGATCGGCTCGATCGGCAAGCCGCTGATGTTCACCGAGGTCCGGCTGGTCGACGAGGCGGGCCGCGAGGTGCCGGCCGGCGAGGTCGGCGAGATGCTGTTTCGCGGCCCCCACGTCTGCCGGGGCTACTGGAACGATCCCGAGGCCACCGCCGCCGCCCTCGACGCCGACGGCTGGTTTCATTCGGGGGACCTGGCGCACCGCGACGAGGAGGGTTTCTTCTACGTCGCCGGCCGCCGCAAGGAGATGATCATCAGCGGCGGGGTCAACGTCTACCCGGCCGAGATCGAGGCGGCGCTGCTGCTCCACGCCGACGTCGAGGACGCGGCGGTGGTCGGGGTGCCGGACGAGCGCTGGGGTGAGGTCGGGGTCGCCTTCGTGGTGCCGCTTGCCGGCCGCTCGATCGATCGCGAGGCGCTCACCGCCCATCTCGGCGAGCGGCTGGCGCGGTTCAAGATCCCCAAGCGGATCGAGTTCCTCGACCGGCTGCCGCGCACCGCCTACGGCAAGGTGGTCAAGGGCGACCTGCGCGAGCGGCTGCCGGGGTCGGGCGGATGACCGGCGACGGGTTGCTGGCCCACCGGGTCGAGAGGGCGCGGCGCCCGGCCGGGGACGGCGAACCGCTGCTGCTGCTCAACGGCGGGATGATGACCTACGCCGCCTGGGACCCGGTTTCGAACCGCCTGCGCGATCGCCACCGGCTGGTGCTGTGCGACCTGCGCGGCCAGCTCCGCAGCCCCGGGCCGGTGCCGCCCGACCTGGCCGCCAACGTCGCCGATCTCACCGCCCTGCTCGACCATCTGGGGATCGACGCGGTGCACCTCCTGGGGACCTCCTACGGCGGCGCCCTCGCGGTGCTGATGGCGGCGCTCGAGCCGCGGCGGGTGCGATCGCTGATCGCGGTGACCGTCGGCGACCACGCCGATGCGGCGATGCAAAGGCGCAGCGACGACTGGCGCGCGCAGCTCGCCGGCGCCGGCGGCCCCGACGGCCGTGGGCGCTTCTACGAGCGCTTGATCGCCGCGATCTACTCGGACGACTTCCGGCGGCGCCACGCCGCCGAGCTGGCGGAGCGGGCAGCGCAGGTCGCGGCACTGCCCGAGACCTGGTTCAGCGGTCTGCGGGGGATTCTCGCCGCCGTGGCGAACTTCGATCTGCGCCCGCACCTCGGCGCCGTCCGCGCGCCGGCCCTCATCGTCCTGGCGAGTGCGGACCGGCTGATGCCCGCCGAGCGGTCGCTCGCCCTGGCGGCGGCCATTCCCGGCGCCGAGACCCGCATCCACGAGACCAGCGGCCACGGCCTGGTGGCGGAGGACCCGGCCTGGCTGGCCCGGGTGGCCCGGGAGTTCCTCGCCCGGCACGCGCGCACCGTGGCCGCCGATCGTTCACCCACCTGACGGCCGTTCGGCCGACGAGGAGATCTCCCATGCTGCACCAACCGCTCTACGTCGCCGCCTACCATCAGTCCCGCTTTGGCAAGCTGGAGACCCTCCAGGTTCCCGAGATCATTGCCCGCGCGGTCCGAGGCGCCTGCGACGAGCTCGAGGTCGAACCCTCGGTCCTGGACCTGGGCTCGATCGGTGCCGCCTGCGGCTTCACGCTCAACGAGCAGGGGCTGCTTGCCGGCCTCATGGCCATGGTCCCCGGTCTCGAGGGCAAGCCCCTCGAGTCGGTCGAGAACGCCTGTGCCTCCGGCGGCCAGGCGGTGCTGTCGGTGGCCCACAAGCTGCTGTTGGGCCTCGGTGAGGTCGGGATCGCCGTCGGCTACGAGAAGATGCGCGACGACCAGGGCAAGATGGACGGCAAGCGGGTGGGCCGGGCGCTGGGGGTGTTCAGCCACCCCGAGGAGCGCGCCGGCAAGGTCTACGTCTTTCCCCATCTCTTCGCCGAGGTGATGCAGGCCTACATGGACGCGCACGGGGTCAGCGAGGAGGACCTGGCCCGCATCGCGGTCGCCGAGTACGCCCATGCCAGACACAACCCGGACGCCCAGATGCAGAAAGTGGAGCTCACCCTCGAGCAGGCGATGACCATCGAGGGGATCAACCGCTACATCGTCGACGGGCTGCCGCTCAAGACCTACGACTGCTCGCAGATCACCGACGGCTACGCCGCCCTCATCCTGGCCACCGGCGAGGGGCTCGAGCGGCTGGGCGGCGACCGCCGCGACTGCGTCGAGCTGGCCGGCTTCGCCCAGGCCACCGATCCGCTGCGCAAGGCGGGCCGCGACGTGCTGCGGCCGGCCGGCGCGCTGCGCGCGATGAACGCCGCCTACGAGATGGCCGGCGTCGGTCCGGCCGACGTCGACGTCGCCGAGGTCCACGACTGCTTCACGGTGATGGGTGCCATCGGCGTCGAGGTGATCGGCAAGGCCGCCTACGGCGAGGGGGCGCGGTTCTGGAAGGATTGCCGGGCCTCGGTCCACGGCGAGTGCGCGGTCAACACCTCGGGCGGGCTGATCGCCAAGGGCCACCCGATCGGCGCCACCGGGGTGGCGATAATCGGCTGGGCGGCGCGGCAGCTGCTCGGCCAGGCGCCGGCGGCGCTCCAGCGGCCCGACGCCGAGGTGGCGGCGACCTTCAACATCGGCGGGCCGATCTGCGCCTCGGTCTGCACGGTCCTCAAGCGGGCGGCGTAGTGGCGGAGGTCACCCCGGACCGCAGCGGCCATCTCGAGGCCGGGCCCCACCGGGTCTGGTGGGAGTACTTCGGGGCCGGCGACCGCGAGGCCGTGGTGCTGCTCAACGGGCTGGCGATGCACACCGGGGCCTGGTACGGCTTCCTCGGCGAGCTCGTGCCCGAGTTCGACGTGCTGCTCTACGACTACCTGGGGCAGGGCCGCTCTTCGTGTCCGGACGAGCCGTACTTCATCCCCGACTTCTGCCGCCACTTGACCGGCATCCTCGATCGGCTGGGGATCGAGCGGGTCCACGTCATGGGGATCTCCTACGGCGGCTTCATCGCCCTCGACTACGGGCGTCTCTACCAGCACCGCCTCCACACCCTTACCCTGTCGGGGATCCTGCTCAGCCACGAGCGGCAGTTCGAGATGTACCAGGACCTGTCGCTGCGCTTCTATCGCTCGGGGCCGGTAGCCTTCGAGCTCTATACCCACTACCTCTACGAAAAGATCTTCGGCGAGGAGTTCCTGCGCGACCTGCCGGCCGAGACTCTCGAGACCATGCGCCAGCGCTTCCACGACCGCTACAAGGACCGCGTCCACGCCCTGGTGCGGCTGACCGAGGCCCAGAACCCGTTCTTCGAGGGCCTCGACGAGCGGCTGCTCGAGTACCGGGCGGTGCGGACGCCCACCCTGCTGATCTCCGGCTCGCAGGACCGGGTGCTGCCGCTGTGGCAGCAGAGGAAGCTCCTCGACGTCTTCCCCGACGTCCGCTTCGAGCTGATCGAGGGTTCCGGGCACGTCGTCTATCTCGAGAAGAGAGAGGTGTTCTTCCCGCTGCTCAAGGCCTTCATGCGCGCCAGGGCGACCGGTTTCGAGCCGCCGGCGGCACCGACGCCGGCCGGGGTCACCGGCTGGACGGACACTGCGTAGATGGACGCCCAGACGACCGCCGGCTGGGTGCTGGTGGCGCTCTACGTGAGCGCCATCGTGGTGCTGGTGGTGCGTGGTGCCCGCCGTACCCGCGGCGTCGCCGACTACGCGGTGGGCAACATCGCCTTCTCGCCGGTCGCGGTGGGGCTGGCGCTGGCCGCCTCGACCACCAGCGCCGCCACCTTCATCATCAACCCGGGCCTGGTCGCCTACTTCGGGCTGAGCGCCGTCTTCGGGCTCTGCGTGGTACTGCCGGCGTCGATGTTCGTGTCGCTGGTGGTGCTGACCAAGGGCTTCCGCCGCTACGGCGAGTCGGTCCGGGCGCTGACCCTCTCGCAGTGGGTGGGGGAGCGCTACCGGAGCCGCGGCTTCGCGGTCTTCTTCGCCGTCCTGTCGCTCCTGCTGGTGACCTTCATCGTCCTCATCCTGGTGGGGATCACCAAGGTTGTGGCGGCCTCGCTGGCGGTCGACGAGACTGCCGTGCTGGCGGTGCTGGTGCTCTTCTCGTTCGGCTACATGATGTTCGGCGGGGCCAACTCGATGGTCTACACCAACACCGTCCAGGCGCTGATCATGCTGGTGGTGGCCGTCATCCTGCTGGGCTCGGGCTACGAGCACTTTGCCGGCGGCCCCGGCGCCTTCGTCGCCAGGCTGCGGGCCATCGACTCCGACCTCGCCGGGCTCTACAACACCGCTAGTCCACTGTTCCGGGACGGGTTCGAGGTCGTCTTCTGCACGATCGTGGTGGGCGCCGCCATCGTCTGCCAGCCCCACATCATCACCAAGTCGCTGCTGCTCAAGGGGCGGCGCGACGTCAACCGGTATCTGACCGCCGGAATCCTGGTGCAGTTCCTCTTCTTCCTGGTGGTGATCGTGGGGCTCTACGCGCGGCTCGAGTTTCCCGACCTCACCTATCAGGGCCAGACCATCGTCCCGGACGCCGTCACCTCGACCTATCTGGTGACCCGCTTCCCCTGGTACGTCGGGGTGTTCGTCTTCCTGGGCCTGATCTCGGCCGGGATGTCGACCCTCGAGGGCCTGATCCAGTCGCTGTCGATCATCATCACGAGCGACCTGATCAAGAACCTCTACGCGCGGCGCACCGGGCGCGAGCCGGCCGAGCACTGGCTGTTCCGGCTCAACCGCATCGTCATCGCCGCCCTGGCGGTGGTGTCCTTCGGTCTCGCCTACTGGCAGCTGGTGGCGCCCAACCTGAGCGTCATCATCTTCGCCCAGCTCGGCGTCTACGCCTACTTCGCCGCCGCCTTCGTGCCGGTCCTCTTCGGCACCTTCCTCCAGGACACCCCGCGGATCGCGGCGGTCGCCGCCTCGGTGACCGCCGTCACGGTCCACTTCGCCCTCTACTACACCGGCCAGCACTACTTCCCCTACTACGTCGGCCAGGCCGTCAGGAACCCCGGCATCTCGACCGCCCTGGGCGTCGTGGCGGCCACCCTGGTCGGCGGGTTCCTGTACTTTGCTTTTCGGGGTCGCGATACCGAGAAACCGATCAGCGTGATCGACGGCCAGATCGGAACTGGGTAGAAAGGCTCAGACCTCCCAAGGAGCATCCAGCGGCGGCTTCGGCCTCACAGCGCTGCGGGTCCGTGGTGCACGACCTACTCGCTGGTGCCCAAGGGCAGCCGGCCTCTCCGCGAGCCGGCAACCGTTCAGACGCGGCGGGTCAGGTGCATCACCAGGCTGATCAGGAAGACCATCAGGAAGATGAAGAACAGGATCTTGGCGATTCCCGCCGCGGCGCCGGCGATGCCGCCGAAGCCGAGAAACGCCGCGATCAGCGCGACGACCAGAAAAATCAGTGCCCAACGAAGCATCGAGTTCCCTCCTCCCAAAGCCGACGCCCGGGGCGCCGATTGACAGCCGTGCCCAGGGGCCTCCTTCGGGTGCCGCCAACGAGGCCGCCTGGCCTGGATTCGAGAAACGAAGCCGAGGACATACCACGGACGGTCAGCGCGCATGTCCGGCAGCGGTCGAGGCATCCGCGCACGGCTCGTTGGCCGCCTAGCCGGTCTGCAGCGGCCTCCGGTGTTTACTCGGTGCGAGGCTCCGGCGGCGCCACCGGCTCCTCGAGACCGGGCAGCCACCAGCCGTCCGGGTCGTTGACCCTCAGGTCGAAGCGCCGCAGACCGAGGTCGTCGAACATGGGATGGTCGTAGCGCATGGCCGGCAGGATGGCGTTGCCGCTGCCGCAGTTGGCGCCCCCCGGGCGGTAGTGGGGGCTGCCGAAGGCCAGCGCCACGCCGAGGGTGAGACTCAGCACGCCGTAGACGGCGGCGAGTCTGCCGACGCCGACCCGGCGCCGGCTCCGCCACAGCAGGGTCGCCTGCCACGTCGCCAGCAGCACCGCGAGGGAGAACAGCGAGTGCGCCTGCCAGCTCATCAGGGTGGTCGGCGAGATGGCGAAGGTCAGCAGGGCGGCGACCAGGCTCCACGCCAGCACGCCGCGCAGCCAGGCGAGCCCGCGGCGCGGCTCGCGGATGGAGGGTCGCCGCCACCGGCGCATCCAGAAGCACGTGTTCCACCAGGCGGTGACGAGGAGCCCGGCCATGCCCACCACGTGTACGGCACCCTCGGCGAGGCGCCGGGCCGCCGTCGCTGCCTCCGGGCCGAGGGCGCTGGTGAAGTCGAAGCAGCGGGCGGTGCCGCTCACCAAGAAAGTGGGGAGGCGCAGCCAGTAGAGCGCCCCGCGCACGATATTGAGCGGCGGCGTCACCAGCGATCGCCCGCCGATCAGCGAGTCGGGCAGCGCCGCCGGCCCGGCACCCAGGCTGAGCGCCCAGGGCGCCAGGCTGGCCGCCACCAGCGCCGCGGCGGTCAGGCCCCCCCGCAGCTCGAAACGGAAATAGCCGCGCCACAGCAGCACCGCCGAGATCGCCGCCAGCATGATCCCCGGAGCGTGAAGCTGGAGGGCGACGCCGATGGCGGCGACGTGGAGGAAGGACCACCAGAACGCGGGCCGTCGCCGCTGCCGGTAGACGGAGACGAAATGCAGGGCCGCCAGCGGCGGCAGGAAGTTGGCGTTCCAGAGAAAGGCCGAGTGAAAGAAGCGCCAGGGATTCAGCCAGTAGAGGATGGCGAAGACCCGGCGTCCGGTGGTGCCGAGCAGCTCCTTGACGACGCCGTCGAGCAGCCAGTAGACGAGCACGTGGAGACCCAGGATCAGCAGGGTCGGCGCTCGCGGATCGGCCCAGGCCAAGAGCGGCAGCCCGGTGGTCAGACTGGTCATGGCTCCCGGTGCGAACCCACCGGCAGAGGTCGGGTTGCCGAAGGGCACCAGCTCACCGCGGAAGGCGAGCTGCCAGCCGCGGGCCAGCATCACGAGCTGGTCGCCGAAAACCTGGCTCCTGGCGACCATCACCACCGACAGGGCCAGACCGGCCAGGAAGCAGGTCCAGACCCAGGGATCGGCCGGGGGCCGGCGCCGCGCCGGTGCGACGGCGCTCAGGAAGGTCGCTCCTCGGTCCGCGACAAGGTGATGCGCAGGCGATTGCCGGGCTCGAGCCCAGCGGGATGCAGCGCCGCTCGAATGTAAAGGAACTTGCCGCACGGGGCACTAGCAGCCCGTGGTGGAAGTCCGCCCGCTCGTCTGGCGGCGGGGCGGGGCCGTCTGCGGCGTTGCCGCTCCTCGACAATGGCCCGGCATTGCCTGCGTCGCGGTGCCTGGCATCCGGCCCCGCCGCGCTCGCCAGCCGACCCGACCGACTTCCACCACGGACTGCTAGGCATGGTTGACGAAGGTCAGCGTGCTGAGGCCGTCGGCGCGGTTGAAGGCGCAGGTGATCGGGGTGCCGTGGCTGCTGTAGGCGACGGCGTTGGACAGCAGGTTCCCGACCACCAAGCGTAACTTGTCGGGGTCGGTGTCGCTCGCGAAGGGGCTTGGGCTACGCTGCGCCGGATGACCACCGGCGGACGCGGGCGCGCGCTCGTCGCGCTGCTCGGGCTGGAGCGCAGCATCGCCGGCATGCTGGCGATGGTCGTCCTGGTCGGCATGGGCGAGAAGCTGGCCGAGCGGTTCCTGCCGCTCTATCTGGTGGCGCTGGGGGGCGGCGCTCTCTCGGTGGGGCTGCTCAACGGCCTCGACAACCTGCTGTCGGCCCTCTACTCGCTGCTCGGCGGTCAGCTCGCCGACCGGCTGGGGATCAAACGCGCCCTCCTGTTGTTCAACGCCCTGGCGATGGCCGGCTTCCTGGTGGTGGTCCTGGTGCCGACCTGGCCGGCGGTGATCGCCGGGGCGGTGCTGTTCCTGTCCTGGACCGCCATCTCGCTGCCCGCGACCATGGGTCTGGTGGCGCGGGTGCTGCCCGCCGGCAAGCGGATCATGGGGGTGTCGATGCACTCGCTGGTGCGGCGGGTGCCGATGGCGCTGGGGCCGCTGGTGGGCGGGCTGCTGATCGACCGCTGGGGGGTCGAGACCGGCGTGCGGCTGGCCTTCGGGGTGGCGCTGGGGCTGGCGGCGGTCGCCGCCGGGCTCCAGCAGCACCTGATCGAGGACGACGACCCGGGGCCCGGGGCGCGGCCGCCCGCCGCCGGCGTGCGCCAGCTCTGGGCCGCCATGAGTCCGGCGCTCCGGCGGTTGCTGGCGGCCGACGTCCTGGTCCGCTTCTGCGAGCAGATCCCCTACGCCTTCGTCGTCCTGTGGTGCATGCAGGTGGTGGCGGCGCCGGTCACCGCCACCCAGTTCGGCCTGCTCACCGCCATCGAGATGGCGACCGCGCTGGCCATCTACGTGCCGGTGGCCTGGTTCGCCGACCGCGGCCGCAAGAAGCCGTTCGTGGTCGTCACCTTCGTCTTCTTCGCGCTCTTCCCGCTGGTGCTGCTGGCCAGCCGCTCCTTCTGGCCGCTGGTCGGCGCCTTCGTGCTCCGCGGCCTCAAGGAGTTCGGCGAGCCGACCCGCAAGGCGCTGATCATGGAGCTGGCCCCCGAGGGCCGCAAGGCCGGCATGTTCGGCCTCTACTACCTGCTGCGCGACGTCGTCGTCTCGGTGGCCGCCTTCGGCGGTGCCTTCCTGTGGCGGATCGATCCCACCGTCAACCTCCTCGCCGCCACCGCCTGCGGCCTCGCCGGCACCCTCTGGTTCGCCTGGAAGGGCCGCGACGAGACCGGCGCCGGGAGGGCTACGATCTGAACGTGTCCCGGCGGGGTCCTCATCGGGAGGCCGACATGCGTGAGCTCGACGACCTTTGGACCGGTACGCCCGGCGGCAACGGCATAGGCGTCGAGGGTCTGGTCCGACAAAGGGTGACGCCGAATCGAGGTCGGCCGTCACGGGGGTGACATTTTGTGTCCGAGGCGGGACCGGCTGTGAGCCCCTGGCCCTGGCTGGCTCGGAGAGACCTGGGTGGCAGCGGCGGAACGGAGTTTGCAGGAACGAGTGGTGACGGATGGCCGACTGGACAGCTTGGGGAAGACGCAAATGCCCGATGAAGCCACCAGGATCCATTGCACCAAGGTCGCCGTGACCGGCAGCCGGATGGGTGGCCCTCTAAAGGTGGAGCTCGGCCTCGTCGACGCCCTCGGCAGACAGTCGACGCTGGCGTTCGACGGCGAGGAGGCGCTCGAGATCGCCACCCAGATTCTGGCCACGGTGGGCGAGGTGATCGCCCACCAGCAGGGCGCCGCCCTGACGCTCAACTGATTGCCGCCCGTCCGGCGGCGCCAGACCAGTGGCCTGCAACACCCATCGGTAGCGACTGAGCGGCGCTCACGGCCGATCTCGGCGCTGGGCCGCTAGCCGGTCAGGAAGTCCACCAGAGAGCGGATGAGCTCGATCCAGCCGCGGCCGGCGGGGGCGCCGAGGGTGTCGCCCAGGTCGGTCGGCGGCAGCTGCTGCCGGCGGGCCTCGGCCTGGCGGGCGGCCTGCTCCTGCCGCTGGGCATGGAGGAGGCCGCCGGCGCGGATCCAGACCAGCACCTGCTCGAGCTCGCCGTGGTCGAACCACAGACCGTGGGCGGCGCAGGCGTCGAGGATGACGCCGCTCTTGCGGCCGTAGTTGCGGCGGTGCATGAGCTTGCCGCAAAGGATGCACGGCCGGTAGAGGGGCTCTTTCGCGACCGGCGTGGCCGCCGGCGTCGCGCCGGTCCGCCCGGGGAGCGGCCCGATCGAGGTTCCCCGGCGCTGCGCCTGCTCCTCGAGAACGCGGAAGAGGTCGGTGCCGAGCCACAGACCGGCGCAGCGCGGGCACTCGAGGGCGGCGACCCGCTGGCCTTCGAGGGGGCGACTCGTCAGCCGCCGCTCGGGGCCGCAGACCGGGCAGCCGCGCTCGGTGGGCTCGCCGGCGATCGCCTGGGGCGCGATCGGCTGGCCGCAGCCGTGGCAGAAGCGCGCACGGTCGCTGATCCGGGCCACGCAGGCCGGACAGAGGGTGTGGAGGTCGCGCTCGTGGAGGGTGAAGTCGGACCCGCAGAAGGTGCAGGCGCTGGACCCCTCCTGCCGCGGCGCGCCGCACGAGGCGCAGCGCACCACCACTGCGTCGTGCGGCCGCGCCTCGGGGACGCGGACCAGCTCGCCGCAGCCGCAGCGGAAGCGGTCGCCCGCCTCCAGGGCGCCGGCGTCGTACTGCAGCTTGCAGCTCGGACAGGCGACCAGCCGGCGCATCACGCCCCCGCAGGCCGGTCGGTCCAGGGGTGGGGGAGGCGGCTCATGTCTGCAGATCCCGCCCCGATGTTACCGGTGCCGCGAGCGGCCGCAACGCCCATCGGCGGTCACACCTGCCGCGCCACCCGGCCGGGTGGGTGGGGAATCGGGGCTCGGCTGCACGTAGATCGCCCGTCTCTTGGGGTTGGCGGGCGCCCACCTTGGCGCGTGGTGCGCTTGGGGCCGATCGCTCCCTAAGCTCTCGTCAAGCGCGGCCCGCAGCGCGGCGAACGGGCGAAAGCGCGGCGCTTTCCCCGGAAGCCGGCGCCGGGTCGGGCCGTACCCCGAGAGTCCAAGTGGCCCGGCCGCAGTCGATCGCCCAAGATGCCTACGGCTTCGAGCTGACCGAGCGGAGCCGGCCGCTCGAGCGCCGCGATCTGGGGCCGCTTGAGCCGGGCCCCGGCGAGGTGGTCGTCGCGGTGGCCGGGTGCGGGGTCTGCCACACCGACGTCGGCTTCGCCTACGGCGGAGTCCCCACCCGCAGCCCGCTGCCGCTGGTGTTGGGTCACGAGGTCAGCGGACGGGTGGTGGCGGCCGGCGACGGGGCGGCGCGGTGGACGGGCCGGCGGGTCGTGGTGCCGGCGGTGATCCCCTGTGGCGACTGCCGCGCCTGCGAGGCCGGCCGGCCCACGGTCTGCCGGCGCCAGTACATGCCCGGCAACGACGGCCCCGGCGGGTTCGCGACCCACCTGCGGGTGCCGGCGCGCGGGCTCTGCCCGGTGCCCGAGACCCTGCCCGAGGGGATCGATCTCGAGACCCTGGCGGTGGTGGCCGACGCGGTGACCACCCCCTACGAGGCGATCCGCCGCTCGGAGCTGGCCGCCGAGGACGTGGCGGTGTTCGTCGGGGTGGGCGGCATCGGCGCCTTCGGGGTGCAGATCGCGGCCGCCCTGGGCGCCGCGGTGGCGGCGATCGACGTCGAGCCGGGCCGTCTCGAGCTGGCCGGAGCGCACGGTGCCGGACTGACGCTCGACGCCGCCCGGCTGGAGTT
>JBFGCA010000087.1:0-20598 GCA_041567315.1 Thermoanaerobaculia bacterium | reverse complement strand
TCCGCCCCGCCGCCAGACGGGCGGGCGGACTTCCACCACGGGCTGCTATTGGCCTAATACACTCGAATCGGTGGTGGATGAGCGGGCCATCGCTGCCGAGCTCCAGGCGCGCCGACGCAGGCATAGCGGGGACTATGGCTAGGAGGCAACGCCGAGATCGGCTGTGAGGGCCGCTCAGACGCTACCGATCTGGGTGTTACAGGCCACTAGCCTCAGAACAGGTCGAGCTGGCGGTCCTCGCCCACAACCTTGGCGAAATCGAGGCCGAGGAGCGCGAGGACGGGATCGGCGACGGGCTGGAGCTGTTTGTCCAGGTAGTGGCCGTAGTCGATGGGGGCGGTGGGGGCGTCGGCGGGCTCGGGACCGGCGCGGGTCACGACGTAGGCGACGCGGCGGCCGGGGCGGGCCTCGCCCTTGCGGGCGGCGGCGACGTGCGGCGGGGTGGTCGAGGTGTAGGCGTCGGGGTGTTTGCGCAGTACCTTGCGGTAGACCAGCAGGTCGTCGAGCCGGCCGGCGCGCAGCTCGGCGGCCAGCTCGCGCAGGTAGTCCTCGACCGGCTGGTCGGCGAACAGCCGCTCGTAGAGCTGGCGCTGGGCGCGGCGGGCGAGGTCGGTCCAGTCGCGCCGCACGACCTCGAGGCCGGTGAAGACGACGCGGCGCTCACCGCCCTCCTCCACCAGCCCCGCGTAGCGCTTGCGGGCGCCGCGCTTGCCGTGCCGCGCCGGCGGCAGGAACAGGCGCAGGTAGAGGCGCTCGAACTCGACCTCCAGCCGGCTCTCGACCTTCCAGGTGGAGCGGACGTGGTCGGCCACCTCACGGCTGAGCTTCGAGGCCAGCTCGGCCGCCAGCCGCCGCGCCGCCGCCGGCTCGGCCTCGCCGGTCTCGACGAACAGGCTGTCGGTGTCGCCGTACAGCACCGGCCGGCCGGCGGCCTCGACCCGGTCGCGGCACCAGCGCAGCAGCCGGCGCCCGAAGCTGGTGATGGCGTCGGCGATCTCGGGGTTGTAGAAGCGGCAGACCGGCGTCCCCAGGACGCCGAAGAAGGAGTTCATCAGGATCTTGATGGCGTAGCTCGCCACCCTGTCGCCGGCGGCCTTGGCCGCCTCGCGGCGCGGCACCAGCCGGTCGAGCAGCCCGCCGAGGATGGTCGGCCGGCGGCGGAAGGCGGCGTCGTTGGGGGCGACCACCACCTCCTCGGCGGGCGGGCCGTCCTCGCCCGCGCCCTCCGGCACCCAGGCCACCGGATCGAGGTGGAAGGTGCGGATCAGGCTCGGGTAGAGGCTCTTGAAGTCGAGCACCGCGACGTTGCGGTAGAGCCCCGGCCGCGGCTCGAGCACGTGACCGCCGCCCATGGCGCGCGGCTGGTCGCGGCGGACGACGCTGGGGGCGACGAGACCGCGGCGGCCCAGCTCGGAGAGGTAGAGGAAGTCGAAGGCGGCCACCGTCGACGCCACCCGGTCGGGCGGCAGGCCGGTCAGCCGGCTGCGCTCCACCGCCAGCTCGACCAGCTGGAGCTGGTCGAGGATCTCGACCACCAGCCGGGCGTCGGTCAGGTTGTACTCGACCAGCCGTGGCCGGTCGCGGCGGAAGGCCTCGAGGATCTCCTGCGCCCGGTCGCCGCCGCCACCCAGCGTCTTGCCCTCGCCCAGCACCTCGCGCGCCACGGCGTCCAGCGAGTAGTCGTCCATCTTGACGAAGGCCCCGCGCAGGAGCTGGATGCCGTCGAGCACCAGCCGCCCGGGGACCGAGATCCGGGTCGGCTGGCGGATGCTGCGGCCCGCCTGCCGCCGCACCCGACCGGGGCCACGGCCCAGGGCCAGCGGCACCCCCAGCTCCTCGGCCCGCCGCAGCAGCACCGGGAAGTCGAAGTCGTCGACGTTCCAGCCGGTGAGCACGTCGGGGTCCAGCTCGCGCACCCGCTGGGCGAAGCGTCGCAGCAGCTCGGCCTCGTTGGCCACGGCGATCGCCTCCGGCGGCGCCGTCCAGCCCTCGGGCGTCAACAGCAGCACCTCGGCGGCGCCGCACCCCCACAGCCCCATCGACAGGAGACGCCGCGCCCGCGGGTCGGTCTCGATGTCGAACGACAGCACGCTCAAGCGCGGCGACCATTCGCCCGGCGCCACCTCGGGGTCTTCGTAGACCCGCCCCACCCCGCGGCCGCGGCGCCAGTCGCCCGCGACCGTCAGCGAGCCCCGGATTCGCCGGTCGATCAGATAGCGCATCGCGAAGCGGACGTCGGCCTCGTAGCAGGCGATGCCCTCGCGCTGCAGCCGGTCGCGGAGCGGCGGGGTCTCGCCGGGGGTCGCCAGCTCGACCCGGACCAGGGCAGCGCCGTCCAGCCCGCGGCGCTCGCTCGGCCGCTGGTTGGCGGCCCCCAGCCGCCGGGCCCGCTCGGCGTCGGCGCGCCGCACGTAGAAGTGCGGCACGAGTCTCCGGTCGCGGATCAGGAAGGTGTCGCCACCCTCCAGCCGCCCCCACAGGTGGACCACCGGCCGCCCGCCCTCGATCCGGTAGGAAGGCTGGAGGATGAAGCCTCGCAGCGTCTCCTCGGGCATGCCGGCATGTTATGACCGGCCGCCGCCCTCCGCCGGCGGCTGCGGTTTCGTCAGCTCTCGAACGAGCTGAGGAAACGGTGCGGGAAGCCGAGGTCGTAGTTGAGGCGCGCCGCCTCGGTGAGCAGCCAGGAAGCCTGGTCGGGATGGCGGACCGCCAGCACGGTGAGCAGCACCGCCTTCTCGCCGGGTCGGGTCACCAACCGGTCGACGCTGCGGCGGTCGAGCGGCTCCTCGCCGGCCAGCAGACGCTCGAAGAGCCGGTAGGAGGCGTCGCGCTCGCGGAGTACCTCGAGGCCGCGGTCCAGCCACTGCCGGGACAGCCCGCCCAGACCCTGGCGGGCGTAGAGCAGCCCCATCAGCAGCCGGTCGATCCCCTCGTCGGTCCCCGGGCGGACCCGGTTGATGGCACGGTTGGCCGCCTCCATCTCACCCTTCTCCACCGCCAGCCAGAAGCCCATCGAGTCGCGCCACAGCTCCGGGAACTCACGGTCGCCGACCAGCCGCTCGAAGGCCTCGAGATCGCCGGCGGCGTAGAGCAGCTGCGCCTCCAGCCAGGGGCCGAAGATCGGGGGCTCGCCGTCCTCGACGGGCACCAGCGCCTCGAGGCGATCGACCTCGCCGGCCGCCTCTCCGGCGCGGCCCTGGCTGACCAGCGAGTGGAGCAGCAGCCGCGCCTTCGACCAGTCGAGGTCCTCCTCCGCGGCCGCCAGCTCGGTCCGGAGCGCCGCCTCGAGCGCGCCCTGCCGCCCGACGGCGAAGAGCGACTCGTGGTAGAGCTCGACGAGCTGCGGGTCGGCGTCCGCGCCGCCCGCCAGCGGCTGCAGGACCTGGAGGGCGCCGCCGAAGTCGGCCTGCGCCATCAGGGTGTAGGCGCTGGCGCGCGCGGCGTGGACGTTCTGCGGATCGCCGGCCAGCGCCCGGCGGTAGAACTGCTGGGCCAGCGCCGGGTCGGGCTCGATCCGGCCCCTGAGATAGAGCAGCTGCGGATCGTCGGGGGCGGCCGCCAGGTAGCCGTCGTACTCGGCCACCAGCGACTCGGCGCGCTCGGCGAGGGGCTCGACCACCTGCTGGTAGGCGCGATGCCACTCGACGTTGACCGGGTCGACGGCGAGCCGCGGCTGCAGGAAGTCGGCGGCCCGCGCGCCGGCCCCGGCGAGCAACGCCGAACCGCTGTAGGTCAGCGCCAGCTCGTCGCTGGGCGCCGCCTCGAGCCAGCGCTCCAGATAGTCCATCGCCGCCCCCGGATGCCCCCAGCCGGCCACCGCACCGGCCAGATCCTCCGGCCGACCGAGCAGCTCCGTCATCCGCCGGCGGGTCGCCTCGCGGGTGCTCGAGGACAGCTCGATGGTGTCCGGGAAGTCGCGGAACGGGTAGTCGATGTCCTGCACCTGCAGGAAACGGCGGCCGGCGTAGAAGCGCACCGCCGGCTGGTACTCGGGCCGCGGCTTGTTGGTGTAGACGGTCTCCTCGGCCATCACCAGCGCCAGACCGCCGGGGTTGAGGACCCACACCGGGTCGGCGGCGAAGCGCTGAAAGAAGCCACGATGCAGCTGGAACTCGAACGAGTCCTCGAGCGCGCCGCGGACCTCCACCCGGTGCCGGCCCTCGCCCACCGTCACGGTCTTGCGCCCCTGGTCCTCGAAGGCCACCTCGCGGGCGCCGTCGATGGCGACGGTCAGCGGCCCTGGGAAGCCGTTGACCACGTGAACGGTGTGGGCGCTTTGGCGGTAGAGACTCCAGCCGGCGGCGCCGCCGGCCAGCAGCAGGACGATCGAGGCGGCGGCCGCCACCTTGCCCCACGGCAGACGGCGCGGGGGCAGGATCGAGACCGGGCTCTTGACCTCTTTCTCGGAGGCGTCGACGGCCTGGCGGAAGTTCTTGTCGCGGCCCAGCTCGGGGTAGCCCTTGACCAGCTCTTCGAAGACCATCAGCGCGGTCAGGTGGTCGGCCCGGTCCTGGAAGGCGCGGGCCAGCAGGAAGAGGACCTGCGGGTCCTGCTCGGCCGGCGCGCCGGCGCCCAGCAGCAGCGACCGCGCCTCGCCGAGCTGCCCGCGCTCGAGCAGCTGGACGGCCCTGGCGCGCCGCACCTCGGGCCGCGACGGATCAAGCTCGAAGGCGCGGTCGAAGCAGCGGTCGGCCTCCTCGGCCCGCCCGCTCCGCTCGTGGACTCCGCCCAGGTAGAACTGCACCTCGGCCTCCCGCGGGAACTTGCCGGCCAGGGTCTCGAGATGGCGCTCTCCCTCCTCGTGGCGCTGGAACTCGAACAGCGCGGCGTTGTAGGCCAGGGCCGCGGCCGCGTTCTCGGGCGCCTGCCGATGCTCGGCCTCGAGCCGGGTCAGGGTCTCCTCCTGGAAGGCGCGGTAGGCGTCGAGCGGCATCGCCCGGTGGCGGTGGCAGCGCGAGCACTCCTCGAACACCCGCTTGCGCCCCAGCGGCACCACGGGGATGAACAGGACGGCAAAGACCAGCCGGGTGTCGTAGGACGACAGCGTGGCCTCGCGGCCGCAGTGCTCGCAGGTCCCGACCCGCGTCTCCAGGTTCTTGCGGCCGGCGTATCGGGTCCCGATCCCGTTGATGGTGGTCGGCATTGGCAGGTCCTCCGAGCGCCGAGGTTGCCAGACCGCCGCGGCCGGGCGCTGTGCAATCTCAACCCCGGACCTTCGAGACGGGCAGACCGCCGCCGCTGCCGCCACTCGCGGACGCGAAGCGATCGCGACCGCCGTCAGGAGGGCTCAGGGCGCCGCGGCCGGCCCGCCCGCGCCGGAGGCGACCGGCCCCGGAGCCATCACCGGCGGCACGCCGTGGGCCTCGAGGACGGCGTTGAGCGCCGCCACTCCCTCGCCGAACAGCAGGTCCACTTCGCCCAGCCGCTCGCCCGCCTCGGTCTCGAGCTCGGCGAAGTAGGCCGTCTGGGCCCCGGTGGGCGCCGCGAACTGCCCGTCGACGTCCGAGAACAGACCGTCCAGCCGTTCGATGAGCCGCGGACCCTGGCTCCAGCGCGGCTTGTCCTCGGCGCGAGCCAGCCGGCCGAGGATCTCCCTTGCCGCCTCGGCGTGCTCGTCGAGGGCGGTCTCGAGCTCCGCGGGCAGCTCGCGGCGCAGCAGCTTGGCCGCCTCGCGCCGGGCCGCCACCTGGGCGGCCAGCGCGTCGAGCCCGCGAAGCGCGTCGTTGACCGCCGAGCGCAGCGCCGTCAGCCGCGAGGCCACCTCGAACTGGGCGGCAAGGGCCTCCGGGTCGGCGCCGACCGTGGGGTCCACCGCCACCTCTACCGGCTGCGTCAGGCTCTCGCCGTCGAGGGTGAGACGCACGGTGTAGCTGCCGGGTAGCACCATCGGGCCGCGGGGCGGACCGCCGAACTCGCCGCGCTCGGGCTTTTCGTCCTTCCGCGCCCGCGGCGGGTCCCTCGCCAGGTCCCAGGCCACCCGGTTGAGCCCCGCCTTCTTGCCCAGCTCGTCACCGTCCAGGGTGCGGATCACCGCACCCTCGCCGTCGAGGATGGCGATCTGGAGGCGCTCCTCGGCCTGGTCATTCTCCTTGGCTGCCTTCTTCTCGTCCGTCGCCGACCGGTCTCCTTCTTTTCCATCGGCCTCCGCTTCCTCCAGCTCCTCCTTCAGGTAGTAGGTGATCGGCGCGCCGTCCGGCGGGTTGGGGGCGCGGTGGCTCTTGTCGCCCAGGCCGTAGCGGGTGAAGCGCTGCGGGAAGCGCAGCGCGGTCCGCACCGGGAAAAGGTGCGCCGCGCGCTCCGCGATCTCGGGGCCGAACTGCTGGAGCGGGGTCGCGTCGTCGAAGATCCAGATCGCCCGCCCGTGAGTGCCGAGGATCAGGTCGTTCTGGCGCGGGTGGATCAGCACGTCGTGGACCGCGACCGCCGGCAGGTTCTCGAGGTGCATCCGTTCGAAGCTCTCACCGCCGTCGCGGGAAAGGTACAAACCGACCTCGGTGCCGGCCCACAGCAGCCCGGCGGCGCTCGGGTCCTGCCGCAGCGCCCAGATCCAGCCTTCGTCCGGCAGCCCGCGGGCCGGAAGCCGCCGCCAGCTGGCGCCGTAGTCGGTGGTCCGGTAGAGGTGCGGGCCGAAGTCGTCCAGCATGTGACGGTCGAAGGCCGCCCAGGCGGTGCCCGGCTCGCCGCGCGCCGGCTCGAGATGCGAGACCGGCGAGTGCGGGGGCAGCCCGCGGAGGTTGCGGGTGACGTCGGTCCAACTGGCGCCCCCGTCGGTCGACACCTGGACCAGGCCGTCGTCCGAGCCCGCCCACAGCACCCCGGCGCGGGCCGGCGACTCGGCGAAGCTGATCAGCGTGCAGTGGTACTCGGCGGTGGTGTTCTCGGTCCAGGCCGGGCCGCCCGCTTCGCCCTGCTTCGCCGGGTCGTCGGTGGTGAGGTCGGGGCTGATCACCTGCCAGGTGTCGCCGAAGTCGGTGCTCTTGAAGACCACGTTGCCGGCGAAATAGACGGTCAGCGGGTCGTGGGGCGAGGCGACGATGGGGCTGTTCCAGTTGAAGCGGTACTCGAGCTCGCCGACCGGCCCGCCGTCGTTGCGCCGCGGCTGGGGCGAAACGTCGAGCTGCTGGCGGGTCCGCATGTCGGTACGCACGATGCCGCCGGCCTGCGACTCGGAGAGAAAGAGGTCCTCGATCTGGGGATGGGGCACCACCCAGTAGGCGTCGCCGAAGCTCATCATCCGCCAGTCGTCGGGCAGGATGCCGGCCGGCTCGCGGGTGCGGCTGGGGCCGTACCAGGTGCCGTTGTCCTGGAGTCCCCCACCCACGAAGTAGAACGGCCGCCGGTCGTCGTGGAAGGCCTGGTAGAACTGGCCGATCGGCAGGTTGCGGATCGGCTCCCAGGTGCGTCCCCGGTCGTAGGAGACCGCCACCCCGCCGTCCTGCCCCTGCCACATGCGGTCGGGGTCGAGCGGGTCGATCCACAGCGAGTGGAAGTCGATGTGGGTGCTGCGCGAGATGCGGGTGAAGGTCTTGCCGCCGTCGGGCGAGACGAACAGCCGGCTGGCCACCGCGTAGACCCGGTCCTCGTCGACCGGGTCGACCCGCAGGTCGGTGTAGTAGAAGCCGCGCGAGACGATCTCGACGTCCTCGGAGACCTTCTCGAACTTCTTGCCGCGGTCGGCCGACCGGAAGAGCGTCCCCTCGTCGGATTCGGCGATGACGTAGACCACCTGCGGGTCGGACGGCGCCACCTTGACCCCGAGCCGGCCGGCCAGCTTGGGGAGGCCCTCTTCGAGCTCGGTCCAGGTGGCGCCGCCGTCGACCGACTTCCAGACCCCGCCCTCCTCGCTGCCGCTGCGGTGGGTCCAGGGCTTGCGCTCGAAGCGCCATAGCGCGGCGTAGAGCACGTTGGGGTTGGTGGGGTCGAGGTCGATGTCGGCCACCCCGTGCCACTCGTCGAGGTAGAGCGTCTTCTGCCAGCTCTGCCCGCCGTCGGTCGAGCGGAAGACCCCGCGCTCGGCGGCGGGTCCGTAGATGCTCCCCAGCGCTCCAACCCACACGGTGTCGGGGTCGCTCGGGTGGACCAGCACCCGCGAGACGTGGCGGGTCTTCTCGAGCCCCACCCGCCGCCAGGTGGCGCCGCCGTCCGGCGAGCGATAGACGCCGTTGCCGAAGGAGACAGAGTTGCGGACGTTGGACTCGCCGGTGCCGACGTAGACCACGTCGGGGTTGGAGGGCGCCAGCGCCAGGTCGCCCACCGAGGCGATCGGCTGGTCGTCGAAGACCGGCGCGAAGGTGAGTCCGCCGTCGGTGGTCTTCCACACCCCGCCCGAGGCCGCGCCCACCCAGACGACGTTCGGATTGCCCGGCACGCCCTCGACGTCGGTCACCCGGCCGCTCATGTTGACCGGGCCGACGTTGCGCCACTGGAGGTGGTCCCAGGGCGTGGGCTCCTCGTCGGCGGCGACCGCCGGGGCGGCGGCGGCCAGCAGCACGAGACAGACGAGCGCCCAGCCAGACCTGTTTGGGGTCGATACGCGCATGGCTTCCTCCTCGAAAAGAACGCGGCACAGGGTAGGGCCTCGGGGGGCTGGACTGCAAGCGCGGGGGATGACACCGCGGAGTGACGGCGAGCGGTGGGTCAGTATGAGCGGTCGTGGCGAGGGGCCGGCCGGGGCGGGGCCCGCCTGGGACCGGAGCCGGCCCTGGAGAACTTCCCGGGGGAGGGCCGGCTCCTCCTGTCCGCCTTCGCGCGGGACGGCGTTTGACCTTCGCGGGTCCGCGCAAGGCGCTCGGCTCCAGGCCCCTGTCGCACCCCGCCCCGGCCGGCTTGACTCTTACCTGGAACTGACCCACCGCGCGAACGGCTCTGGCGGCGCGGAGCGTAGTCGGGGGGTTACGAGGTCCGAGGTGGAGGTGGTGGTTGCGGGGCGAGGTCCCCGGGGGAGCGGCTCCCGGAACGGTAGATGAGCCAGAGGTTGCGGAGGTAGATGGCCCAGCCGGTGGCCTGGCCGACGGTGCCGACGATGTCTTTGCGCCAGACGAAGTAGACGATGAGCATCGAGGCTCCCGCGAGGCTCAGCCACCAGAAGACCGGCGGCACCACCGAGCGGTGCTCGCGCTCGCTGACCAGCCATTGGACCAGCATCCGGCCGCTGAAGAGCAGCTGGCCGAGGAAGCCGAGGCCGACCCAGGCGACGCCGATCGGGGAGGTGACGTTGAGCAGCCGGTTCCACCAGGTGAACCGGCCCTGCTCGCGGTAGACCAGGGCGGCGAACGCCTCCGGGTCGAGCCGCAGCCGCCGCCCGTCGTGGAGCGCCACCACGAACTCGAGCCCGCCGCTCTCCCCCCGCTCCAGGTCCACCTCCTCCTCGGCCCCCGGCAACTGCACCTTGAGATGCGCCGCCCGCTCGGCCGCGGAGCCTGCCACCCCGCTGCCGTCCTCCTGAGCGCCCCACGCGCCGCTCGCCACCAGCAAAGCGACGGTCGCCACCCAGCCAAGTCGAGAACTCACCTGCCCTTCCTCTGCGGCCAGCATACAGCTGCACCTGTCCACACGTTCGGCCCGTGCTTCATACCCTCCTCTTCCTTGGGCCGTCCGCACACGCCCCGCAGGATTGCTGGAGATCCCAAATCAGAAGTGAGTTCTTCCTTTCCCTTGCTCGAAAGGGTGACGACCTCCGCGACCCACTGTGGTCAGATCCAGGTAGAAGGACCGAGCAGCCTTAGCAGTTCGCTCCACCAGCTCCGCGCTGGAGTGGGTCAGTTCCAGGTGAGAGTCCAGGCCGGCCGGGGCGGGGCGCGACAGGGGCCTGGAGCCAAGCGCTTGCGCAGACCGTCGAAGATCAACCAACCGTGCAGCGCGAAGGCGGACAGGAGGAGCCGGCCCTCCCCCGTGAAGTTCTTCAGGGCCGGCTCCGGTCCCAGGCGGGCCCCGCCCCGGTCGGCCCCTCGCCACCAACCCTCCAACTGACCCACGCCACGGCCGCGCAGCGCACGCATCGCATCGCATTGCATCATTGACTTACGCTTTACTTACGCCTATCATGTTCAGCCCCTCCCCGCTCGCAATGGCCAAGCGCACCCCACCCCTCGGCCCACCCTCCCGCAACTTCGGCTACAGCCTCGACTGGCTCCGCACCTCCCCGGGAGCGCGCAAGGAGCGCCTGCGCCAGCGGACCTACTCGCCGACCGGTGAGCCCGGCGCCGGGGACGAGAAGCCGGAGGCCTCGAACCTCGACGACGCCCGCCGCCGCGACGGTCTCCCCCTGGAGCCCGAGGACGAGCGCTGGCCCGGCTCGCCGCGGCGCCGTGGCCCGGTGCCCCTCGGCGGCGAGGACGCCGGCGGCGTCACCGGCCATCCGCAGGAGGGCGCCGGGCCGGCACCAGGGTATCTCTCGCCGGGGGCCCGCAAGGAGCAACTCCGTCGGCGGCGCTACCCGCGGCGGGACGGCGGGCGGGGCAGACCGCTCCCCTACGCCGAGCTCCACGCCGCCTCGGCCTTCTCCTTCCTGCGCGGGGCCTCGCTGCCCGAGGACCTGGTGGCGCGGGCCGCCGAGCTGGAGCTGCCGGCGGTCGCGCTGCTGGACCGCAACGGGGTCTACGGCGCGCCGCGCTTCTACCAGGCGGCCCGCCAGGCCGGGCTCAAGGCCATGGTCGGCGCCGAGCTGGTGTTCGAGGAGGAGGGGGCGAGTGGCGGCCGGCTGGAGGCCGCCCGGGAGACCCGGCTGTCGCTGCTGGTGGCGGGCCGTACCGGCTACCGCAACCTCTGCCGGCTGCTCACCGCCGCCGCCCGCGACCGGCCCAAGGGCGAGGCGCGGGCCGGCTGGCGGCTGCTCGAGGAGCACGCCGGGGGGCTGTGGTGTCTCACCGGCGGCGGCGAGGGGCCGCTGGCACGGGCGCTGGAGGAGGGCGGAGTCGAGGCCGTCCGGCAGCGGCTCGAGCGGCTGGCGGCGGTCTTCGGCGGGCGCCTCCACGTCGAGCTGCAGCGCCACCGGCGGCGGCGGCAGGAGCACCGCAACCGGGTGCTGCTGGAGCTGGCCGGGCGGCTGCGGCTGCCGGTGGTGGCGACCAACGGGGTGCGCTACGCGCGGGCCGACGACAAGCGGCTGGGCGACGTGCTGACCTGCATCCGCGAACACACCCACCTGGACGCCGCCGGCCGGCTGCTGGCCGCCCACCGCGAGCGGCACCTCAAGGGTGCGGCCGAGATGGGCGAGCTGTTCGCCGACCTGCCGGCGGCGCTGGCGGCGAGCGCCGAGCTGGCCGAGCGGCTCGACTTCACGCTGGCCAACCTGGGCTACCGCTTCCCGGAGTACCCGCTGCCACCCGGCGAGACCCCCATCTCCTATCTGCGGCACGTCACCTGGAACGCCGCCCGCAGCCGCTTCCGCCCGCTGACCGCCGCCGCCCAGGCGCAGCTCGAAAAGGAGCTGGCGATGATCGAGAAGCTCGAGCTGGCGGGCTACTTCCTGATCGTCTGGGACGTCGTCCGCTTCTGCCAGCGCCAGGGCATCCTGGTCCAGGGCCGCGGGTCGGCCGCCAACAGCGCGGTCTGCTACGCGCTGTCGATCACCGCCGTCGACCCGGTGAAGATGGGTCTGCTGTTCGAGCGCTTCCTGTCGGAGGAGCGGGGGGAGTGGCCCGACGTCGACCTCGACCTGCCCTCCGGGGACCAGCGCGAGAAGGTGATCCAGTACGTCTACGGCCGCTACGGCCCGCACGGCGCCGGGATGACGGCCAACGTCATCACCTACCGCAACCGCTCGGCGGCGCGCGAGGTGGCCAAGGCGCTGGGCTACTCGCCGGCGCAGGTGGACCGGCTCTCCAAACAGCTCGGCAGCTGGGGCTACGACACCAGCCGCGGTGACCCCAGATCGCTCGATGCCGATCTGGCCGAAGCCGGTCTCGACCCCGGCGAGCCGCGGGTGCGGCTGTTCGGCGAGATGTGGCGGCGCATCCATCACCTGCCCCGCCACCTCGGCCAGCACTCCGGGGGCATCGTCATCGCCGCCGGGCGGCTCGACGAGATCGTGCCGCTCGAGCCCGCCGCCATGGAGGGCCGGGTGGTGGTGCAGTGGGACAAGGACGACTGCGCCGACCTGGGGATCATCAAGGTCGACCTGCTGGGGCTCGGCATGCTGCAGGCGCTGGAGGAGGCGATCCCGCTGATCCGCGCCCACGAAGGGGTGCGGCTCGACCTCGCCCACCTGCCGGCCGACGACCCCGAGACCTACGCCATGCTGCGCCGCGCCGACACGGTGGGGGTCTTCCAGGTGGAGAGCCGCGCCCAGATGGCCTCGTTGCCGCGCAACGCCCCGCGCCGCTTCTACGACCTGGTGATCCAGGTGGCGATCATCCGCCCCGGACCGATCGTCGGCGGCATGGTCCACCCCTACTTCGAGCGCCGGCAGGGGCGGCAGCGGGTGACCTACCCCCACCCCTGCCTGGAGCCGATCCTCGAGCGCACCCTGGGGGTGCTGCTGTTCCAGGAGCAGATCCTGCGGGTGGCGATGACGGCGGCGGGCTTCTCGGGCGGCGAGGCCGAGGAGCTGCGCCGCGCCATGGGCTTCAAGCGCTCGGCCGAGCGCATGGCCGGGCTGGAAGAGAAGCTGCGCCGCGGCATGGGCGAGCGCGGGATCACCGGCCGCGCCCAGGAGGAGATCGTCCACGCCATCACCTCCTTCGCCCTCTACGGCTTCCCCGAGTCGCACGCCGCCAGCTTCGCGCTGATCGCCTACGCCAGCGCCTATCTCAAGCGCCACCACCCCACCGCCTTCCTGATCGCCCTGCTCAACGCCTGGCCGATGGGCTTCTACCACCCCGCCACCCTGGTCAAAGACGCCCAGCGCCACGGCGTCGAGGTCCGCCCCGTCGACGTCGCCTTCTCCGGCTGGAAATGCCGCTGGGAAGACAAGGAAGCCAACGCCGCAGACGGGCCCCCCGGCGCCGCGCGGCTGGGGTTGAGGTTCGTGAAGGGGCTCCGCCGTGACTCCGGCGAGGCCATCGAGCGCGAGCAGGCGCGGCGCCCCTTCGCCGGGGTCGACGACCTGGCGCGCCGCTGCCGGCTGCGCGGCGAGGAGCTCGACGTGCTGGCCGAGATCGGCGCCCTCGGCTCGCTGGGCCTCAGCCGCCGCGCCGCCCTCTGGCAGGCCGCCCGCGCCGCCCGCCCGGCGGGCCCGCTGCTGGCGGGTGAAGGCTCCGAGGACCTGCCGGTGCCCGCCCCATCGCGCCGGCGGACCCGCTCCCGCTCCGTGCCGCCCGTCCCCTCACCGACCGCGGGTCGGCCCGCACACCCGCTCCCCGAGATGACCCCCTTCGAAGAGACCCTGGCCGACTACGCCGGCGCCGGGATGACCACCGGCCGCCATCCGGTCTCCCACCTGCGCCGCACCCTCGACCGCCTGCGGGTGCTCCCCGCCGAGGCGCTCGCCACCCGCGCCGACGGCGCCCGCGTCCGCACCGCCGGCTCGATCATCGTCCGCCAGCGCCCCGGCACCGCCAAGGGCATGCTCTTCCTCACCCTCGAGGACGAGACCGGCATGTCCCAGGCCATCGTCACCCCCGACCTCCTCCAGAAAAACCGCCGCACCATCGTCGGCTCCCCCGGCCTGATGGTCGAAGGCGTCCTCCAGAAACGCGACGGCACCCTCTCCGTCCGCGCCGACCGCTTCTGGAGCCTCACCGACCTCGCCGCCGCCCCCAGCCACGATTTCCGGTGAGCGAGGTCGCGGGGCACCCGAAAAAACCTGCAATACCGCGGAGAAGCGTGACCGCGGCGGGCCGGCGCTAGCCGGAGCGCTCTTCGGAGAGGTCCATGCCCATGACGTGGTAGCCGGCGTCGACGTAGACCACTTCGCCGGTGATGCCGGAGGCCAGGGGGGAGAGCAGGAAGGCGCCGAGCTGGCCGACCTCGTCGTGCGTGATGTGGCGGCCGAGGGGCGCCGTGCCCTCGAACTTCTTGTACATCTTGAGGAAGCCGGGGATGCTGCGGGCCGCGACGGTGCGGGCGGGTCCGGCCGAGACGGCGTTGACCCGCACCCCCTTGTGACCCAGCTCGAAGGCCAGGTAGCGCACGCTGGCCTCGAGGGCGCTCTTGGCGATGGCCATGACGTTGTATTTGGGCACGACCTTCTCGGAGGCGTAGTAGGTGAGGGTCACCAGCGCGCCGCCTTCGGCGAGCAGCGGCTCGGCGTGCCGCGCCACCGCCACCAGCGAGTAGGCCGAGACCTCGAGCGCGGTGAGCCAGTCCTCGCGGCGGGTGTCGAGGTAGCGGCCCTCCATCGACTCGCGGGGCGCGAAGGCGATGGCGTGGACGATGCCGTCGAGGGCGTCCCACTCCGAGCGCAGCGCCTCGAAGGTCGCCGTCAGCTCCTGCTCGACGGTGACGTCGCACTGGTAGAGGAGCGCACCGGGCAGCTCGGCGGTCAGTTTCTCCAGCTCGTCGCGCAGCCGCTCGGCCTGGTAGGTGAAGGCGAGCTGCGCCCCCGCCGTGGCCAGCTTGTCGGCGATCGCCCACCCCAGGCTGCGCTTGTTGGCGACGCCCATCACCAGGTACCGCTTCCCCGCGAGATCGATGGCCAGCATGCGCGATATCTTACCCGCGAGGAGAGGCTGCAGCCGGTCGGTAGAAGTGGTCCCGTTGGCGGGCTGGCGCAATGAAGGCGCCAGCTCCCCCGCCTGTGAGAGACTCCGCCTGCTCGCTCCCCGGCCGTCCCTCCCCGGAGCGCCGACCGCCTTGCGCCGGTTCGCCAACTACCTGCTGCTGCTGGTCCTCAAGGCCGCGGCCCACCTCTTCTACCGCTTCCGGGTGACCTGGATCGGGCTGCCCGAGGGGGCCGCGCCGTGGGACGAGTACCGCGTCGTCGCGCTGCTCAACCACACCAGCCTGTTCGAGTGGCTGTTCGTCGGCGCCGTGCCGCCGCGCTTCCTGTGGCGGATCGCCTCGCACGCGCTGGTGCCGGCCGCCGACGAGACCATGGAGCGGCCGCTGGTGGGGCGCTTCATCAAGCTGCTGGCCGCCAACGTGGTGCCCATCACCCGCAAGGCCGACCACACCTGGCAGGCGGTGCTCGACGGCGTCGACTCGCACGCGATGGTGATCATCCTCCCCGAGGGGCGGATGAAGCGCGAGGACGGCCTGGACAAGAACGGCCAGCCGATGACGGTGCGCGGCGGCATCGCCGACATCCTGCGCTCGCTCGACGGCGGGCAGATGCTGATCGCCTACAGCGGCGGCCTGCACCACGTCCAGGCGCCCGGCCAGTGGTTGCCGCGGCCGTTCAAGACGCTGAGCCTGGCGCTGGAGGCGGTAGACATCGCGGCCTACAAGCAGGCCCTGGGGGCCGACGGCGACCCCGGTGAGTTCAAGGTCCGGGTCAAGCAGGACCTCGAGCGGCGCCGCGACCTCCACTGCCCGGTCGGCCGCGAGTTGTGGGCGACCTAGTGGACCGTTACCGCCCGCGCCGCCGGAACGCTCCCAGCGTGTGGAGCGCGGTGGCGGTCAGGATCAGCGCACCGCCGGCCAGCGCCCAGCCGCCCGGCCGCTCGCCGTGGAGCCACCAGGCCCACAGGGGGTTGAGGACCGGCTCGATCAGCAGCAGCAGCGAGGCCTCGAGCGCCGGCACCCGCCGGAGGCCGCGGGTCAGGAAGACGTAGGCCAGCCCGATCTGGACCACCCCCAGGTAGCCGATCAGCAGCCAGTCGGCGGCCGCGGCGCCCGAGACCGGCCAGGCCAGTGGCAGACAGGCCACCAGGGCGATGACGTTGCCGGCGACCACCGCGCTCTCCGCCGCCCCGGGTCGTGCCCCCTCGCGGCCCATGGCGCGCAGCCCGGTGAGCGCCAGCGCCCAGAAGACGCCGCCCAGCGCCGCCAGCAGGTTGCCGGCCAGCGGCCACGGGGCGGTGGCGCTCGGCGGATCGGGCTCCGCGAAGAAAAGCGCCAGCCCGGCGGCGAGCGCCACCATGAACAGCAGATCGCGGCGGCGCAGCGGCTCGCGCAGCAGCCACGGCCCCAGGAACAGGAGGTAGAGCGGCGCCGTCGACTGCAGGAAGATGGTGCTGGCGGCGGTGGTCAGCCGGTTGGCCAGCACGTAGGTGATCAGCGCGCCGGCGTAGGCCACCCCGACCAGCAACGTGCTGCCGGTCCAGCGGCGCCGGGCCCCCGGCAGCATGACCCACAGCGCCGTCGCCGCCACCGCCGAGCGCAGGCAGGCGACCTGCCAGCCGCTGAGCGAGACCGCCTTGATGACCGCGCCGCCGGTCGAGAACAGGAGCGCGGCCGCCAGCACCTGGAGGCGAGCCACCGGGCCGGGGCCATCCATCGCGCTCAGGGGCCGGCGCCGCGCTCGACCGCCGGGCGGCGTCGGCGGAGCCGCTCCCAGACCAGCCCCTGGCGCCCGGTGGCCTCCTCGAGAATGCGGCGCACCGCCTCCGCCGGCGAGTCGGTGACCGTGAAGCGGCCGGGGTCCTCGGGGGAGATCGTGCCCTGCCGGGCCATGGTGTGGCGCAGGAAGTCGAGCAGGCCCTGCCAGTAGTCGCTCCCCATCAGCACCAGCGGGAAGCGCTCGATCTTGCCGGTCTGGACCAGGGTGGCGGTCTCGAAGATCTCGTCCATGGTGCCGAAGCCGCCGGGCAGGATGACGAAGGCCGAGGAGTACTTGACCAGCATCACCTTGCGCACGAAGAAGTAGCGGAAGTCGAGCCAGCGGTCGAGATAGGGGTTGGGCCGCTGCTCGCGGGGCAGCTCGATGTTGCAGCCCAGCGATGGCCCACCGCCTTCGCGGGCGCCGCGGTTGGCCGCCTCCATGATCCCCGGCCCGCCGCCGGTCATCACCGCGAAGCCGGCCAGCGCCAGCTGGCGGCCGACCTCCTGCCCCAGCTCGTAGTAGCGGTGCCCGGGCGCGAAGCGCGCCGACCCGAAGACCGTGACGCACGGACCCAGCCGGTGGAAGGCGCGGAAGCCGCGGATGAACTCGGCGCCGATCCGCAGCACCCGCGCCAGCTCCGAGGAGCGGCGCTGAGGGCCGGCCAGAAAGCGGCCGACTTCGGGCCGGGACGGCTGCTTGCCCCAGGGGTCGAAGCCGCCGTCGGCGCGCGGACCCTCCACCGGCGCTTTCGGTTTCCCGCTCACGGCGCCCGATTCTACGGGCGCCGTCGAGAAGCCCGCCCGAAATGTGGTAGAACGCTGCCGTCGGCGGACCCGCCGGCGACCTTCCCGAAGGAGCTGGCCATGCCCAGGACGCGCGACCTGATCGAGCTCGAGGATCGCTACGGCGCCCGCAACTACCTGCCGCTGGACATCGTGCTGGAACGGGGCGAGGGCGTGTGGGTGTGGGACGTCGACGGCCGCCGCTACCTGGACTGGCTGGCCGCCTACTCGGCGGTCAACCAGGGCCACTGTCACCCGAAGATCGTCGCCGCGCTCGCCGAGCAGGCCGGCCGGCTGAGCCTGACCTCGCGGGCCTTCCGCAACGACCGGCTGGGCGCCTTCTACCAGCGGCTGTGCGAGCTGACCGGCTTCGAGCGGGTGCTGCCGATGAACACCGGCGCCGAGGCCGTCGAGACCGCCATCAAGGCGGCGCGCAAGTGGGCCTACACCGTCAAGGGGGTGCCCGACGGCGAGGCCGAGATCCTGGTCTTCAGCAACAACTTCCACGGCCGCACCACCACCATCGTCGGCTTCTCGAGCGAAGCGCAGTACCGGCGCGGCTTCGGCCCCTTCACCCCCGGCTTCCGGGTGCTGCCGTTCGGCGACGCGGAGGCGGTGGAGGCCGCGATGCACCCCGGCGTCGCGGCGGTGCTGGTCGAGCCGATCCAGGGCGAGGGCGGCGTCCTGCTGCCACCCGACGGCTATCTGCGCCGGCTGCGCGAGATCACCGAGCGCACCGGCGCCCTGCTGCTGCTCGACGAGATCCAGTCGGGGCTCGGCCGCACCGGCAAGCTCTTCGCCTTCGAGCACGGGGGCATCCGGCCCGACGGCCTGATCCTGGGCAAGGCGCTTTCCGGCGGGCTCTACCCGGTGTCGGCCTTCCTCGCCGACCGCGAGCTGATGGACGTCTTTCGGCCCGGCGACCACGGCTCGACCTTCGGCGGCAACCCGCTGGCCGCCGCCGTCGGCCTGGCGGCGCTCGAGGCGCTGACCGGAGAAGGCATGGTCGAGAACTCGGCCGAGCTGGGCGGCTACCTGCTGGAGCGGCTGAACGCCCTCGACTCCTCCTGGATCGCCGAGGTCCGCTGCCGCGGCCTGTGGGCGGGGATCGAGCTCCATCCCGAGGCCGGGGGCGCGCGGCGCTTCTGCGAGGCACTGGCCGCCGAGGGCGTGCTCTGCAAGGAGACCCACGACCACGTGATCCGGGTGGCGCCGCCGCTGGTCATCACCCGCCGGGAGCTGGACTGGGGTCTCGAGCGGCTCGAGCAGGTGCTGGCCCGCGAAGAGCCGGCCGAGGCGGTGGCCGCCGGCGCCGAAGGGCCGTAGGCGCCACGCCGCAGCCGACCCCTACCAGTCCACCGGCAGCTTGACCCTGCGCTCCTGCTTGTCGCGGTAGAGCAGGTAGCCCATCCGCCGGCCGAACAGATACAGGTCGCGGAGGAGCTCGACGTCGCTCCGGCAGTAGGCCTCGACCAGGTCGAGCCTCCCTTCGCGCACCCACTCGAGACTCTGCAGCCCATCGGCCTGCTTGCCGACCTGGAGGGTCTCGCGGGCCAGGTGGTCGAGCCCCAGGCGGAAGCCGAGCCCGCGGCGGACCTCCTGGAGCAGATCCAGCGTCGGCAGCCGCCGCCGGTAGTCGATCCCGGTGTATCCCGACAGCACCCGGTAGTCGAAGCGCTCGACGTTGAAGCCGACCACCAGGTCGGCCGCCTCCATCCGGGCGATCAGCTCCCCCACCCGGTCCTCGAAGAAGGTCTCGAAGCGGCCCTCCTCGAGCTGCAGCACCACCCCCACCGCCACCAGCATCCGGTAGGCCCGCCCCCAGCCCCCGACCTCGGCCGCCGAGCGCCGCGTCTCGAGATCGAACAGCACCGTGTGCCGCGACCGCGGCCGCCGCGGATGGAGCGCGGTGCGGGGTGCCGGTAACGGGGGAAGAACACGGCCGGGCGCACGAGAGAGGGGCGACGGTGCCGGGCTCTCGCCAGACGGGGATTCGACCGACGGAAGAACGGGAGAAGAAGCTCCAGGTAAGCGGGCGCCGGCCGACGGGCCCCGCATTGATGAAGGCTCCTCGAAAACCCGTCGGACCGGCTCACCGCCTAGAACCGCGGAGGGCGCCCGACTCGACCTCGCAACGAGCGATCCGCCGAGCTCGAGGGCCGTCCGCTCGCGCGGCGGCAGCGGGGGCGGCGCTTCGGCCCAGGCGGCGAGCGGGGCCTCGCGGTCGAGGAGGAGGCGCATCAGACGCGCCGCGCCGGCCTTGTCGAGCGGACGGTTGCCGTTGCCGCACTTGGGGGACTGGACGCAGGAGGGACAGCCCAAGTCGCAGGTGCAGGACTCGAGGAGGGCGAGCACGCGCTGGAGCAGCTCGGGCAGCTCGCGGAAGGCGCGGGCGGCGATGCCGACGCCACCGGCGTGGCCGTCGTAGACGAAGACCGCGCCGCAGCGCACCTGGGGATGCAGCGGGATGGAGACGCCGCCGACGTCGCCGCGGTCGCAGACCGCCAGTACCGGCAGCAGCGAGATGGCGGCGTGCTCGGCGGCGTGGAGCGAGCCCATGAAGTGCTCGCGCCGGCTCTTGAGGGTCTCCTCGATGGCACGCGGCGCCGCCCACCACAAGCCCACCGTCTCGAAGGAGACCGGCGGCAGGTCCAGCTCGTGCTGGTCGAGCACCTCGCGACCGCGAATCCGCTTGCGCTCGTAGCCCACCACCCGCTCGGTCACCTCGAGCCGCCCCAGCCAGGCGGCGAGCGGCCCCTCGCGCCGCTCCTCCAGGACCTCCAGGATCTGGGTCTCCTTCTCGGTCAGCGGGGTCGTGAAGTAGTCGAGCCGGACCGGCCGCGCGTGCACCTTGCTGCGCTCGAGGTCCAGCTCGGTGACCAGGTACTGGCGTCCCGCGTGGAGGTAGACCGCCCCCGGGTGGCACTCGTGGAGCACCCGCACGCCGTCGACCGTGCCCACCACCCGGCCACTGCCGGCGTCGAGGATGGTCGAGGTGTCGCCGGCGCCGCGCAGACCCACCCCGCGCTGCGGGCGGCGGCGGCGGGCGTAGAGCTCGGAGCCGTCGGCGGCCTCGGCCAGCCGGTGCTCGCGGAGCAGGTCGCCGACCACCGGCGCGTGGCGCGCCAGATAGTCGGCGTCGCGCTGCTTCGAGAGCGGCATCTCGGCGGCGGCGCACTCGAGGTGGGCGCGGGTCACCGGCTCGTTCTCGGGGTCGACGATGAGCTGCTCGCACGGGCGCCCCACCAGCTCGTCGGGGTGCTCCAGGAAGTACTGGTCCAGCGCGTCGGGCAGCGCCACCATCGCGGTCAGCGACTCGTTCCCCGCCCGCCCCACCCGCCCCGAGCGCTGCCAGGTGGCCATCACGCTCCCCGGGTAGCCCACCAGCACGCAAGCGTCCAGCCCGCCGACGTCTATCCCCAGCTCCAGCGCCGAGGTGGAGATCACCCCGTC
>JBFGCA010000086.1:0-20869 GCA_041567315.1 Thermoanaerobaculia bacterium | reverse complement strand
TGCTCGATCAGCACGTACAAGAAGGCGCTGGCAATGAACACGAGGACCAGCGGCCGGATGCAGAGCTCGAGCATGCCGGTGAACTCCCCGGCCAGCCCTTCCGGCTCGTCGACGTGTGCCGCGCTTTCGTCGATCCTCGCGCAGAAAAGCAGTGCGAATGCCGCCAGCGCCATCGCCGCCAGCACCCAGTAGACGTCGAGCCACCCCATTGACGAGGGATCCGCGTCGTCGACGAAGGCGCTGAAGATGAAGTACCCCGACAGCACGCCGACCATGAAGAACGACTCCAGAAAGTTCATCAGGCTGACGTGCTCCTGACGCGAGTCGGTGACCAGACCCAGCGTCGCGAACACCGATATCTTGACGAGCGCGAACCCGACGCCGGTCGCCGCGAACATCGCCTTCGCCATCCAGAATGTGGGCAGCTGCGGCATCATCAGCGCCACCAAAGCGATGAACCCCAGCGCCAGCAGCATCGCGCGCCGGTAGCCGATCCTGACGATGAACGAGGCGACCAGGAAAGACGTAATGGCGATCGGCAGGTCCTTGAAGGCCTCGAGGACGGCCGCCGACGACTCGGAGACGCCGTACGTGTTCTGGACCTGGAGGACGACCGTGCCGACGCTGTTGAGCAGTATCGCGAAGACGAAATAATTGAGGAACAGCGATATCTTGACGACCCAGCGATTCATCCCTGCTTCCTGAAGACGGTTGCGAGGCGGCCGGGGCGGATATCGCACCTGTTGGCGCGCACGATCACGCCGCGGTCCGCCGCGGCAAGCCTTTCGAGGCGGCGAGACCCGTCTTTCCCGCGCACCGCAAAGACCGGGCTTTCAGATACGTCCGCCGGGGCGCGACTGCCGAGCCGGGCGCCCGATCAGAAGCCGTACCCGAGACCCAGGGTCACGGATCGCGGCAGGATGAACCGGCCGTTCGGCGCCGCGATCGTGCGCGGATCGCTCTCGGTCAGGGCCTCCTCGTTGGTGAGATTGTCCACCGACAGGTGAACCGAGAACCTCTCGTTCAGGCTGACGATCGCGCCAAGGTCGATCTTCTCGTAGCCGTCCAACCGGTTGACGTTTTCCGGCTCTCCCCAGCGGTCGTCGACGGCGCTGATCGTGCCGTAGACCGTCGTGAACGACCTGCCCATCTGGAAGGAGTAGCTGGGCGTGAGCCGCAACTGCCAGCCGGGTTGACGCTGGGTCTCGTTGCCGGCGTTCGGGCCGCGCTTGATCTCCGTATCCTGGATCGTCGCGTTCAACGTCACGTAGAACCCCGTGCCCGAGTTCCACAGGGCGTCCAGCTCGACCCCCATCGCCTCCTGGGTGATGATGTCCGCCGCCCCCGCTCCGGTCAGCGCAATGAAGAAGGTCGGATCCACCTCGGTGAGGAACACGGTCCCATAGACGCTGAGCTTGTTGGTGACCCATTTGAGGCCGAGCTCCTGCTGGTCGACCTCCTGGATCAGGAGGTTGCCGCCGCGAAAAGCGTCCCGATTGTCCCGGAAGTCGTCGAAGTACGGCATCTTGCTGCCGCTGTTGATGCGGGCGAAGGCACCGAGGTTGTCGTTGATCAGGTAGTTCGCCGCCGCGGTCCACGACAGCTCGGTCTCGTCGAAAGAGAGTCCCAGCGTCACCAGGCCGTCGAGGCCCTCGTCGACGGAGTACTCGACCTTGTGGTTTTCGGTGCGCACGCCGAAGTCGATGGTCCATCGCTCGGTGGCGTCGTAGGTCACCGCGGCGTACAGCGCTCGAGTGGTCGCGTCACCCCGCGCGTCGATGTCGTAGTTCCACGTGCAACTGTCGATCGCCGGGTCGTTGCAGGCGATTCCCGTCACCACCTCGCCGCCCGCCTGTACGACTTCGTACTTGTGATTCCCCAGAGACCAGAACTCGTCCGTCGACGAGTTGGCGGAGTACAGGCCGAACGTCACCTGGCCTTTGTCGAACTGCTTGGTCAGGCCGAGGTCGTTGGTGAACGCCTCGATGTCCTTGCGGACTTCCCACGCGCCGAACTGCTGGATGTACTCGGAATCCGAGATCGCACGACCACTCACCGAGCCGGTGATCGGCCCGACGATCACCGCGGCCGGATCGAGCGCCGGATTGGCGCGCAGCGCTCCGATCTGCACCGCGCCGCCCTGCGGCACGAGTCCAAGGGTGTCCGCGTCGCCGGACGTGTAACTGAATCGATCGACCAGCTCCCAGTCGTCGGCGATCTGGAAGACGACCGACCCTCCCGTAACCCCTCCGTCCCAGCCACGACCTTCACCCAGATCGAGGGTCTTGGCCTGCGGATTCTCGAACGAGGCATCGCCGAAGTTGTTGGCGAACAGGATTCGGCGCTGCCGGTTCAGGGCACCGATCTGATTGTATTCATTGTCCACGCCCGGCACGTTGAGGGCCACCGGCAGGTACCAGGTACCGCTGTCGTCGGTCTCGCGGTGAAAGAAGTTGATCTTCCCGCGCTCCAGGTTCCTGGTCAGATTGAGCGTCGCCTGGAAGCCCTCGTCCGAATTGAAGCCGGAGTCTCGGACGCCGGGCGAGCTCGAAATGTAGCCGCCGACCATGTAGTAGAAGTCGTCGGCGATCTTGCCGCTCACGTAGCCGTCGAAGCGCCGCAGCTCGTAGTCCGAGGTGCTGTACTTTACGAAGCCCTCGGTGTCCTCTCCGCCTTCGCGGAGAATGAAGTTGGTGGTCAGTCCCGGTTGACCGTTGCTGAACACCGGGTTGGGGCCGCCGCGCAGCGCCTCCATGCGCAAGACCGTTTCGTCGATGCGGAACAGCGTCGTGTTCTCCAGGAAGGACAGGGTCGGTGGGGGAAAGAACGGCGAGCCGTTGATCTGCACGGTGAGATACGGGGCGTCGCCTCCGCCCGGGAAGCCGCGAACGAACACGTTGGCGCCGGAGACCCCACCGGAGCTCTCCGACCAGACGCCGGGCACGACCTTCAGCAGGTCGGCCGTGCTCTTCGGAGAGAACTTCTCGATGTCGTCGCTGGGCAGCGTCGTGATCGCGAAGCTGGCGTCGAACTTGCGCACCTCGGCTCCGTCGGCCGTGCCGGTGACGATGATCTCGTCGATCAGCTCGTCCGCCGGCTCCTCCTCACCTGCCTCGGCTGTCTCCTCACCCGCCTCCGAGCTTTCCTCGTCGGCGGTCGTTGGCTGCGCCTGCAGCGCATGCGGCGGCACGAGAGCGAGTGCCAATAGCGCGAGGAACAGGACGAGCTTCTCTCCGCGGCGGGCGAGTATCCGCATCACTCCAACTCCTTCCTCAGATTGTCGATCCATGGGAACAAACGGAGCTTCCATGGTAGCACAGGGGCCAGCACAGGCGCCAGAGCCCGTGGGGCCCGTCGGGGCCGCTGGTCCGCGGTTTCGCCAGTCGATGATGGCTCGCGGAGGTGCTCACCCGTCGCCCAATGCACAGCGTCGCGGGCCGCCTCATTGGAGCGAGCTGCGAGGAAACAAGCGTAGGCGGGAGTGGTGCGCCCTAGAGGATTCGAACCTCTGACCTACGGCTCCGGAGGCCGTCGCTCTATCCGGGCTGAGCTAAGGGCGCACGATGGGGTGAGCGAAGGGGATCGAACCCTCAACCACTGGAGCCACAGTCCAGCGCTCTACCTATTGAGCTACGCTCACCAGTCAATGAACCGGCCTGTGGCCAGTCCGAACCCCCCCTATTGTAGCTGGCCTGCCAGGAGGGATTCGAACCCCCGACCCGCGGCTTAGAAGGCCGCCGCTCTATCCACTGAGCTACTGGCAGCCGGGGAGACGGATGCGAGCCGTCTCGTGGTCGGGGCGCCCAGATTTGAACTGGGGACCCTCTGCTCCCAAAGCAGATGCGCTACCAGGCTGCGCCACGCCCCGGCGACCCCGCAGTCTAGCAGCTCGTGGCGAAAGTCGGGCGGGTCGTCGAAGGCTCGAGGCCGTCGAGAGCCGCCGTCAGCGCCGCCTGCGCCGCGCCGTGGCGCCCGCGGGCCGAGCGGGCCCCCTTCTGGCGCGGTTGCGCGAGTCGGCCCCCGCGACCCCGCGCCTTGCTACGATCTCCCCGTGGGACGGAGAGCAGCCGGCTGGGCTCTGGTGGCGCTGTCGCTGGCGGCGGCGGCGGCCGCCCAGGAGCTGCTGGCAGTCCTCGAGGCCTCGTTCGTGGTCGAGGCGCGGCTGCTGGACGCGGACCTGGCCCGGTACGCGCGGGCGCGGGTTCAGGAGGGGGAGGCGCGGCGGCGGCTGGAGGCCGAGGAGCGGACGCTGGACGCGGCGCTGGAGGACCAGGCGGTGCCGGTCGAGGAGCTGCGCCGGGCCGAGGAGCGGCTGGCGGCGGCGCGGGAGACGGCCTACGCCCGCAGCCGCGAGGTGGCGGAGCTGCGGCGCCAGCTCTACGGCCGGATGGAGCGCCTGGAGGAGCTGGGCAGCCAGATCGAGCGGCAGCGCAACCGCGAGCTGGTGGAGACGGCGCGGCTCGACGGGCTTTGGCGCCTGGAGATCTCGCCGGACAGCGAGTTCGGGCTGGCCAATTTGCGCCAGCGGGGGACCGAGGTCAGCGGCACCTACCGGCTGAGCAACGGCGACCAGGGGTCGCTGCGCGGCACGCTGGTCGAGCGGCGGATCGTCCTCGAGCGGGTGGACGCGCGCCGCGGGTTCGACGCGACCTTGGACGGCGAGTTCGACCAGGAGACCGGCGAGATCACCGGGCAGTGGACGGCGGTCGACGTCACCGGCGGCCGGCCGGGCGGCGGCACCTGGAGCGCCCGCAAGCTGTCGCCGGCGGAAGAGGAAGGCCTCGGGCTCCGGTAACGAGGACGACGCGGCCGCCGCAACCGACCCTACGCCCGCCCCGCCGTGAGCCAGGCCAGGGCGCGGAGACGGAGCAGGGCGCGGCGCAGCAGCTCGGCGGCCCGGCGTGAGCCGGGGCGCCGGCGGTGCCCTCGCCAGGTGTACTCGTGGAGCGCGGTCAGGGCGCGGTCGGCCGGGCGCAGCCAAGGGGCGTCGAGACGCAGGCGGCGGCCGCCGCGGTCGACCGCCTGTGCCACGCCCAGGACGCTCTCGCGGGGGAGCTCGAGGACTGCGCGCGAGCGGTCGCCGGCCAGGACGACGCCGCGCTCGCCGACCGCCAGCACCCGGTGGCAGACCGGCTCGCTGGTCGGCGGGCCAGCCACCACGATCAGACCCGGCTCGATGGTCTTCGCGGAGGCCACCGTCACCCGGTCGCCGTCGCGCAGCAACGGCGCCATGCAGACACCGCGCACCGGCAGCCTTGCCCAGCCCGGCCCGCTGTCGAGGGCCGAAGCTAGAACGGCCCTCCGCCAGCCGCGCCCGCGCAGGGGCCCTCCGTCGGTCGCTCGTGCGCTCAACACCTTCACGCTACCAGCGCTCCCGCTCGGCCGACGGTGGAGCAGTCCACTCCTCCGCACGCCGCGACCGGCGCTGCCCCGCGGCGGCCGGCATCCCGTCTCTTCCGTTGACGCCGCGCCGCCACCCGCCTACGCTCCGCACCGGACCCGCCGCCACGCCCCTCCACGGCGGCGCACCGGGCCGGCCCCAGCCCGATCGCTTCACCACCTCCCCTCGATGGCCACGCTCGCCCACGCTCCGCGCGGACCGCTCGCACCCCGCGGCGGAAACCGGACAACTGGGCGGTCGAACCTCCACCAGGGACCGTCTCGCCGCCGCCCAGCCCTCCGGGAGGGTCACCGGGCAGTCCCCCTCCTACCTGTTCTGCTTCTGCCCCTGGTTCTGACTTCCATCGGGATCACACACGCCACGGCCCAGTCGATCCGGATCGAGGTCCCTGCCGACCCGGAGTCGCTCGAGGCGAGCGCCGAGTGGCTCGAGATCGGCAGCTTCCGGGGGCCGCGGGCGGGGAGCTTTGTCGAGCGGCTGAACAACTGGCTGTTCGAGCAGCAGCGCGACACCTCGCTGTACCAGGACCTGGGGGCGCTCAAGCTCGGGCTGGGGATCGACCTCGACACCGTCGACGTCGACTGGGACAACTACTTCGACCGCCGGGTGGTGCAGTCGCACGGCGATCTCGAGCCGGGCTCGACCCTGACCGCCGACGACCTGTCCGGCTACCGGCAGGTGCAGCGGGCGGTGACCCGCGTGCGGTTCGGCTGGAACTACCTGCGCGACGTCGTCGGCCCGGTCGACGTCGGGGTGGAGGTCGAGGGCGGCGTGGTGCTGGCCGCCGCCCGCACCCTGCCGCCGCGGGCGATGCCCGACCGCGGGCGCCCGCGGGCCGTCCCCGGCCGCGGCTTCAAGACCTTCATCCGCGAGCGCGAGCTGTCGCCCGACAGCGACGTCCTGGACCTGACCGCCACCGCCATCGGCGCCGTCTCCGACCGGCTGGCAGCGGCGTTTGGCGCGGCGCTCGCCGACACCGAGCGCAAGCGGCACTTCTTCGAGGGCTACGCCAAGCCGGTGGTGCTGTTCGTCGACCTCGGGGCGCCGGTCCGCGCCGAGCTGTTCGACGCCGACGACCCCACCCTGGCGCCCGGCGACTCGGTGACCTACACCACCTTCCTGGGCCTCTCGCCGCTGCGCGCCGGCTTCCGGGAGGGCGGCCTGCGGGTCGGCTTCAAGCGCTTCTACCGCTTTCTGCGCGAGACCACGATCCGGAAGGGCGACAACCGGACGGTGCTCGTCCGGGTCCGCGACTCCTACTCGTCGGGCAACGAGAAGATCCCCTTCCGCCTGCGTCCCGAGCTGCGGCTGTTCATCCTCAAGGTGGGGTACACCTTCCTGGACGCGCGGCGCGAGAACTTCGACGACACCGAGTCCGACGTCACCTACCTGATCGACCTGGCGACCGACGAGGGGCGGGCGGCGCTCGACGAGCTGCTCGACCAAAGCGGCCGGGTGGCGCTCAGGCCGCCGCGGCGGGTGCCGGCGGTGCCGGCCGGCGCGACGCTCCTGGGCTCGGAGTTCCGCGACGGGCGCAAGAAGGAGAACCGCACCGAGGTCAGCCTCTTCGACTGGTTCAACGTCAAGCGCACCAACCTGGGGTCCAACCAGCAGATCCGCACCCCCGACCGGCTGATGCGCGAGGTGGTGCGGGCCCGCACCAAGCAGATGCAGAAGACCATGGGCCGCAACCGCGACTACACGGTGCGCTCGATCATCACTTCGCAGGGCGACGTCCAGGTCAAGGTCAAGGTGCGGGAGCCGGACGGGGAGGGCGGGACCGACGGCGGCGACGCCGAGCCGCCGCCACCGGTCGAGCGCGACCTGGCGCTGACCATCGAGACCAGCGTCGTCGCCCGCTACGCCAGCGGCCGCGAGCTCCACCGGGTGGCGGCCGACCTCGACGCCATCCTCGGCATCGAGGGCGGCCAACCGCTGCTCCGCGAGCTGGCCGCCAAGGCGGTCGAGGGCACGACGCGGCTGGCCATCAGCCTCGACCTGAGCTTCGGCTGGGAGCAGATCGCGCGCCTCGCCGAGACCGACGAGGACGCCCTGTGGCGCGAGCTGGCGGCGCTGCTGCTGGGACCCGAGCATCGGCTGGCCTGGAGCACGAAGGAGAAACGCTTCTGGTGGATGCCCGGCGAGCGCTCGCACGGCCGCCAGCCGCCCTGGGAGGGGCACATCAGCGCCCACTACGACCGCCTGCTCGACCCCGGCCGGGCGACGGTCCCCGCCGGACTGGGCCTGCGGCCGGCGCGTCACGACAGCCGCAGCCTGTTCATCAAGGCCGCCGCGATGGTCAAGAAGTTCCGCCGTCTCGAGCGCTTCGGCGAGACCGGCGAGTGCCTGCAGTGTCTGGCCGACATGTACTCGCGGGCCTCCGACGTGGTGCTTCTCCAGGCGCTGCTGGTGCGCTTCGCCGGCGGCGTCGAGAGCGGCGGGGTCGGCTACCGCCTGGAGGCCTTCACCGACGACATGGCGCGGCCGGTGGTCGCCGACAACGGCATCGAGCACGGCTACCGCTACCGGCGCGGCGGCGAGCTGGTGGGCAACGTCGACGCCATCCGCGACGCCGACTCGCGGCTGCGGGCCGGGCAGCTGCTGCTGCGGTCGCCGGCCGGGGCCCCGGCGGAGACCGGCGAGCCCTGCTGGAAGCTGCGTCTCTACAGCGACCTGTTGTTCGACGACAGTCTCGAGCTCGGCGCCCAGCTGCGGGCCGACCGGGCGGGCGCCGACCCGGCGATGCTGGCCATGGAGCTCGAGCCGGGAACGCCCAGCCCGGTGCCGCAGACCCCGTTCGCCACCGGGCGCTTCGCCTACGACGTGGCGCTGCCGTGGATCGACGGGCTCTCCCCCGCGGAGAGCTATACCCTGCTGCTGCGGCTGCGCAACTCCGCCGGCCTGCCGGTCAGCGAGGAGCAGGTGGCGCGCTTCACCGTGCCGGCCGTCTGGCCGCGGCTGGCGGCGGCGTGCGGGCCGGGTCTCGAGGCTCCGCCGGTGCCGGGACGGCGCGCCCGCCGGGCCGCGAACTAGCGGGCCGCGCGGCGGCCGGCCGGGTGGCGTCGAGGAGGTCCTGGACCGTCCTCCCGGCGAGGGCGTCGCGGCCCGCCGCCCGGTAGGTCCGCACCAGCGCGTCCACCTCGCGGTCGAGCGGCTCGGCGACCGGCGGCGCGCCGCCCTGGGCCAGCAGCGCGGCGGTGACCTCGGCCACCTGGATCTGCGCCAGCGGCCGGGCCGGCAGCAGCCCGCCGCCGGCCTCGCCGTTGGCCTCGCCGGTCCGCCGCAGCAGCCCGGCCGCCAGCCACCGCTCGGTACAGCCGTCGACCGCCTCGAGCGAGGCGAAGCTCGACTCGGCCACCTCTGCGTTGGTGGGCGGCGACTCGCCCTGCTCGAAGCGGCGGGCAATGAGCGCGAAGAGACGCAGACCCAGGGTCAGCGGATCGGGTACCTTTTCGCCGCCCGCCGCCAGCCGGCGTTCGAGCGCCGCGAAATGCTGGTGGGTGAAGGCGATCTCCAGCCCGAGCAGCACCAGCACCCAGGTCACGTACAGCCAAACCAGGAAGATCGGGAAGGCGGCCAGCGAGCCGTAGATCGTCGAGTAGCGGACCGATTGGCCCACCGAGTTGGCGAAGACGTGCTTGGCGACCTCCCACAGCAGCCCGGCGGCGACCGCCCCCAGGGCGGCGCTGCGCAGCCTGACCCGGGCATAGGGGACGATCAGGTAGATCAGCAGGAACCCGGCCACGGTCAGCGCCAGCGGCAGCGAGGCGTCGAGCGTACGGCGGACCAGGCCGCGTTCGAGGAGGGCACGGTCGAGGATGCCGCCGGTGAAGAACAGGGTCTTGACCCGCGCCGAGAGCGACAGGCTGGCCCCCAGGAACAGCGTCCCGAAGACCAGCACCGAGGTGTAGGCGGTGAGCTTGCTGACCAGCCGCCGCCGGTTGCGGGCGTGCCAGATGTCGTTGAAGTTGGACTCGATGCCGTCGAGCAGCAGCAGGGCGCTGGCGACCAGGAACAGGAACCCGGTCAGCCCCAGCCGTCCGGCGTTCTCGGTGAACTCGTTGAGGTAGGCAACGATCTCCCCCTGCCGGGTGGGCAGGAGCTGGGCGAACAGGAGCTCCTGGACCCGGGCCTTGAGCTCGTCGAGGGCGCCGAAGGCCGAGAACAACGAGAACAGAACCGCCACCAGCGGCACCGCCGCCAGCAGCGAGGCGAAGGCCAGCCCGGAGGCGCGGATGAGGATGCGGTCGCGCGCCGCCTGGTCCCAGAGCGCCGCCCCGAACAGCCAGCCGCGCGCGAGCCAGCGGCGCGCCGTCGTCACCCCGTCTCCGGCCGCCGGACCAGCCGCTGCAGGCGGATGTGGCCGCGGCCCACCCAGCGGAGCTGACCGCTGATCAGGACCGGCGCCCGCAGGGCGGGATCGAGATAGAGGTCGACGTCGCCGCGCAGACCCAGGAACTCGAAGACGGCGTCGCTGTCCTCTTCACTCCCGCCACCGCCCAGCGGTCGGGGCGTCAAGCGCACGTGGAGGGCCTCCACGGGGCCGTCGACCTCCTGCCGTCCCTGCGGCCCCTCGACCCGGTAGTCCGCCCGCACCCGCTCGCTGCCCGCCACCTCCAGGTCGACGTGGAACAGCCGGCCCTTGGAGATCATCGGCAGACTCACGCGGTCGCCCGGCCGCTCGAGCCCGCCCACCGCCAGGACGTAGAACAGCGCCGCCGGCTCGGTGACCGCCGCCCCGTCCAGACCCTGGAAGCGCTGGAAGTCCTCGCTGCCCTCGCTCCAGCGCTGGTGGGGCAGCCCGACTTCGCCGTCGGTCGGCCGCCGCACCACGTTGAAGACGCCGCCGCCGGTGAACCGCGCCACCTTGTGCCGGTTGCGCCGCGCCTTGCGCCCGGTCTCGAGCTGCTCGCGCTGCAGCGCGCCGGCGGTGTCGGGCTCGAACCAGAAGGCGACCGTCGACTCCCGCCCCGGCAGCCGGCTGTCGAGCACCATCCGCAGCGTCTCCCGCCCCCGCGGCGCCAACCCCCGCTCACCGCCCGCCGAAACGAAAGCCGCCGCCGCCTGCGCCGCCGGCACCGCGTCGAGCTCGACCTCGGCGGTCAAGCTGATCCCGAACTTCGAGGCCCGGTACTCGAGCCGCGACCACTGCAGCCGCCCGGGGTCGAGCCCGGCGGCGAAGGCCGCACCGGCACCGAGCTCGGTCAGGAAAAGCCCCATCGGGATGCAGAAGAGCAGCAGGTAGAGGAGGCCGGATGCCAGGCGTCGCAGCATGAGCACTACCGAGCCGCCACCGTGAAGCGGCAGCCCGGCGGGCGCACTCGCCCCATCGCCGCACCGGCGCCCGAGCTTCCGAGGGGGGCCGCTAGGTTGGCGGGTCTTCCGCATCCGGCTGGGGCTGGGGAGAGCTGGATAAGAGGGACGGAGCGGGGGTCTCCGCGCCGGATGCGCATGCAGCGATGATACCAACGGTGGGCCCGCGCCGGCGCGGCTGCAGCCGTTACTATGACGGCAATGAGCGAGCGCAGGCCCGGGCCGGTGGTGCTGGTGGTGAGGGACGGGTGGGGGCGGAATCCGCATCCCGAGCACGACGTCTTCAACGCGTTGAAGCTGGCGGCGACGCCGTGCTGCGACGGGCTGCTGCGCGATTACCCGTGGACGCTGATCCGGACCAGCGGCGAGGACGTGGGACTGCCCGAGGGGACGATGGGCAACAGCGAGGTGGGGCATCAGAACCTGGGGGCCGGGCGGATCGTGGACCAGGAGTCGGTGCGGATCACCAAGGCGATCCGCGACGGCTCGTTCTACGAGAACCCGGCGCTGGCCGCGGGCGTCGAGCGGGCGCGGCGGACGGGCGGTGCGGTCCATCTGCTGGGGATCGCCTCGGACGCCGGGGTCCACGGGCTGATCGAGCATCTGTACGCCTGCCTCGAGCTGTGCCGGCGGCGCGGCCAGGAGCGGGTCTATCTCCACCTCTTCACCGACGGGCGCGACACCGGGCCGTTCACCGGGCGCGGCTACGTCGAGCGGATCGAGCGGCGCTGCGGCGAGCTCGAGGTCGGGCGCGTGGCCTCGGTCTGCGGGCGCTACTGGGCGATGGACCGCGACAACCGCTGGCAGCGCATCCGGCGCGCCTACGACTGCCTGACCGGCCGCGGGGAAGCGCCGCCGGCCTTCGCCGACGCCGCCGCGGCGGTCCAGGACTACTACGACCGGCCGGCCCGACCCGGGCTGCAGGGGGACGAGTTCGTGACCCCGCGGACGGTGGGCGAGGAGCCCGAGGCGTCGCGGATCCGCAACGGCGACACGGTGGTCTTCTACAACTACCGCGGCGACCGGCCGCGCCAGCTCACCAAGGCGTTCGTGCTGCCCGAGTTCGAGGGGGCGGTGCCGCCGTCGCCGGAGGGCGGCGCGCGGGGCTTCGACCGCGGCGAGCGGCTCGATCTCGAGTACGTGACGATGACCGCCTACGAGGAGGCGCTGAACGCCCACGTCGCCGTCGCCTTCCCCAAGCCGCCGCCGATGGAGTCGATCGGCGGCGCCCATCTGGCCGCCCTGGGGCTGCGTCAGTTCCGCTGCGCGGAGACCGAGAAGTTCGCCCACGTGACGTTCTTCTTCAACGACTACCGGGACGCGCCGTTTCCCGGCGAGCGGCGGGAGATGGCGCAGTCGCCCCAGGTCGCGACCTACGACCTCCAGCCCGAGATGAGCGCCCGCCGGGTCACCGACCTCGTGCTCGAGCGCCTCGCCGCCGGCGACTGCGAGGAGTTCCTGCTGGTCAACTACGCCAACCCCGACATGGTCGGCCACACCGGCAAGCTGGAGGCGGCGGTGCAGGCCGTCGAGACGATCGACGGCTGCGTCGGCGAGCTGGTCGAGGCCACACTCGCCCGCGGCGGCCGGCTGGTGGTCACCGCCGACCACGGCAACTGCGAGCAGATGTGGGACCCCGAGACCGACGCCCCCCACACCGCCCACACCACCTACGACGTCGAGCTGATCGTCGTCGATCCCGAGCTGCGGGCCGCCGCTGGGAGCGCCACCGACCCGTCCCCCTCGCTCCGCCCCGGCGGCCGGCTGGCCGACGTCTTCCCCACCGTCCTCGAGCTGATGGGTCTGGAGCCGCCGGCGGCGATGACCGGCCGCTCGCTCCTGAGCCGGGCCGGGGCGGCAGGCGCCGGCGGCGGGCGCTGAGGCCGGGATCGGCGACGTGGGCCGGCGCCACCGCCACGATCGTCGGTGGCCGCCGGTCTGGCTGCTCGTCCTGCTGGCTGCCGCCCCGGCCGGCGGCGCCCCCGCTGGCCCGGCTGGCAGCCTGGCCGCCGGGGCTGCAGAGGCCGTTCCGGATGACGAGGGCGCCCGCCCCCGGCAGCCCCTGCGCAACGTCGTTCTGATCTCGATCGACTCGCTGCGCGCCGATCACCTGCCGCTTCACGGCTACCCGCGGCCGACCACGCCGTTTCTGGAGCGGCTCGCGAAGCGGCCGGGCAGCTTCGTCTTCGAGCGGATGAGCGCGGTGGCGCCGTCCTGCCATCCCTCGCACTCGACGATGCTCACCGGTCTCTACCCGCAACAGGTCGGGGTGCTGGTTTGCGGCGAGGACCTGGTCTTCAAGCTGGCCGACGAGCAGCTCGACGAGGAGGCGCTCGAGGAGGTCGACGAAGTGCAGACGCTGCTCCGCGGCTCGCCCGAGCCGCTGGTGCGCAAGCGGGTGTCGGCGATCATGAACTGGCTGAAGATCCCCGACGGAGCGCCGACGCTGGCCACCTTCCTCGGCGAGCGCGGCTATCAGACCGCGGCCGTGGTGTCGATCTGGACGCTCCAGGGGCGCTTCGGCTACACCCGCGGCTTCGACCGTTTTGTCGACCAGATGCCCCAGTACTACGGGCCGCCGCGGCTGCGCTGGGTGCTACGGGACCTGATGCGCAGCCAGCTGCGACGGCCGGGCGGGGCCACCCTGGCTCACGCCCTCGAGTTCCTCGACGACCGGGATCGCGGCCGGCCGTTCTTTCTTTTCCTGCACTTCGCGGACACCCACGTGCCCTACGAGGCGCCGGCCGAGATCGACTTCACCGGCGAGACCCCGGCCGAGCGTCAGGCGCTGGCCGCCCTCCGCGAGCGGCGCTATCCGGACGCCCTCCGGCGGCGGGCCTTCGACCGCATGGCGAGGCGCGGCCGGGAGCCGTTGCTCGACGCGTACGATCGCAGCATTCGATACGTGGACTCGCTGATCGAGCGGCTGGTCGAGCAGCTCGAGGCCCAGGGGGTCTTCGAGGACACCCTGCTGATCCTCACCTCCGACCACGGCGAGAGTTTCGGCCAGCACCTCTACCTGTCCCGGAAGTTCGCCAACCGACTGTTCTTCGAGCACTCGGTCTATCTGTGGGAGGAGACCCAGCACGTTCCCCTGCTGGTCCACGATCCGCGGCGGCGAGCGCCGGTCCAGCGGCGCTCCGGGAACGTTTCGCACGTCGACGTCGTCCCCACGGTGCTGGCCGCGGTCGGCGCGTCGGTCGAGGAGTTCGGGGCCGGGGCGCTCCCCGGCCGCGACCTCCTGGGGGCGCCCGACGAGCGGCGGCGGGTCTACTTCCTGACCTTCGGCCGCGGCCGGCCCGGGCTGCTCCAGGAGTTCTTCCTGGACTTCCCGCGGTTCACCGGTTTCCGCGAGGGCGACCTCAAGTTCTTCGTCGACCGCGCACGCTTCAAGCACCCGGCGCGCGGCCGCTGCTTCGCCTACGATCTGGCGAGCGATCCCCACGAGCTCGACAACCGCTGCGCCGACCCGACCTTCGCGCCGACCGCCGCCACCTACCGCGACGAGCTGCTCGCCTGGTACAACGGCACGGTGGCGCCGCGCCGCGACCTGCAGCCGCCTCGACGGCGGCGCTGAGACGCCGGGCTGCCCTGCGGCGCCCGGGCCGGCTCCCTCCGCGGGACTCAGGCCCGGTACTCGAACTCGCTGAAGCGCAGCCGGAAGAAGGCGGCGTAGAGCACCGGCACCACCCCCAGGGTGAGGGTGGTGGCGAAGACCAGTCCGAAGATGATCGCCACCGCCATCGGGCGGAACATGGGACCCCCACCCAGGTAGAGGGGGATCAGACCGCCGATCGTCGTCACCGTGGTCAGCAGGATCGGCCGCAGCCGCCGCTGGGCCGACTCGACCACCGCCCGCTGTGGGCTGAGGCCGTTCTGCTCGACTTCGATCTTGATGCGGTCGAGCAGCACGATGGCGTTGTTGATGACGATGCCGGCCAGCGAGATGATCCCCAGCAGGGTCATGAACCCGAAGTAGGAACGCATGATGAGCAGCCCGACGACCACCCCGATCACCCCCAGCGGAATGGTGATCAAGATGATGGCCGGGCGCCGCAGCGAGTTGAACTGGCCGACCAGCAGCAGGACGATGAGCAGGCCGGCGATCGGCAGCTGCTCGACGATCGAGGCGTTGGCCGTGGCCGAGGCCTCCTGCTCGCCGCCGAGCTCCCAGGAGTAGCCCAGCGGCCAGCCGGCCGAGGTCTCGACCAGCCACGGGGTCAGCAGGCGGTTGACTTCGTTGGCGGTCACCCCGGGCTCGAGGTCCGACTCCACGGTCACCGTCTTCAGGCGGTTGCGGCGCAGGATCTTGGACGGCTGCCAGGCCAGCTCGACGTCGGCCACCTGGGCGAGCGGCACCGAGCGCCCGGTCGACTGGGCGAAGACGTTGAGGCTCCCCACCTGATGGGGGCCGGCTGCCGCCTGCTCCGAGCGCAGAATCACCGGAATGACCTTGTCGTCCTCGCGATACTCGGTGGTGTCGAACCCCGAGAACACCGTCTGCAGCGACAGCGCCACGTCCTGGTTGGTCACCCCGGCGCGCCGCGCCCGCGCTTCGTCGATCCGCACCAGCACCTTCTTGGAGCGGGCGCCCCAGTCGTCGCCGATCGAGCGCGTCCCCGGCAGCTCGCCGAGCTTCTGCTGGACGGCACCGACCAGGACGAAGAGAGCATCGGGGTCGCGCCCGGACAGCCGCACCTCGATCGGGTTCTCGGAGGGCGGCCCCAGCGGCAGCGGCTCGATCGTCGCCTTGAGACCGGGGAAGCGCGAGCAGTAGTCGCGCAGCCGCGCCACCGCGTGGTCGACGTAGGCTCGGCTGGTGGCGTTGGCCAGCAGGATCGCGTACTCGGGACTGGCCTGCTCCGGATTGAACGACAGGATGAACCGCGGCGCCCCCTCGCCGATGAAGCTCGCCCAGGTGAGCACCCCTTCACCGCCGGCGGCCGCGTCCTCGGGCGCCAGTAGCAGCTCGCGCTCGATGAACCCCTCGACGTCGCGGACCAGCGCCTCGGTGGCGGCCAGCGGCGTGCCGGTCGGCAGCCGCAGCTCGGCGGTGAGGGCGGGCCGGTCGTTCGGCGGAAAGAAGATGACCGGCACCAGACTGAGCAGACCCATGGCGCCGACGAAGACGCCGGCGACCAGCGCCAGGGTCACCAGCCGGTGGCGCAGCCCGAGCAGCAGCAGACCCCGGTAGCGCCGGTAGAACGGGGTCTCGAAGCCGCCGGCGGTCGCTGCCTTGCGCCGCGGTCTCAGGAACAGCACGCAGAACAGCGGGATCATGGTCAGCGACAGCACCCACGAGCAGAGCAGGGTGACGGTCACCACCTGGAACAGGGCGGTCATGTACTCGCCGGTGGTCGACCTGGCGAGCGCGATGGGCAGGAAGGCCGCCGCCGTGGTCAGCGACGAGGTCAAGAGCGGCAACCGGAGCTCTGCCGCCGAGTCGACCGCCGCCTCCACCGCCGGCTTGCCCTCGCCCATCTGCACCATGATCGACTCCGACATGACGATGGCGTTGTCGACCAGCAGTCCGAGGGCGATGATCAGCGCCGCCAGCGACATCTGGTTGATCCCCACCTCGAGCAGGGCCATGAGGATGAAGCTGGTGACGATGGCCATCGGGATCAGGCTGGCCACCACCAGCCCGGTGCGGACGCCGAGAGTGACCAGCATCACCAGCAGCACGATCGCCACCGCCTGCGCCAGATTGCCGACGAAGTCGTCGACCTTGCGGCGGACGGCGTCGGCCTGACGGGCGATGAAGTCGAAGCGCACCCCGTGGGGGTAGCTCCCCCGCACCCGTTCGATGGTGGCGTCGACCGCCTCGCCGAGGTCGAGGATGTTGCCGCCCTCGCGGAGCGAGACGGCGAGCGCCAGGGCCGGTTCGCCGTTGGCCTTCAGCTTGCTCCGCGGCGGGTCGACGTAGCCCCGGCGGATGGTGGCGACGTCGCGCAGGTAGAGCAGCTCACCGCGGCCCGGCAGGGTGAGCACCGTGCGGCCCAGGTCCTCGATCGACTCGAAGTTGCCGGTCGGCTCGAAGACGATCTCCTCGTCGGCGGTGCGGATGTCGCCGCCCGGGTTGATGATGTTGCGGCTCTCCAGGGTCTGGCGGAGCTGCAGCGGCGAAAGACCCAGCTCGGCGAGCCGGGCGTTGTTGTACTCGACGAAGACCCGCTCATCCTGAGCGCCGTAGATCTCGACCTTGGCGACGTCGCCGATCAGCAGCAGCTCGTCGCGCACCTCGTCGGCCACCTGCTTGAGCTGGGCGTAGGTGTAGCCGTCGCCGGTGACGGTGACGATGGTGCCGAAGACGTCGCCGAACTCGTCGTTGACGAACGGCCCGACCACGCCGTCGGGCAGGTCCGGCACCACCCGCTCCACCTTGCGCCGCAGGTCGTCCCAGATCGGGCGCATCTGCTTGTAGCGCTCCTGGATGTTGACGAAGACGATCGACACCCCGACCTTGGACTGGCTGTTGACGAAATCGAGCTGCGGGATCTCCTGGATCGCCTTCTCCAGCTTGTCGGTCACCAGTTGCTCGACCCGCTCGGGGCTGGCGCCGGGGAAGTAGGTCAGCACCATCGCGGTGCGGATGGTGAACCCGGGATCCTCGGCCTGCGGCATGCCGCGGTAGGCGCCGATCCCGGCCACCGCCAGCACCCCCAGCAGTACGAAGGTGACCCGGTTCTTCTCGATCGCCGCGCGGGTGAGGCTCATCCGCCGCCCGTCTGCCCTTCGAGGACGCGGACCTTCATGCCGTCGCTGAGGACGCGGACGCCGGCGGTCACCACCTGCTCGCCCGCCTCGAGTCCCCCGGCGATCTCGATGCCGGCCAGGGTGCCCGCGACGCCGCCCACCTCCACCGAGCGGCGGCGCACCGTCCCCACCCCACCGCCCCCGTCCTCGAGCACGAAGACGAAGCGGCCCTGGCGGTCCTCGCCCACCGCCACCGCCGGCACCACCAGCCGCTCGCCGCCGCCCGGCTCGCGGAAGCGGAAGGTCACCTCGGCCGCCATGCCGGAGCGGACCTGCGGCGCCGGCTCGGTGAGCCGGGCGGTCACCTCGAAGGTGGAGGCGGCGCCGGTGACCGCCACCCCGACCTCGCGGACCTCGGCGGCGAAGCGGCGACCGGCGAGGGCGTCGAAGCGGACGCTCACCGGCTGGCCGACCTCGACCGCGGCGATCAGCACCTCGGGCACGCCGACCCGGACCTCGGGCTGGGCGACCGAGTTCAGCAGGAACACCTCCTGGCCGGCGCCGACGTTCTCGTTGACCTCGACGTCCACCTTGGCGATGGCGCCGTCGGCCGGGGCGCGCAGCACCGCGTAGCCCACCTGCTGGCGGGCCTGCGCCAGGCGCTTGGCCGCCGCCTGGACCTGCGCCTCGGCCGACTCGGCGCCGGCGCGGGCGGCGTCGAGCTCGCTCTTCGAGGCGTTGTTGTTCTCGTACAGCGCCCGCACCCGGTCGTAGTCCGCCTCGGCGCGGCGCAGCGCCGCCTCGCCCTGCGCCACCGCCGCCTCCGCCTCCTCGACCTTGAGCTCGTAGTCGGTGGGGTCGAGCCGCGCCAGCACCTGGCCGCGGCGCACCCGGTCGCCGAGCGCCGCCTCCACCGCCTGGACGGTGCCGGCGACCCGGAAGCTGAGCCGCGACTCGACGCCGGCGCGGGCCACCCCGGCCAGCGTCCGCTCGGTCTCCGCCCCGGTCGCCGCCACCCTCACCGTGCGCACCGGCCGCAGCTCCGGCTCGGTCTCGGGCGCCTCCGCACCGCAGGCGCCCAGCGCCGCCGCAACGACCAGGGCCGGCAGCGGCCCGCAAAGTCCTCTTCTCATCACTCTGCTCCCTGCGGCCGCAGCCCCTGGACCGCGAAGTGCTCCTCCAACCGCCGGAACCAGCCGTCCAGCTCCTCCGCGGTCATGAAAAAGTCGAAGCGGTTGGCGGCCCGCTGCGCCTCCATCAGATCGATGAAGAAATCATAGACCGCGTTGGCCGCCAGCTCGTCGGCGTTGAGCGCCGCCGCCTGGGCGTCGAGCAGGTCGAGGATCGACACCGCGCCGCGGGCGTAGGCGTCGGAGACCAGCTCGAGGCCCTTGCCGGCGGCGGCGGCCGCCTGCCGGGCCAGCTCGATCCCCGCATACGAGGCGCGGGCCACCTCCAGGGCGGAGCGGATCCGCTGCTCGATCCTCTCGGCCGCCGACTGGTACTCGAGCCGCAGCCGGGTCGCCTCTTCCTCGGCCTGGACCACCTCGGCGGCCCGGGCGCCGCCGGCAAAGATCGGCAGCGTGGCGGAGAGCGCGATGCTCCAGTCGGTGTCGTCGGCCGCCGGCAGCTCGAAGGGCAGGCCGGTGACGCCCGCGTCGGCCCCGGCGCCGCTTTCGGAGAACCGCTCGTCGACCCCGGCCTGGAGGGCGAGAGTGGGCGCCCAGTAGGCCCGCCGCGCCGCCGCCAGCGCCCTCTCGGCGGCTTCGATCCCCGCCTCGAGCCCGGCCAGCTCGGGGGCCACCCCCAGACCCTCGCGGACCACGAAGTCGGCCAGCGCCGCGAATCGCAGCGGGGTGTCGATGTAGCCGGCGAAGCGGTCCTGCCCGGTGATGAGCTGCGGATCGTCGAGGTCCACCTCGGCGGTCACGAACCGCTGCCCCAGGTCGCGGTGCAGGATGCGGTTGAGCGCCACCTCGGCCACCCGCTGCCCGGCGGTGGCCTCGATCAGCGCCTTGCGGTCGGTGGCGAGCTGGCTCTCCCACCGGAACACCTCGGCGGGGTTGGCGGCGCCGATGGTGCGCCGCAGCTCGGCCAGCTCCAGGTTGGCGCGGGTGACCTCCAGGTTGTTGCGGCGGATCTCGACCAGGCTCTTGGCCCGCAGCAGGTCGAGATAGGTCGTCGCCGCCTCGAGCGCCACGTCCAGACGCAGGGCCTCGAGCTGGCGCTCGCGCCCCACCTGCAACCGGCGCTGGACGACGAGGTTGGCGAGCGCCACGTCCGAGAACAGGAGCTGCGAGAGCCCGGCCGATCCGGTCAGCGAGCGCTCGGCCTGCTGGCCAAAGCTGGCGGCCGCCCGGTCGTCGTCGATCTGGAGCCCGAGGACCGACAGATCGGCCTGCGGCCGCAGCACCGCACGGGCGCGGGCGATCTCCTGCTCGCCGGCCGCCACCGCCCGCTGCCGGGCCACCAGATCGAGATTCACCCGCACCGCCTCGTCGACCGCCTGCGCCAGCGACATGCCGGGCAGGTCGGCGCCCTCGGGGTGGAGGAGCCGCGCCTCCACCAGCACGTCCCAGCTCGGCGACACCCCGATCCGGCGGGCGGTCTCGAGGTTGATCACCACGTCGCCGCGGAAGGCGAACCGGACCGGCAGCGTCCCCGCCTCCTCGCCCAGCAGGATGCGCTGCAGGTTGAGGGCCACCCGGCGGGTGAGCCGCGGAAAGAAGTCGTCGGCGGTGGCGGTGGCCAGCATCCCCGCCTCCACGTCCTCGCTGCCCCAGCCCGAGAAGCTGGGCAGCCGGCGCTCGTTGAGGGCCTCGATCAGCCGCCGCTGGTCGGCCGGCGGCAGCTCGAAGAGCGGCCAGACGTAGACCGCCTCGACGTCGGCCGGGATCGCCGCCAGCGCCTCCTCCACCGAGCGGCCGACGGGGATGTAATCGACGCTGTAGCCGAGCGCCGCGGTGCGCTCCATGGTGCGCATCGGCAGCTGGGGAATCGCCTCGAAAAAGGCGCTGGTGCCCAGGAAGGCGACCTTGCGGAAGGGCACGATGCGCCGGAAGACCGCCAGCTCCTCGCCGATCTTGCTGTCGAGCGACACGTAGCTCAGGTTGCGGACGCCGCTCGCCCCGTCGACCAGCGGCAGCCCCTGGAGCCGTGGGTCGAGCACCACCGGGGCCACCACCGGCTTGGCCAGCTCCAGGGAGCAGCAGACGGCGTGGGAGGCCAGCACCCCCCAGGTCAGCACCACGTCGACCCCGGGGTCGGCGAGCAGCCGCTCGACGTTCTCGCGCGCCCGCCCGTAGGTCCAGTCGCCGACGAGATAGATCTCCTCCGGGAACCGGACGTCGAACTCGCCCTCGGTGAGGGTGCGGACCTCCTCGATGGTGAGGGCGCGCACCTCGTCGTTGCCGGGCCAGGGGCCGTCCACCACCACCCCGACGCGGATCGTGGGCGGCT
>JBFGCA010000085.1:0-20976 GCA_041567315.1 Thermoanaerobaculia bacterium | reverse complement strand
GAAACGACGCGCGACGGCGCTCGGATGACGCTCCGCCTGGCCATCGACTACTCGGCTCGCGACACCCTGGCGCGAGCCGCCGCCCGCACACAAAGCCCCGATGCCGACGCCCTCGGGCGTTCACTCTCCGAGATCCTCGACCCGGGCTACGAGCTGTGCGACGTCGACCTGCTGGTGCGCACCAGCGGCGAGCAGCGCTTGAGCGACTTCCTACTCTGGGAATGCGCCTACGCCGAGCTCTACTTCACCCGCCGCCAGTGGCCCGACTTCACCCGCCGCGACCTCGAAACCGCCCTCGCCGCATACCACAACCGCGACCGCCGCTTCGGCCGTCTCCCCGAGCTCGCCGAGCTGGCCTCGTAGGCACCGACGCCCACGGATCTACTCCCGACTCGTCCCAAGGTCCTCCTGCTCCTACAGATTTGAGACCTTGGCCCAGGCCCCGAACTGACTGGGGTTCAGTTGGCGAAGGCGACGGGCCTAGGGTTCCTCCAATCTGAGGGCACGCTCCAGGAGATCAGAGACCTCCATGGCGGCGGCGCCTTGCCGCAGGTAGTCGAAATCCAGAGTGTCGCCCTGTACAGCGACGATTCCCATGACGTCTCGCCACTGGCGGTCGGAGGCTTCGCCTCCCAGGCGATACCAGCGGAGCTTCTGGAGCAGGATGTCTTCGGGTGTGTAGACGTACAGGTAGCTATCCGGTTGGTCTCCGACGCGAACGCGCAGGCGGCGATTCATCTGTTCCTCGTCGATCGGCGAGCCACCCATCACGAACAGGTCGACCTTGATCGATGTGGCCAGGTGGATCAGATTCGTGCTGGACCTGTTCCGGATCGCTCGACGAATCGACTCGCGGTCGGCGTAGAAGACGTCGCCAAGAGCCGTGATCAGAGGATCTACCTGATCGTCGCTCAGCTCCACCACCAGGTCGACGTCGAGGGTCGATCGGGGCTCACCGCTGATCGAGCTGGCGAGAGACCCACCCACGACGTAGCGGACTCTGTGCCGGTCGAGAGCGCGAGCGACCAGCAGAGCGATTGCGATCGGATCGGTGGCCACCGGCTCACCGATCGACGAGCGCCTCGGCCTCCGGGTACGCCTGGCAAGCGAGTGGTCGGCCGAGGGTGATCAGTGCGTAGCGCAGACGGCACTCTTCCTCTGAGGACGAGGGATGTCTCAGCCGGATGCCCGCGAGCGCGAGGGCGCGAACGCTCCGACTGATCGAGGCGACCGCGCGGGCCTTCTCGAGGGGCGACATTCGACGCCACAGCTCGACCTGAATCCTCTGCGCCTCCGGATCCGTGTCGAGCGAGGGTAGACCTCCCGGTTGCGGCTTCGACTTGGACTGCGGCACCCGCAGATTTTATCGGAGGCGACCTACTCCCCGGCCGCCGGCGGGGGCCCCGACAGCTCCGGCACCCCGGCCGGGTGCGGAGTGGGGGTCGCGCCGGGGACGGTCAGGGTGACGACGGGGCGGAGCCAGCGGCGGCCGCGGAGGCGGAGCTCGAAGAGGGCGTTCATGGCCAGCAGGTAGAGGACCATGCAGGTCCAGGCGCCGACGACGCCGTAGCGTGGTGTGACGAGGAGGGCGGCGGGGACGAAGAGCAGCCAGGCGCTGCCCAGGTTGACCAGCATGCAGTAGGTGGTGTCGCCGGCGCCGCGGAGGCCGCCCGAGAGCACGTTGAAGTGGAGGTCGAGCATCACGCAGACGGCGACGATCGAGAACAGCGGCCGGGCGTAGGGGAGGAGCGCGTCGAGCTCGGAGGCCTTGACGAAGAGCACCATCAGCCCCTCGGGGAAGAGCACGTAGAGCACGCCCGGCACCGCCATCACGCCGACGCCGAGCTTGAGGACGCGGCGCATCACCCGGCGGGCCTCGGGCTCGCGGCCGGCGCCGACCGCCTGGCCGACCAGAGTGGTGGCGCCGACGCTCAGCGCGTAGGCCGCGGTGTAGGCGACGCTCCAGGCCTGGATGACCGCGTTGGTGGCGGCGATCTGGGCGTCGCCGAGACGGGCCACCAGGACGGTGAACACGGTGATGCCGCCCATGTCGAGAAACACCTGGAGGGCGATGGGCAGGCTGAGCCGCACCAGGGTGGCGAAGGCGCCGGGATCGAAGCGCCAGAGGACGGCGAGGTGGAGCCGCCGCCGCAGCCGGCGCGAGCCCAGGACGCTGGCCAGGAGCGCCGCGCCGACTAGCGTCTGGGCGGTCACCGTTCCCCAGGCGGCGCCTTCGGTGCCGAGCGCCGGGGCGCCCAGCTTGCCGAAGATCAGCGCGTAGTTGAGGGCGATGTTGAGCGCCGCCTGGACCATCCCGGCCCACATCGGCGGCCGAGTGTGTCCCAGCCCGCGGTAGAGGTTGTCGGCGGCGAGCAGCAGCGCGAAGCCCAGCCCGCCCAGCAGCCGCACCTGCATGTAGCGCCCCGCGACGGCCTGGACCTCGGGCGAGGCGCCCACCCAGCGCATCAGCGGCGGCACCAGCGGCCAGAACAGGCCGATGACCACCGCCGAGCCGAGCGCCAGGTAGACCCCCTGCCAGAAGGCGCGGCCGGCGGCCCGCCGGTCGCCGGCGCCGATCGCCTGCGCGACCAGAGTGTTGACCCCGGCCAGCAGCCCCCAGAAGAAGCTGAAGACCGCCCACACCAAGAGGTTCCCGACCCCGACCCCGCCGAGCGCGGTGACCCCCAGCCGCCCCACCATCACCGTGTCGACCACCCCCATGGTGGTGTGGCTGGCCTGGGTCACCAGCACCGGCCCGGTGATCCGCGCGATCCGACGGTAGGAGATGTCGACCGGCTTCATGGGTGGCGGCGGGCCAGCGGACTGTAACGCCCCGCGGCGGCGCCCTGCCCGACCTCGATAGTCTGCGCCCCATCGTGCGCAACTCCGCCGCCGAGCCCGCCGACGTCTGCCGCTCCACCTTCGAGTCGGCGGACCGCGTCGCGTCGCCGCGCCGGCCGCGGCTCGCGCGGGGGCTGTTGACCGTGCTCGGGGTCGCGGCCCTGCTGCCGCTCGCAGGCTGCCGCGAGCGGCCCCGGCCGAGCCACGTGCTCCTGGTCTCGATCGACAGTCTGCGGGCGGATCACCTGGGGGCCTACGGCTATCCGAAGGAGACCAGTCCACACATCGACGCCCTGGCCCGCGAGGGCACCCTCTTCGAGCGGGCGGTGAGCTCGACGAGCTGGACGCTGCCCGCCCACGTCGCCCTGCTCTCGGGCGTCGCCGACAGCGCGCACGGGGTGGTGGACGACGAGTTCGCTCTCGGCTCCGAGCCGCCGACGCTGGCCGAGGAGTTGAGCGACTCCGGGTTCGCGACGGGCGCGGTGGTGAGCGGCCCCTACCTCCACCGGGGCTTCGGTCTCGACCGCGGCTTCGACGAGTACCTGAGCTGCATGGGCTTCCTGGACGAGGAGTTCAACCCCCGGGCCGAGGCTCCGCGCAGCCTCCGGGCGATGCACGAGGTGAGCCACGGCGACGTGACGAATCCCTGCGTCCTCGAGAAGGCGACGGCCTGGCTGCGCCGCCACCGGGAGGGCCCCGCCTTTCTCTTCGTCCACTTCTGGGACGTCCACTACGACTATCTGGCGCCGGAGGCCTACGTGAAGGGCTTCGACGCCGACTACGGGGGCGAGCTCGACGCCAGCGGGTTCGAGACCAACGAGGCCATCTCGCCGCGGATGGACCCCCGCGACCTCGAGCACCTGCTGGCCCTCTACGACGCCGAGATCGCCTTCACCGACGAGCACGTCGGGCGGCTGCTCGCGGTGCTGGCCGAGCTGGGGATCGCGGAGACGACCCTGGTGGTCCTCACCTCCGACCACGGCGAGGCCTTCTTCGAGCACGGAGCGAAGGGCCATCGCAAGGACCTCCACGCCGAGGTGGTGCGGATCCCGCTCGTCTTCCGCGGTCCCGGCGTGCCCCGGAGCCGGCGGCTGCCGGGTCCGGCCCACATCACCGACGTCGCCCCCACGATCCTCGAGCTGGTTCGCGGCGAGCCGGTCCGCGGCGACGGTCCCGCCAGGGGCGTGAGCCTGGTGCCGGCGTTCGCCGCTCCGGAGGCCCTGTCCGGGCGCTGGGTGGCCTCCGAGCTCCAGTCGGGCAGCCTCGACCAACTCGCGGTCGAGTCCCTGGCCTGGAAGGTGATGCTCGACCGCCGGACGCGAAGCGTCAGGGCGTACGACCTGGCCCGGGACCCGGAAGAGCGGACGCCGCTGCCGGCGGCCCCCGAGCTGCTCGCCCGGCTCGACGCCCAGCGGCAGGAGCTGGGCCGGGCCAGCGAGGCCGCCGCGCCCCTCCCTCTCGGCGGTCCGCCGCCCGAGGTCGAGGAGCGCCTCCGGGCTCTCGGCTACATAGACTGAAAGGGCTTCATGACGATCTGGGAGCTCCTCATCGACCCGTCACCGGCCCAGTTCGCCGTGATGGTCGTGCTGGCTCTGGTCGTCCTCCGTCTGGCGCTGAAGCCCCAGCGCTTCTACCCGCTGCTGATCGGCTGCGTCCTCGCGCTCGGCCTCGGGGAGGGACTGTGCCGCCTCCTCGGGCTCGGCAAGATGGAGGCGGGCGTCTGGCGCGAGGACCGGCGGGACCTCTTGAGCTACCAGCCGGGCGGTCGGCTGCGGTACCGCTATCCGAGCGACCCGCGGGGCTATTTCGGCGACGACAACGAGATCGTGGGGACGGTGAACTCGCACGGCTTCCGCGGCCGGGAGACGGCGCCGGACGACCCGGAGGCGGTCCGGGTGGTGATGCTCGGGGACTCCTTCCTCCTCGGCATCGGCGTCAAGGACGGCGACACCCTGTCCGCGCAGCTCGAGCGCGAGCTGGCGGGCAGCGTGGAGGGGGTCGAGGTGCTCAACTTCGGCGTCACCGGCACCGACACGCGGCAGCAGATCCAGATCCTCGAGGAGCGCGCCCTGGCTTTCGATCCCGACGTCGTCGTGCTGGTCGTCTTCCTCAACGACGCGGGCCAGATCGGCACCATGGCCTTCCTGGCGGGCTCGGGGCTGCTGGCGAAGGTCCGCAGGCAGTCCCGTCTGCTGAACGCGATCGTCGCCATCCCGGACCGGGCGATCCTGACCCGGCAGATGATCCGCCACTACCGGCAGGAGTTCCAGGCCGAGAGCGAGGGCTGGCGATGGGTCCGCGAGTCCCTGCTCGCAGGCCGGGAGCTGGCCCGCTCGCGCGGCGTCCGCTTCGCCGTCGTCCTCTACCCGGTGCTGTTCCGGCTCGACGAGGGCTATCCCTTCGCCGAGATCCACCGTACGGTCGCCGATTTCTGCGAGCAGAACGACATCCCGTTCCGGGACCTGCTGGGCGCCTTCCACGGCCACCAGGACACCGACCTCTGGGTCCACCGCGTCGACCAGCACCCCAACGAGATCGCCAACCGGCTGGCGGCCCAGGATCTGGCCAGGTTCCTGCTCGAGGCGGGCCTCCTCGGCTCGAAGACCGAACCGGGCGGGACCGTGGGGCCGGGCGATCTCTCGCCCCGGGACGGACGGTAGGGCGCCGAGGCGCGCCTCGCCCGCTGTCCCTACCGCTTGTAGTCCTCGAGCGTGGTGCCTTCGGGCTTGAGCCGCATCAGGTCGGGGCTCTCCAGCAGCGTCTTGAGGCTCGACCCCAGGGCCGGCCAGCCCCAGCTGACGTTCGCGAGCATCTCGGACTCCGGCTCGAGTTCGGAGTGAATGATCCGCAGCGAGACCCAGGGGCCGCCCGGCCACTCCTGAGGCTCGATCTCGAAGGTGACGCGCGAGGTCTTCTCCGGCTTGCCCGCGTCGGCGGGCTCGGCCCAGGTCAGGACCATGCGGCGCGGCCGGTCGAACTCCTCGACCTCCCCGACGATGTCGACCGTGCCCGACCCGTCGTCGGCGCGCCGGTGCTCCCACTTCGACCCCACCTGCCAGTCGGAGACGTTGTCGTGCAGCCAGTAGACGCGGGTGAACTCCGGATCGATCAGCGCCTGCCAGACCTGCTCGGGCTCGGCGTGGATGTAGATCACGTAGACGAAGCTCGGCTTGCTCATTGGCGTTCCTCCAGTTTCCGTTTGAGTCGGGTGAGCGCCCGCACCCGCGGGCCCTCGAACTTGGAGATCCAGCGGTCCATCACCGCCTGCAGCGGCACCGGATTGAGGTAGTGCAGCTTCTCGCGGCCGCGCCGGATCGTCGTCACCAGATTCGCCCTCTCGAGGACCGCCAGGTGCTGGGCCACCGCCTGCTGCGACATCCCCGATCCCTCGCAGAGGGCCGACTGCGTTTGTCCGTTCTCGGCATACAGCCGGTCCAATAGCGCCCGCCGATTGGCGTTGGCGAGCGCCTTGAAGACCGGGTCGACGTCGACGGGCACGTCGACATCATACAAGTATTTACTTGTATGTCAAGCCGCGGGCTCAGACAGGGAGGCGTCCGCTCCGGAAATCAGGCCCGCACGAGCAGCATCACGGAATACAGCTTCGCCGCTGTGCCGAGCGTTTCCTCGGAGATCGTGGAGGTTGCCCGCTCCGGCGAGTTCAGAAACTGTAGATCCCCGACAGCGAGATCGTGTCGCGCCGGTCCGAGAAGTCGGCTCCGAAGTCGATCTGGAACCGGCGGAAGGCCGCTCCCCAACCGACCGAGTAGTGGATCTCATCGGTGGTCTTGCCGAACAGGGCCCGAACGAGCGGGTCCTGCACGGGGCTCTTGACCCCGTGGTCGGGGTCCCGCCAGACGCCGAGCCGGACGGCAAACACCGGCCTGGTCTGCAGAAAGGCGAATTCGCCGCCGAGGTGATACTCGTTGCCGTCCTCGAGGAGCTCTGCGGAAGCGGTGTTGCCCAGGCTGTCGAAGATGGCCGAATACTCGACGCGGTCCCACTCGAAGCTCAAGGTCAGCCGCCCGTCGCCGGAGCGGTAGGCGATGCCGAGGCCGTAGACACCGGGAAAGGCGACCGGGTTGGAGAACTGGAAGATCGATCCCGGCGGCAGTCCGGGAATCTCGCTCGCCGGGCCGCCGGCGAGGCGACTGATCAGGTCGAACTCCGGACCCTGGCGAAAGAAGCCGCCCAGGTGCCAGCGCCCCGCCAGGCGCCACAGGAGGCCCACGGCGAAACCGAAGTCCGAGTCATCGATCGTCAAGGAGGACTCGGCGATCCTCCGCTCGGGAAGAAACGAGGTCTCGCCGAAATAGCCCGCGAGGCTCTCATCGTCTACACCGTAGAGATCCTGGCCTGCCTGCAGAGAGCCTTCGAAGTAGGTGAGTCCCAGACCGAGACTGAAGCTCCCGGTCACCCGGTAGGCCCCGGAGAGGGCGTAGGTGACGATCTCGAGATCGGTTCGATCACGGCGATCGAGGAGCCGAGCCGTATCGAGGGGCCCACCGCCCTGGCCGAAGATGCCCTGGGTCTCGAATCGAGATTCGAAGTTCGCCAGCAGGTGGCGGTAGAAGGCGATCGACCAGCGCTCCTTCGGGTAGACCAGCGAGAAGAACGAAAGACCCGCGACGTCGTCCTCCGAGCGACCGGTCACGATGCCCGGCTCGGTGTCGATGCCGATGCCGGTCGGTTCGCCCGTCACCCTGCCATTGCGGGTGAAGGGCGTCGAATACGGCCAGTGGCGCACCTCGATCGACACCTCCGGCCTGACCAGCTGGACCAGCCCGGCAGGATTCGCGAAGGCCGCCGTCGCATCGTCCGCCAGACCCGCAAACGCCCCGCCGAGCCCCAGGCTGCGTGCTCCCGGATTCGAGAAGCTGAACTCGAAGGTCAAGCCGGTCTGGGCGACGACGCGCTCTGGCGCGAGCGCGGTGGCGAGCAGGAGGACGGCGAGTCTCGGCAGCGCGCCAGCGCACCACACCCACGCCAGGCTACCTGTGGCAGCGCACGACACTCGCTGGCTCATGAGGTTCGGTGCTCGGCCAGCTCCGACCCGGCCTGCCGGCCGGAGGCGGAGCCACCGAGGCAGTGAGGACCATCGGTAGCACGGTCACGAAGCCGGAACAACGCTCGGAGAGGTAGGCCGCGCGCCTACCGGTATGGGTAGTCCGTGGGCGGAGCGGCCGTCCAGGCGCGCCCCCCGACAGCGCGCCTGGCGCTCGGCGCCGAGCTCCGGGTCGCTGCGGGTGCCGCGGGCGAACCACCGCCCCCGAGAGTCGAGCGGATCCGGGCCGCGGGTTAAAGCCGGCGAAGACGGGGGCGTCGTCGCACTCGCTTGCAGGGGCGCTCAACCCCGGGAACTGAATGGGGTCCGGTCGGCCTTCGGCGCGGCGGCGAGACGCCGGGCGATCTCGCGCCACGGGGCTCTCAGTCGGTCAGCACCACTGATTGGTGGGTCTCCATGACCTCGATCGCGACGGTCAGTGTGGCGAGGACGTTGAACCATTCGAAGACCGGACCGTCCTTCCAGGGTTCGTTACTCCAGGGATTATAGGGTGGCCCCTCTGGCTTCCAGGGGCCGGCTGCCGTCTCGGCCGAGTGGTAGATCGCGTTGTCCTCCGAGTTCAGCAGATCGAGGACCGCTCTCTGGACGTCGCCGTTGGTTCTGAAGGTCTGGAAGAGATACCGCCAGAAAATGGCCGCCCCGGACCAATAGTCGGGATCTCTAAAGAGATGTCCGTACCAACTGTCGGCATCGGACGCCGGGGAGAAAGGCTGAAGCCTGCCCGTCGAGGGACCGCTCGCGGGTTTGACCAAGGGACCGTTCTCGTCGAGCGTCCCCGCCACGATCTGCTTTATGTACCCGGGCAGTAGAGAAAGGAGTGATTTTTCCCACACTGGCAGCTCCTGGGGCTGCTTGAGAGCCTGCAGGGCCTCCTGGGTGGCTTTCAGCTGGTGGAGGTATTCCACCATTCCACCGAGGATCAGCCCCTGATCACCGCACCATACTCTGTTCGTCAGCAACTCGTCGTCCGTGACGTACCCCGGCACGAAGGGATAGTTCCCCTCAAGAGTGAGGGAGCATCACCGAGTACAGCTCCGCCGCGGTGCCGATGGTGTCCTCGGAGACCGTGAAGATCGCCTGCTCTGGCGGTGGGCCCTCGGCGTCCATCGGTGGCCGGGACTTCTATCACGGCCCGTGGGCCCCGAGGTGGGCTCAGAAACCAACCAGACGGGTCACCACCCCATGTGGTAGTAGGCCCAGGCGCGCTCGACGTCGAGGGGCAGCCACTGCTCGTATCCCAGCCAATTCTGGTAGCGCGGCAGCCGGATGCGCTGGACCAGCTCGGCCGGATCGCGCACGCCGGCCTGCCAGGCCTTGCCCACCGCCGCCATCAGGTCCTCGTAGAAGCCACGAGCCTCCGCCACCATCTCGGGTGGCGCGACGGGACCGCGGTGACCGGGGATCACGCGGTCGCCGGGTGTCGTTTCCTCATCGTCAGGCCTCCTGTGGCAGCGCCATCTGCCACACATGAATAGTCTACGCATGAAGCAATCTGCCGGTTCTCTGAGGCGTCGGATCGACGCCGGCGCCCTCCGTTACCCGGCGCCGTCCATCGTCCTCGTCGGCTCGACCTGCCGGTAGACGAGGCGATCGCGAAATCGGACTGCGAGCCGCCTCACGACGCCGCTGGCTCTCCCCCGCTCTCTGCCCGCCGCAGCGGCGGACGCTCGCCCCCGACGACAGCGCCGTCCGGGATGCGCGCGAAGTAGGGCGAGACCGTCGTCCCGGGGAAGGTGCGGACGCCGTTGCCGATCCGGATCGGCCCGATGCCCGTGCCGGCGCCCAGGGTGCAGCCCGAGCCGATCTCGACCAGGCCGTAGCGAAACTTGCCCGAACCCTCGTAGCCGTGCACCGTGATCCGGCTGAAGGCGCCGACCACGGTGTTTTCGCCGATGAAGACGAGCTCCGGACGGAAGTGGTCGAGCCAGACCATCTGCATGATCTCCACCCCGCGGCCGATGTGGGCGCCCATCCAGCGATAGAGCCGGTTCTTGGCCGGCGTGCCCTTCATGACCATCGAGAGAACAACCTGCACACCCAACAGCCACCGCCGCCAGAGCGGCAGGTTGAGCTTGCGCCAGCTCACCGCGCGGGGCTCTTCCGGCGACCCCAGCCCGGAGACGGTGTACTGACGCTTGACCGGCGTCAGGAAGGCCTCCAGGGCCTCCCGCCCCTCGGCCGTCCGAGCGTCGAGCGTCGTCACGTCGACCCCCTCTCCCCGAGCCGTCTTGCTGATCCGGATGACTCGCCCGGTCTTGCGGCTGAACCGGATCGCACGGCCGATGATCTCGGTGGTCACCACCCGCATCACCTCGGGCGCCGAGAGGCCCGAGTATCGCTTCATGAAGAGGGACTGCCCGGTTGGTGAGGCCTCAGCGGGACCCGGTCCGCAGGGAGCGTGAGCCCAAGCACCAGCGTCGGGATCAGGATCGCCCTTCGCACTCCGACGAGCATACCGTGACCAGGAGGGGGCGGCGTACGATTCGTGGGCCTTACGGCGCGTAGGTCGACAACAAATCGCAAAGCGTGAACTACGAGCTGGAAGTTGCGGCCGGCACGCGTGAGATCCGCATCGGGACCGCCAGCACCGGACCGGGCTACGCGATCGCCTCCGGCCGATCGGAGTTCGTCGGCTGGGCGGAGATCGGCTTCACCGTCAACGACCCCGCTGGCGACGTCGTGCTCCGACCATGGGGCTTTACCGGCGCTAGCAGGCCGCTCGACCGGTGCGGGTGAAGTGGAAAAGCACCGGCCGCGCCACCCGCTGCCAGTCGGCGGCGGCGAGCAGGATGCTGACGGTGGCGACGCCGGGGGTAAAGGCGATGCGCTTGTTGTCGAGCAGCGCCGGATCGGCGTAGAGCTCGAGCGGCAGGATGGGCTCGCCGAAGGGCGGCACCGCGCCGGGCCGCACGCCGGTCAGCTCGAGCAGCTCCTCGGGGGTGGCGAAGCGGGTGCGGCGGACGCCCAGCCGCTGGCGGATCAACCGCGAGCGCAGGGCGAGGGCGCCGCTCATCACGAACAGCCGGAAGACGCCGTCGGTCTTCATGACGATCGACTTGGCGCCCATGCGCTCCGGCAGGCCCCTCGCTCGCGCCGCCTCCTCGACGCTCGCCACCGGCGAGTGCTCGACCTCCTGCCAGGGGACCCCCTCCTCGGCGAGCAGCTTGCGGATCGCCTCCAGCACGCGCCGGCTCATCTCTCGTTGTGAGCGTACAAGCCGTGCCCGCCAGGTCGAGGCCTTCCGAGCGGCCAGGGCGCTCCGCACCCTACCGGTCTTCCGCCCTCACGGTGCCGTGCGCCGAGAAGCCGCTGTGGCTCCAGGTCAGCAGATTGTCGACCACGCCTATCGAGTTCAACCGGCCGGCGGCACGGCGGCGTAGCGCTGGGCGATCTGGCGCCAGGGGCCGGCGGCCTGGAGGCGGGTGAGGTTGCCGAAGTGGCCGGCCAGCGAGCGGTTGACGAGGACGCCGTGCTCGGGGAAGCGGAGGTCGCGGGTGTGCATGAAGCTGGAGCTGCTGGCGGCGAGGATCTTGTCGAACAGCTCGTCGTCCTCGCCGAACCGGTAGGGGGGCGAGGGCCGCAGGATCTCCTCGAAGGGGTCGAGAAAGGGCCCGAGGAGCTCCAGGTCGAGCGGCTCGCCGCCTTTGTGGTGGACGCCGATCTCCGACAGCAGGCCGGGGAGCGCCGAGCGGTGGCCTGCCAGGACGGCGGCGAGGATGCGGGCGTAGCCGGCGGCCAGGCCGGGCGGGATCTCCTTGACCGAGCCGAAGTCGTAGACCACGACGCGGCCGTCCTCGCGGAAGGCGAAGTTGGCCAGGTTGGGGTCGGCGTGGAGCAGCCGGTGCTGGAGGATGCCGCGGAGCTGGAACTCGAAGAGCACCTGGCCCCAGCGGTCGCGCAGCTCGGCCGGGTAGCTCCCCGAGCAGGCGTCGCGCGGCGCTATGCCGTCGACCAGCTCCATGGTCAGGACGTTCCTGGTCGTCAGTTCGTCGACCACCCCCGGGATGACGATCTCCGGCACCTCGCGATGGAGCGCGGCGAGCCGCTTCATGTTGGCCGCCTCGTGCTGGTAGTCGAGCTCCTCGAGCAGGCGGTCGCGGAGCTCGCGCCACACGGCCTCGAAGTCGATGTCGACGACCAGGGAGACGACGGCGTGCAGCAGGGTCTTCAGATTCTGGAGGTCCGCCTCGACGATACGGTCGATCAGCGGGTACTGGATCTTGACCGCCACCGGGCGGCCGTCGTGGAGGCGGCCGCGGTGGACCTGGCCGATCGAGGCGGCGGCGAAGGCCGCGGGCTCGAGCTCGGCGTAGAGCTCGTCGATCTTGGCCTTGAGGGCCCCTTCGACCTCCCAGCGCATCACCTCGGCCGGGGCCCGCGGCGCCTCCTTCTGGAGCGCCCGCAGCACCTCCGCGACCTCGGGCGGCAGCAGGTGGGCGTGGAGGCTCAGCATCTGGCCGAGCTTCATCGCCGCGCCGCGCATCTCGCCCAGGGTGTCGACCAGGCGCAGGGCGTTCTCCACCAGGTTCTCGGTGCGCCGCTCCTTGCGCGAGGCCTCCGAGAGCAGCAGCTCGAATGCCCGCTCGCCGGCCACCGAGGCGCCGATGCGCCCCATCAGGCCGCTCAACTTGAGGAAACGGCGCAGCGCCGAGGTGACGGGGGGGCGACTCAACTCTCGGCCGCCACCGTCCAGTCCTCGAGCGGAAGGCCGGTGATCTCCGCCATGTGGCGATCGCTGCTGACCAGGACGGCGCCGTGTGCGAAGGCGGTGGCGGCGATGGCGACGTCGAAGTCGGGGATCGGCCGGCCGGCGTCGACCAGGGCCGCTTTGATCCGTCCGAAGTGCTCCCCGCAGCGGTCGTCGAACGGGAAGGTGCCGATCTCCCGGGCAAAGGTCGCGAGGCGGGTGCGGTTCGCCTCCGGCCGAGCGGAGCGGGCGGCCCTGAAAAGGAGCTCCGCCAACGTCAAGGAGCTGATGGCGAGCCCTCCCGGGCCGATGGCGAGGATCCGCTCGACCACCCGTGGGTGGCTCTCGTTGAGGAAGTAGATGCAGGTGCTGGTGTCGAGGAGGTAGCTCATCCGAGCGCCGGCCGGGCGGCGTCGCGGCGGCTCTCCTCGATCTCGCGCAGGATCTCCTCGGTGGAGCGCCGGTCTTCCCAGCTTCCGGCGAGGGCGAGAAAGGCCTCGGAGAAGCGCTTCGGACTCCTCCGCAGCTCCTGCTCGAGCACGCTCTGGATGAAGCGCGAGGGCGTCAGCTCGGCGGCCTCCGCCTGGCGACGAAGCGGCTCCTCGAGATCTTTCGGCACGTAGACGGAGAGCTTCATCTCGTCTCTATCCTACATCATGTCCTACCCTCCGCGACATGAAGCGGCTTTCCACGGCCGGCCTGCGCAGGCCAGCGGTTCTAGCGGGCGATAGGCGCCGCCAGCAGCTCGTCGGGGATGCCGAAGGCGTCGACCAGGGGGACGGCGTGCGGGCGGAGCTCGCCGCAGAGGCGGTTGACGAGGTTGCGGATCGCCTTGGACTTGGGCGGGTCGAAGTAGCCGTGCTCGAGGAACCAGCCCTTGTCGGCCTCGAGGCGGGCGAGGGCGAAGAGGTCGCAGAGCAGGGTCAGCGGCTCGGTGAGCTGGTGTTCGTCGAGGGACGGCCGGTGGGCTTCGAGGCCGGCCGCGAACTGCTCGATCACCAGCCGCTCGACGTGCGCGCGGGCCAGCGCCAGGGCGTGGTCCTGGCAGGCCACCAGGGCGTGGAAGCTGTCGAGGCCCGAGTCGATCCGGCGCTTGAGGCGGCGGGCCAGCGAGCCCAAGAGGTGGTCCTCGCGCCAGGCGAAGGCGGCGAGCTGGAAGTCGCGGCTTCGCAAGTGGTCCTCGTCGGTGAGGCGGGTGACGATGGGGTTCAGCTCGCTCACCGCGTGCGCGGCCCGGCCGGCGAGATAGCGCACCAGACCGGCCAGGCGCATCTCCTCGAACTGGCGGCGGTAGCCGGTGAGCAGGCCCTTGGTCACGAGCTGCAGCAGCACCGTGTTGTCGCCCTCGAAGGTGGTGAAGACGTCGGTGTCGGCCTTGAGGGCGGCGAAGCGGTTCTCGGCCAGGTAGCCTTGCCCGCCGCAGGCCTCGCGGCACTCCTGGATGGTGTCGGTGGCGTGACGGGTGGCGAAGGCCTTGAGGCCGGCGGCCAGACCCTCGACCTCGCGGCGGTCCTCGGGCCGCGAGCCGGCCCAGCGCGCGGCCAGGTGGGCGAGCGCGAAGTGCAGGGCGTAGGTCGTGGCGAGCCGCGGCAGCAGCCGGCGCTGATGGCTGAGGTAGTCGAGCAGGGCGGTCTCGGGCTCGCCGGCGGCCCCGAACTGGCGGCGGCGGTCGCCGTAGCGGATGGCGATGGCGAGCGCCGACTTGGCGGCGCTCTGCGCCGCGTGGGCGATGCTGACCCGGCCGCCCACCAGGGTGCCCAGCATCACGAAGAAGCGCTTGGTGGGGCTGGCGATGGGGCTCGCATAGGTGCCGTCGGCGGCCACCGTGGCGAAGCGGTCGAGCAGGTTCTCGCGGGGCACCCGTACGCCGTCGAACCAGAGGCGCCCGTTGTCGACGCCGTTGAGGCCCAGCTTCTCGCCGCAGTCCTCGATCCGCACGTCGGGCAGCGGCTCGCCATCCTCGTCGCGGATCGGCACCAGCAGGGCGTGGACGCCGTGCGAGTGGCCGTCGATCTCGAGCTGCGCGAAGACCGTGGCCATCCGGGCGTGGAGCGCGACGCCGCCGATGTAGTCCTTGCGGGCGCCGTCGCGGGGCGTGTCGAGGACGAACTCCTGCCGCTCGCGGTCGTAGCGCGCGGTGGTCTCGAGCTCCTGGACGTTCGAGCCGTGGGCGGTCTCGGTCATCGCGAAGCAGCCGGGCAGCTCGAGGGTCGCCACCGCCGGCAGGTAGTGCCGGTGATGGCTCTCGGTCCCGAGCTGGAGGATGCTGCCCCCGAAGAGCCCGAACTGGACGCCGAGCTTGATCAGCAGGCTGAGGTCGTGGAACGCCAGGGTCTCGAAGGCGGCGAGGAAGGTGCGGCGGTCGGCTGGGCCGCCGAGCTCGGGAGGCAACGCCAGCTCGCCGATCCCCTCCTCGGCCAGCCGGCCCGCCCAGGCCCAAACCTGCTCCCGATAGGCGGCGCGCGAGAGGCCGTCGCGGCGGCGGAACTCGGGGCGGCACAGCAGCTCGCGGAGCCGCTCGCGCTCCGGGCGCTGCTCGCCGTCGAGCAGCCGGGTCAGGGCGGTAGGGTCGAAAGCCGGCGGTAAGCCCGCCGGCTCGGGCGCCGGGCGCGCCGGCACCAGCAGCGCCCGCGCCGCCTCGGGGCCGGCGATCCCCAGCGCCTCCTCCAGCTCGGCCAGCGCGCGCCGCTCGGCGGGCGCGGTCTCGTGGCCGGCGGCCCGCGCCAGGTCGAGCCCCAGCTCGGTGAGGCTGCGGCGCCGCGCCGGGCCGAGGCCGGCGGCCGCCGAGCGGATGGCGGTCAGCAGACCGGCCAGCTCGCCGGCCCCCGGTGGCCGCTCGGGGTCGAGCCAGCGGCCGAGCGCGTCGGTACAGCTCGCGTCCTCGCCCAGGGTGGCGGTGACGCGGTCGCAGATGGCCCGGATCTCGGCTGCCTCCAGGTCGCCGTCCGCCCAGGCCACGTAGACCATGGGCAGAAAGGCCCGGAGGGCCGGATCGCCGGGCGCCGCGGGCGGGCGGTCGCCGGGGTCGCTGGAGTCTGTGCTCATTGCTCCCTCCTCGCCGGTGGTGGGGGAAAGGGCCGCCATCTTCCCACGGGCCGGCGAGGCTCTCGGCCGCCTGCGCGGCCGGCCCGCGCTCCCCAAAACCCGCCGCCCCTGGCCCGCGTAATGCATGGCGGAGGAGACGGGAGGAGACAGTGGTGAGCTCGGCCATGGAGTCAGCGACATGTTCGAGAAGAGCCCGACCTTCCAGCGCTACGTCAATCCCCGTCCCCGCGTAGTCCGTGTCCATCTCGGCCACGTCCCGGCGCTCGACGAGGGGCGCCGCCGCACCGAGGAGCGCTCGGCGCTGCGCACCGCCCTGGTCGCCGCCCTGCTGCTCCACGGCCTCTTCTTCCTGGTCACCTTGCCCGAGCTGGCGGGCCGCCCCGAGTGGACGCCGGCCGAGCGCCCGGTGTTCGCGGTGCGGCAGGTGCGGTTCCGCCCGCCGCCGCCGGCCGCCGAGCCTGTCATCCCGCGGCCGCGCGAGAGGCGGCGGGTGATCCCCGTCCCCGATCCCACCCCGGACGAGCCCGAGCCGCTGGCGGTCGAGTACGAGCTGCCGGCGGTCGAGATCGCCGACCTCGACCTGGCGCTCGGCATCCCCGAGTCACCGGGCGCGGACCTCGGGCCGGCGGCCGGTCAGCCCCTGCCGGTGGGCGGCGACGTGCTGCCGCCCGAAAAGCTCTTCGGCCCGCCGCCGCCCTACACCGAGGAGGCGCGGCAGGGCCGCATCCAGGGAATCGTGATCCTCGAGGCGATCATCGACGTCATGGGCCAGGTCACCGACGTCCGGGTGCTCAAGGGGCTACCGATGGGGCTGACCGAGAGCGCGGTCGAGGTGGCCCGCACCTGGAAGTACCGGCCGGCGACCCGCAACGGGCTGCCGGTGCCGGTGTTCTTCAATCTGACGATCCGCTTCTCGCTGCAGTAGCGCCGGCGGCCGTCGTCGCGGGCGCCGGGCCCACCGTGGCCACTACCGGCAGGTGGTCGGAAGCCGTCGAGAAGGGGATCGCCACCTCGCTGAAGGCGAGGTCGGGAGTGGCCCACAGGTAGTCGATCTCACGCCTCCCGGGGTTGTGGTGGGTGTCGCGCTCGGCGGGCGGGAGCAGCTCGAGCGCGCGGTGCAGGCCGGCGGCGGCGAACGCGGCGAGGGCGGCGCTCCCGGGAACGTCGTTGAGATCGCCGGCCACGACCGTCCGCGGGCTGCCGCCCCAGGCCTCGAGCAGCACCCGCGCCTGCAGCTCGCGCACCTCGCCTTCCAGCCGCGGATGGTGGAAGTGGGTGGCCAGCAGCCGCAGCGGCCCGCCGGGTCCGGCCCCGATCTCAGCATCGATCTCGGCGTCGAGGTAGCCGCGCACGAGCGCCAGCCCGGCGGGCGGCAACGGCCGCGCCACGACCTCGCCGAAGGGCACCCGGCTGAGCACCGCGTTGCCCCACCACGGGCCGGCGGTCGCCCCGAAGCGGGCCTCCATCCCCAACCGCTCGGCCAGCCACTCGAGGAGATCGAACGAGCCGTTGACCACCCAGCCGCGGGAGACTTCCTGGAGCGCCACCACCTGGGCGCCGCTGGCCTCGATGGTGCGGGCCAGCGCCTCGGGCCCCAGCCGGCCGTCGAGGTCGAAGCCCTGGTGCAGGTTGTAGGTCATCACCCGGAGCGGGAGGGAGGCCGGCTGCGCGGCGGCGCGGGGAGTGCGCCACGAAGCGGCGAGCAGCAAGGGGCCGGCGAGAGCCACTACGGCGCCGAGAGCCAGCAAGCCGGCCGGGGGCGCGCTCGATTGGTCGCTCGATGTGCTGCCCGGTCCCGCGCGGCTGAAGAGAGCACCGGCCAGCAGCAGTCCCGCCGCCAGCGCCACGGTCTGAGAAGGCGAGACGGGGAGCGGGTAGTCGTAGCCGCCGTAGTGGAGGAAGAGCAGGGCCAGGAGCAAGACCGCCGGGGTGCCAGCCGAAAGGGCCTCCAGCAGTCCGCGACGGCGCGGCCGTCCGTCGGCGGACCGCGCAGAGACGTTTCCCGCGATGTTTCCGGGCAAGAGCTCAGTGTCGCGTGCATCACGCGGCCCGGCCTCCGACCTCGCCGCCGTCGCCGCGTGCGGCGCTCGACTCCTACCCGGAATTCCGGGTAACCAGGCGCCGGTCGAGCGCCGTGCGTCGTTCGGCACGGCCGGCGCCAACAGCCAGGGCAGGAGCGCGAAGGACAGAGCGCTCCCGAGAGCCGTTCCGGCAAGGCCAGCGCCGGCTCCGCTGCTCGCCAGCCCGAGGCCCAGCGCCGTCCCGGCCGCGGCCAGCCAGGGCGGCATCATGCAGGGCCACACGCGGCCGGCTGCCAGCAGCCCCAGCCCCAGCGCACCGCCGGTGCCCACTGCCAGCGCCGCGGCGGGCAGCGGGCGGTCCGTGGCGGCGGCCACGGCCGGGGCGTTCTGGAACAGCAGGAGCTGCAGGAAGAGCCACGGGCCGAGGAGCGCCAGACGCCCGGTCACGCGTCGCGCACCCCTGGGCGGTCTCGCCCAGCCGCCGGTGCCGGCGCCCGGGGAGATCACGGGCGCAGTGGAACCCGTCGAGCCGTGGCCAGCGGGCGCCACCGCAGACCCTCCCACCGCCAGAGGGTTCGCGGATTCCGATGACGGTCTTCTTGACGCGGCGAGCGCCCCGGCCCCGGCCCTTGCTGCCGCGGCGATCAGGAGCAGCGCCGCGGGCGCCACGATCAGCAGCGGCCACGTGCCCTCCTGCCAGGAGAGGTCGAGGGTGCGCAGCACGGCGCGCAGCGCGGTGTCGCCGGCGATGCCGACCAGCAGGGCGGCCGCCAGGCGCGGCCCGGCCGGCACCCCCGCCTTCCCGGCCAGCATCGCGTGGAGGGGCAGGTAGAGGCTGAACAGCCCCACTCCGACGCCCGCGATCCACAGGTCGGCGGCCGGCGAGCCCGACGCCTGCTCGGCCAGCCGGGCGAGCCCGAGGCCGCCCGCCGTCAGCGCCAGCCCGCGCCCGCCGAGGCGGCGCGCCACCAGTGGCGCCAGCAGGCCCCAGGAAAAGAAGCCCAGCGCCACCACCGCGGTGAGCAGCGGATCGACGCCGCGGGCGGTGTAGAAATAAAAGGTGCTGCCCGGCAGATAGGCGCGAACGAGTTGGAGGCCGAGGAAGCCGCTCAGGGCGGCGGTCAGCAGGTGCGGGTCCGGCCGCGTCGCGGCAGGGTCGGCCCTCAGTCCTTCCCCAGCACCTGGAGGCGCACGATCTGGCCGTCGGCCACCCGGTAGGTCAGCTTCACCAGCTGCCCCTCGGCCAGGTCGCTGAAGCCGAGCTTCTTGCGGCCCCCGAAGTCCTTCTTGCGTTTGGCGGTCAGGGTGACCTTCTCGTTCAGCTCGACGAAGTGGCGGGTCTCCGCGTCGACGTCGAACAACTCGACCGCCCACGGCTCCTCGACCTTCTCGATCGTGCACTTGACCGAGCGGGTGACGTCGGAGGGGCTGGCGCCGTCCTCGGCCGAGTCCCACGGCCGCGGACCCTGGTTGGGCGTCGAGGCTGCGGCCGGCGCCGCCAGCAGGGCGGCCACCGCCAGCAGAATGAGGGTACGCTGGAGCATGGTTTGACCTCGCGTCGTGTCGCGGCTCCGAGTGGCTCGTGGCGCCGGCCCCGCCGCGCTTCGGGGTCCGGGAGCCGGGTTCCTGAGCGGATTCTAACCCCTGCGGCCGCCGACGCCGGGAGCCGTCGCGGATGAGCGCCGGCGGCCGCCGGCTGCTGGCCCCCGGGGTGGCGTCCCTGCTGCTCTACGCGTGGCTCGCGCTGGGCTTCCGGGCGGGCGGTGGTGGCCGCGACGTCGCGCTGTTCCTCGCCGCCTTCGCCGGCCTCTTCGCACTCTACGCGTGGGCGTGGCGGCGCCTGGCGCCTTCTCGGAAGGCCGGGTCCGGGAAGGGGCGTGCGCCCGCGGGAACACGCTGGCCGGGACCGGCCGCGGGCGCGGTGCCGGCCCTCCTGCTCTTCGCCGCCGCTTTCCGATTGGTCATGGTGCTCGCGGGCCTGCCCGCCGAGCGGCCGCTGGCGGCGCTGGGCCGCGACCTCACCGGAGGCGGCTCCGGAACGGGCGCGGGCTACGACACCTTCCTGCTCTACGACAACGACGTCTGGCGCTATCTGTGGGACGGCCACGTGGCGGCCTCGGGTCTCGACCCGCTGACCACCACGCCGCGCCAGCTGGCCGAGGCGGCCGCAGACGCCGAGCGCGCCGCCCCGCCGCTCGAGAGCCAGCTCTGGTGGGACGTGCTCGACAACGTCAGTTTCCAGCGCCACACGACCGTCTACCCACCCGCCGCCCAGGCGCTCTTCCGGCTCGCCCACGCGCTGCGCCCGGGGAGCGTCGCGGTCTGGAAGCTGATCGTGGCGCTCCTCGACCTCGGCACCTGCCTGCTTCTCGTGCGGCTCCTGGTCCGTCTCCGCCGGCCTCCCGCCGCCGCGCTGCTCTACGCCTGGAACCCGCTGGTCGTCAAGGAGTTCGCGGGCTCGGGCCACGTCGACGCGCTGATGGTGCTGCTGCTCACCGCCGCGCTGGCGCTGCTGGTCGCCGGCCGCGAGCGGGCCGGGTATCTCGCCCTGGGCCTGGCGATCCTCGCCAAGCTCGCCGCCGCGGTGCTCGTGCCGCTCTTCCTGCTCCGCAGCCGGCCGCGGAGCTGGTGGGTGCTGCCGGCGACGCTGGCCGTGGGGGCGCTCCCCTGGCTGGAGGGCCTCGGCGATCTCGCCCGCGGACTCGCCGTCTACGGCCGCGACTGGGTCTTCAACCCCGGCCCGTGGCTGTTGCTCGAGCGCGCCCTGGCGGCGATTGGGGCGACGGCCTCCGCGGTCTGGGCCAGCGCGCTGACCAAAGGCGCGGCGGCGGCGCTGGCCGTGGGGCTCGCCTGGCGCTGGCGCCGCCGGCCGGACGCGGCGGGCAACCACCGGGGGCTCATCGAGGCCGCCTTCTGGACGCTGGCCTTCCTGGTGCTCACCCACCCGGCGGTGATGCCCTGGTACGTCGCCTGGGCGCTGCCCCTGGCGGTCCTCGCCGGCAACCGCTCCTGGCTGCTGCTGAGCGGCCTCTGCCTGCTCTCCTATCTCTTCTACGTCGACGGCGTCGAGCTCGCCTGGTGGCTGTGGCTCGAGTACGGCCTGTACTTCGCAGCGCTGGCCGTCGAGTGGCGGCGAGGCCGGCGCGGCGCAGCCGCCACCGGGGTCGCGGCGAGCGTCAGCTAGTGTCCCGTGCGGTAAGTTCCTTTACATTCGAGCGGCGCTGCATCCCGCTGGGCGGCGTTGCTCCTCGGTCACGTATAGCCCGATACGCTCGCTCGTCGCGCCTTGCCCAGCGGGCGCTTCGCCGCTCTCGGTG
>JBFGCA010000084.1:0-21161 GCA_041567315.1 Thermoanaerobaculia bacterium | reverse complement strand
TCGCTGGGAGCGGTCTGGGCCGGCGGCTCCGACGCCCCGCCGCCGGCGCCGCTCGACGCCGCCCTCATCTACGCGCAGGTGGGCGCGCTGGTGCCCGCCGCCCTCGCCGCGGTCGACCGCGGCGGCGTGGGGGTCTGCGCCGGCCTCCACATGAGCCCCATCCCGGCCTTCCCCGACGAGCTGCTGTGGGGCGAGCGCGTGGTGCGGTCGGTCGCCAACCTCACCCGCCGCGACGGTGACGAGCTGCTCGCCCTGGCTCCCGAAGTGCCGGTGCGCACCGCGGTCCGGACCTACCCGCTCGAGGCCGCCGAGCAGGCACTCGACGACCTGCGCGAAGGTCGCTTCGATGGCGCCGCCGTGCTGGTGACCGAAACCTGATGCGGCTCGCGATCGGCGACGGCCTGGTGATCCGCAGCCTGGTCTCCGGGGACGCCCCGCGGCTGGCGGAGCTCCTCGACAACCGCGAGATCTGGCTCCAAGTGCGGGACAAGCTGCCCCACCCCTACACCCTGGCCGACGCCGAGGAGTGGATCGCGCGAACGCGCGCCCAGACCCCCGAGACCAACTTCGCCATCGCGACGTCCAGAGAGCACTCCGGTGGGGCGCCCGTCGAGGATCGGGGCGAGCTCCACGACATGGTACCCGGCGAGGTCGCCGGCGGGATCGGTCTCATCCTCCAGGAGGACGTCTTCCGGCGCTCGGCCGAGATCGGCTACTGGGTGGGCGAGCCCTACTGGGGCCGGGGGATCGCCACCCGCGCGGTCCGCGCCTTCACCGCCTGGGCGTTCGAGAGCTTCGACCTCGAGCGCCTCTACGCCGGCGTCTTCGACACCAACCCGGCCTCGGCCCGGGTGCTCGAGAAGGCGGGTTGGGAACTGGAAGGGCGTTTGCGGCGCGCGGCGATCAAGGACGGCCGCGTCCTCGACCAGCTGCTTTACGCTACCCTCCGCCCCGCCCAACGACCCGACGGAGAGACCTGATGGACTGGCTGACCCAACCCGAAGCCTGGATCGCCCTGCTGACGCTCACCACCCTGGAGATCGTCCTGGGGATCGACAACATCGTCTTCATCTCGATCCTGAGCGGCAAGCTGCCGGCCCACCAGCAGCAGACCGGCCGGCTGGTGGGCCTCGCGCTGGCGATGGTGATGCGGCTCGCCCTGCTGATGACCCTGGCCTGGATCGTGCGCCTCACCGAGCCGATGTTCTCGCTGGTCGGCCATCCCTTCTCGGGGCGCGACCTGATCCTCATCGTCGGCGGCCTCTTCCTGCTGGCCAAGAGCACCCACGAGATCCACGACAAGCTGGAGGGCCACGAGGGCCGCGGCAGCGAACGGGTCAAGGCCTCGCTGGCCTCGGTGCTGGTCCAGATCGCGCTCCTCGACCTGGTCTTCTCGCTCGACTCGGTGATCACCGCCGTCGGCATGGTGCGTGAGATCCCGATCATGGTCATCGCCATCGTCCTGGCGGTGGGCTTCATGATGGTCTTCGCCAAACCGATCTCCGACTTCGTCGAGGACCACCCCACGGTCAAGATGCTGGCCCTCGCCTTCCTGCTGCTGATCGGCATGACCCTGGTGGCCGACGGCCTCGGCCGCCACATCCCCAAGGGCTACATCTACTTCTCGATGGGCTTTTCGGTCTTCGTCGAGATGCTCAACCTGCGGCTGCGCCGCCGGATGGAAAAGCCGGTCAAGCTCCGCACCCAGTACGTCGCCGCGCCCGGCGGCGGGGCGGAGCAGTGACCCGCCGCCGCCGGAACGGCCACGAGCACTCCGTACCGGTCCCAGCGCCCGTGAGTCGGAGGGGCAAGGCCGGCCGCGGCTAGCGACCCGTCTTCGAAGCCCGGCAGGAGGTTCGCCCTGGATCCCGCGCTCGCCGGCCTCGAAGACCTCCTCGTAGGCGGCCTGCTCGCCGGCCTCGGCCTGCTGGCGCTCGGCCTGGGGCTGCTGCGCCACCCCACCAACCCGCTGCTGGCCTCGTTCGGGGGCTTCGCGCTGCTCTACGGCGTCCGCCTCGCCCTCCGCAGTCCCCTTTCTCCGGCGCTCGGTCTCGGCGCTTCGTTCGTCAACTGGGCCAACGCCTTCATCACCTACGTGATCGGCGTCCCCGCCTGGATCTTCTTCTGGCAGCTCCTGGCCGTGCGGGCAGGCGGCCGGGCGGACGTCGACCGCGGATGGCCCGGACGCGGAGGTCGCTCGATCGTCCTCTGGTGGCTCGGGCTGGTCGGCGCCTTCGCCGTCACCGGCGTCGTCTCCGACCTGATCCAGCGGACCCCCGGCACCCTGGCCGGGACCCCCAACAACGTCCTGGTGGTCGCCGGTCTGCTGGTGGTCGTCGCCGTGGTCGTCCAGCGGCGCCGCGACGCCACCCCCGACCAGCGGATCCTGCTCCTCGGCCTCGCCGTCTTCGGCCTCTTCGTCCTGGCCGAGAACCTGGCCTCGCTCGGCGTGCTGCCCGGCCCCTTCCGGCAGGAGGCGGCCGGCTTCCTGGTACTGGTGGCCTGCCTGGGCTGGATCGCGGGTCGGCGCTTCTTCGCCAACGAGCGCCAGCTCGCCGCCCTCGAGAGCGAGCTCGAGACCGCGCGCCGCATCCAGACCTCGATCCTGCCCCGGCAGCTCCCCCGGCTGCCCGGCCTCTCGATCGCCGCCCGCTTCCGGCCCTCCTCGGCGGTCGCCGGCGACCTCTACGACTTCCTCGAGCCCGCCCCCGGCCAGCTCGGCATCGTCCTCGCCGACGTCAGCGGCCACGGCGTCCCTGCCGCCCTCATCGCCTCGATGGTCAAAGTCGCCGTCACCTCTCGCCGCGACCGCGCCGCCCGCCCCGCCGAGCTGCTCCACGAGGTCAACCAGACCCTCTGCGGCAGCTTCGAGCACGGCTTCGTCACCGCCGCCTACCTCCACCTCGACACCAACGCCATGACGCTCGTCGCCGCCAACGCCGGCCACCCCCACCCCCTCCTCCGCCGCGCCACCACCCGCCAGCTCCTCGAGCTCGGCGGCCGCGGCCCCGTCCTCGGCCGTTTCCCCGATGCCCGCTTCGAAGAGCGCCGCCACCCCCTCCAGCCCGGCGACCGCCTCCTGCTCTACACCGACGGCCTCGTCGAAGCCCGCAGCCCCGCCGGAGAGCTCTTTAGCGAACACCGCCTCCGGGCCTTCCTCACCGACCACGACGCCCCCACCCCCGAAGCCTTCAGCGACGCCCTCCTGGAAGAGCTCCGCCGCTGGACCGCCGCCTCCCGCACCCCCGCCGTCGGCGACGACCTCACCTTCCTCCTCGTCGACGTCGTCTCTCCCCCTCCCAGCCCGGCAGAGATCAAGTAAGCCCTGGGTCGTCGGACCTATTAGCCACGGCGCTGGGTCATCGCCCTGCGCCCGGTTCCCTCGCCCGGGGGGCGGGAGGCCGCCGCCAGGCCGGGGCGTTGGCAGCCGCGTAACGTGTTGGCCAGGGTGGGGGAGTGGAGCGCAGGGTACCCCCCGACCTCCAGGCGGCCGGGGGTGGGGAACCGCCGCAGGTCTTGACCGCGCCTACTTAGGCCGCCACCGCAGCCCGACGCCGAGCGACCGCCCCGCCGCCTCCGGCACCTTCCGATCCGCCGAGTTGAAGTACTCCTCGTCGAGCAGATTCCGCCCGCTCACCGTCACCGCCAGCCCCGGCCGCAGCTCGCACCGCAGCGTCGCCGACACCAGGCTGGCGCTGCCGATCGCCTTCTCCCCGCTCCCCGGATCGTCCTTCGCCCGCCGCTCCTCCCAGCGCCCCTCGACCGCCCACCGCCCGCTTCGCCAGTTGACTCCGAGGTGCACCCGGTCGGCCGGCACGTCGGCCAGCGAGCCGCCGGCGTCGTCGCGGCCTTCCAGCAGGTGGCCGCCGAAGCCCAGGCTCCAGGCGTCGTCGAGCTGGTAGAGGGCGTCCAGCTCGAGCCCCTCGAGAGTGCCCGAGGTGAGATTGACGAAGCTCAGCACGTCGGGCTCGACCTCCACCCGCTCGATGTAGTCGTCGATCTCGTTGCGGAACAGGTAGCCCGAGAGGTACAGCCGGCGGCCGTACCAGCGCAGCCCGAGATCGGCGTTGAGCGAGCGCTCGGGGTCGAGGTTCTCGCTGCCGATCACCCGGCCGCGGCCGGTGGTGCCCGTAAAGAAGCGCTCCGAGAGCGACGGAAAGCGCAGCCCCGAGCCCAGGTTGGCGGCCAGCTCGAAGCCGGCGCCGAGCGGCACGACCAGCCCGGTGAAGCCGGTGACGGCGGTGTCGTCGCGGTGGGGCCCGCCGGCGTTCCGCTGCTGCTGCCAGGCGAGGCGGGCGCCGGCCAGCAGCTTGGCCTTGCCCCAGTTGCGCTCCAGGGCGCCGTAGAGACCCGCCTCGTCCTCCTCGGCCCCGTCGAGGGTGCGCTCCTCGGGTCCGGCGGCGCCCGGCGCCGGGCCCAGCTCGCGCACCCGCTCGATGGCGTCGACCCCGCGGCGGCCGAAGTAGTCGATCCCCACCCGGCCTTCGGTGCCGCTCCCCAGCCGGAGCTGGCGCTGCCAGTTGAAGCCCAGGTCAAAGGCGCGGTTCTCGACCTCGGAGACCGACTCGTCGTCCGTGACCCGGGTCTCGAGGTCGTTGGGGTGGACCCAGGCCTCGAGCCGCCAGTCGTTGGCGGTGCGCAGCTCGAAACGCAGCAGCAGGTGGTTCTCCTCGGGATAGACGGTGACCCGCTCGGGGGCGTCGGTGCTGGCCTTGTCGATGTCGCGGCCCGCCGAGGCGATGGCCTGCAGCCGGTAGCGCCGGCCGCCGCGCTCCCAGGCGCCCTCGACGGCGCCCGAGGTCTGGGTGAAGCCCGAGTCGAGAAGCTCGCCGCGGGCGGTCTCGCCGTCGCCGGCCCGGCGGTGGGCGATCCCGGCCGACAGCGCGCCGTGGCCCCACCCCACCAACAGGTGGCGCTCGTCGCCGTCGGTTTCGTAGCCGGTCTCGACCGCCGGCCCCTCGAAGCGGCGCGCGAAGAGCTGCACCACCCCGCCCAGCGCCCCCGATCCGTAGAAGGTCGAGGCCGGCCCCTTGACCACGTCGACCGAGCGCAGGAGGCCCGGGTCGAGGAACGACGCCGAGACCCCGGCGCGCCGCTCGCCGACGATCCGCATGCCGTCGATGAGGGTGAGCACCCGGAGGCGCGCGACGCCGCGGATCGAGTAGGTCTGGAAGATGCCGCCCTGCCCGTTCTCGGCCACCCCGGGAACCGCCGACACCAGCTCGGTGAGCGTGGTGGGCGGCGCCGAAGTCTTTTGCGGGTCGACCACCGCGCTGGAGATGCTCACCGGCGCGAAGTTGTCCTCGCCCGGATTGGCGCTGACCGCGATCTCCTCGAAGATCTGCTGCTTGGGCTCGAGCCGGATCTCGACTACACGGTCGCCTCCGATCGCCACGCGCACAGTCTCGAACCGCGGGTGGGTCACCACCAGCTCGAGCGGCGGCTCCGCCCCCGGCAGCGCGAAGGCCCCGCGCGAGTCGGTGAAGACCGCGGACTCGCCGCCCGCCGTCCGCGCCCTGCCCGGCCGGTCGGCCTCGGCTGCCGCTCGGGCGCGGGCCATCTCGACCCGCGCGTGCTCGATCGGCCTCCCGCCCGCCGACAGCACCACGCCCTCCACCGCCGCCCCGGCCGCCGCCGGCAGCAGCGCACACAAAACGAACAACGCTACGAACAGGCGCTTCATGTCTCGGATCGTCGCCGCACCCGGCTGGGATACGGCCCCGGCAGGCCAGAAGTTCTTACCATCCGTGCCCCCCAAAGTCGAGCCGCTAAGATCCTCTAGTGGCCTGTAACACTCGAATCGGTAGTGGATGAGCGAGCCATCGCGGCCGAGCTCCAGGCGCGCCGACGCAGGCATAGCGGGGACTATGGCGAGGAGGCGCAACGCCGAGATCGGATGTGAGGGCCGCTCAGGCACTACCGATTAGGGTGCTACAGGCCACTAGTTCGATGCCACCAGTCCTCGAGCTGCGCGCCGTCCGCAAGCGCTACGGAGCGCTGACGGCGGTCGACGGGCTGTCGCTGGCGGTCGAGCCGGGGACGGTGTTCGGGCTGCTGGGACCCAACGGGGCGGGCAAGACCACCACCCTGCGGATGATCATGGACATCCTCGCCCCCGACGAGGGCGAGGTGCTGCTCTTCGGCCGGGCGCGGCGGCGCGAGGACCTCGACCGGGTGGGGTACCTGCCCGAAGAGCGCGGGCTCTACCGCAAGATGACGGTCCTCGAGCACCTCGTCTTCCTCGGTGGCCTGCACGGGATGCGGCGGCGCGAGGCGCGGGCCGCCGCCGCCGAGTGGCTCGAGCGCCTGGGGCTCGGCGACCGCCAGCGCCGGCGGGTCGAGGAGCTGTCCAAGGGGATGCAGCAGAAGGTGCAGCTCGCCGGCACCCTGCTCCACCGGCCGCGGCTGCTGATCCTGGACGAGCCGTTCTCGGGGCTCGACCCGCTCAACCAGGCGCTCTTCAAGCGGCTGCTGGCCGAGCACCGGGCGGGCGGCGGCAGCATCGTGCTCTCGACCCACGTCATGGAGCAGGCCGAGAAGCTGTGCGGACGGATCTGCCTGCTCTCCGGCGGCCGGGCGGTGCTGACCGGCGAGCTCGACGAGCTCAAGAGCCGGTTACGGACCAACAGCTACCGGCTGGTGGCCGACGGCGACCTCGAGCGGCTCGCCGGGGTGCCGGGGGTCACGGTCGTCGAGCCGCGCGACGGCGTGGTGCGGCTGGAGCTGGCCGCCGGCGTCACCGGCCCGGCGGTGCTGCGCGAGCTGGTCGGCTTTCTCGAGGTGCGCGAGTTCCGCGCCGAGGAGCCCGACCTCGAGGAGATCTTCGTCAGGGCGGTGCGCGATGCGGGCTGACCGGGTGGCGGTGATCGTCGGCCGCGAGTACCTGTCGCGGGTGCGGAGCAAGCTGTTCTGGATCACCACCGTCTCGCTGCCGCTGCTGCTGGCGGCGCTGGGGATCGTCCCGGCGCTGCTCGTCGCCCGCCCGGCCGCGGTGCATCGGCTGGTGGTCGCGGACGGCGCCGGCGGCGGTCTCGGCCAGGCGGTGGCCGACCGGCTGGCGGCGGCCGGCTCGGTGCTGGCCGGCGGCGCCGCCTTCGAGGTCGCGGTCGAAACGGCCCGCGCCGAAGGCGACGATGCGGAGCCCGCGGCTTGGCGGCGCGGCCTCGACCGCCGCATCCTCGACGGCGAGATCGACGCCTGGGTGTGGCTGGACCCCGGCGAGCTGGAGGCCGACCGGGTCGAGTACCGGGCGGCCAGCGTCTCCAACTTCCTGACCCAGCAGCTGCTCGAGCGAGAGCTGTCGGCGGCGGTCCGCGAGCAGCGGCTGGCGGCGGCTGGCTACGACGCCGCCGAGATCTCGCGGCTGGCCCGGCCGGTGGCGCTCGCCACGGTACGGGTGAGCGAGGAGGGCAGCCGCGCCGAGGGCGCCGAGGCCGGCATCCTCTTGGCCTATTTCCTGTTCTTCCTGCTCTACACCGTGCTGGTGGTCTACGGCCAGCAGGTGATGACCGGGGTGCTCGAAGAAAAGAGCTCCCGCATCGTCGAGCTGGTGGTCGCCACCACCCGCCCCTTCGAGCTGATGCTGGGCAAGCTGACCGGCATCTGCGCCGTCGCCCTCACCCAGCTCGGCATCTGGCTGGCGGCCCTCGCCCTCTTCACCCTGCCGGGGGTCGTCGCCGTCCTCACCTGGCTGCCGGCGGGAATCGACCTGCCGTCGCTCCGCCCGGCGCTGACGATCCACTTCCTGCTCTTCTTCGTCCTCGGCTTCTTCGCCTACTCGACGATCTACGCGGCGATCGGCGCCGCCTTCAACAACGTCCAAGAGGCGCAGCAGTTCGCCGGCTTCGCCGTGCTCTTCCTGATCGCCCCGGTGCTTTTCTTCTGGACGGTGCTCAACGACCCCGACTCGACCCTCTCGACCGTCCTCTCGCTCCTCCCCTGCTTCACCCCGCTCCTGATGGTTCTCCGCCTGGCCGTCAAGACGCCCCCCGCCTGGCAGATCGCCGCCGGCTACCTCCTGACCACCGCCTTCACCCTCCTGATGGTCGCCCTCGCCGCCCGCATCTACCGCACCGGCATCCTCATGTACGGCAAGAAGCCCACCCTCCGCGAGCTCTGGCGCTGGGTGCGCTACGCCTAGCTGCCAGCTGCGCGGTCGGCGCTAGCGTGGCGTCGGAAACGCCACACTAGCCGTCGAAGTGGAGGAGAAAGAGGCCGCGCTGGATGTCGGTGACGAGTACGGTGCCGCTGGGGAGGGCGGCGTGGACGCCCCAGGCGCCGCTGAACCGCGGGCGGTCGTCGGCGGGGTAGGTGTCGAACCAGGCGACCTCGCGGGGGTGGCGGGGGCGCTTGATCCGGAAGACCCTGAGGCCGGAGCGGTAGTTGGCCTGGAACAGGTAGTTGCCGCGCACCATGCTGTTGTGGTCGACGGCGGTCGAGCCGTTGGTGTAGGGGCGGACGGCGACCGGGCGCTCGAGGTCACGGACCTTGAGGATGTGGGTGGTGGTGGTCGCCACCAACCTCTGCGGCTCGTCCAATTCGTCGTTGACGAAGAGGATGCCGCGGCGCCGGTTGAGCCAGCCGCTGTGGCAGTAGGCGAGGTTCGGGTAGCGGACCTCGGAGATCTGGAACATGGCGCGCTTGTCGGTGACGTCGAGGATCTGGACGCCGTCGGGGCCGGCGAAGGCGAAGACCACCTCGCGGCCGGCGTTGGGGCCGTTCGCATAGGTCACCGGCAGCGCGTCGTGGACGTAGACGAACGGCCAGCCGCCGGGGACCAGCCGTGGCCGCAGCGGCTTGGCCAGGTCGACGGCGACCAGCCCGCCGCCCTCGAGGTTGGAGCCGCTCAAGTAGGCGAACCAGGAGTCGGGGTCGACCGAGATGTTGTGGGCCGTCGCCAGCCCGTCGGTGGTCAGCCGCCGCCGCAGGCGGACCCGCCCGCGGTCGATCCGCCGGAGGTCGATGACCTGGACGCCGCCACCGCCCTCGCTGACGCTGTAGGCGACCTGCTCGTGGACCGCCATGTCGCGCCATGCAGACGGCCGGCCGCGGACAACGCTCACCACCTGCGGTTCGAGCGGATCGGTCACCTCGACAAACGCGGTGCCCTGCTCGAGGCCGACGATGGCGTACTCGCGCCCCGACGGCGAGACGTAGGCCCAGACGTCGTTGGCGAGCTGGGCGACGCCGGTCAGGTCTTCCGGGGTCAGCCAGCCGAGAAGCGCCACGTTCTCGGCCGGGAAGCCGAGGATCCGGCCGTCGGCGTCCGGCAACAGCGGCTCCCCGACGTGACCGCTCCCGGGCAGCGGCGGGCCGAACTCGGCGCTCTTGTCTTCGTCGTCGTGCGCCGGCAGCAGCACCGCACCGGCGAGGGCCAACCCCGCCCCCAGCACACCGATTCGCCCCCGCCGCATGGTAGGCGGGACTGTAGCAAGCCCGCGGGCCGACCCCACGGTCCGTCCGGCGGCGGGGCGAAACCGCCCAGCGGAACCGGGCAAGCCGGATCGAGGCGCCGCGTCGAGACTTGGCGACGCAGTGCCGCTCCCTGGAAAGCCCCGGCCACCGCCCGCCGGGGTGGCGGCGGACCCGCCCCGCCGGGTGTTTCGGCCCGCACCGTCGGCCACAACATCCAGTACCACTGCATCGTCTACAGCTACGCCCGCAACAAGTACGCCGACCACCCCGAGCCCGCCTTCCGCTGGGCCCGCGCCCTCTTCCGCAGCGTCCCGGTCTACGCCGCCGCCGGCCTCCTCTTCACCTTCGCCCTCTACCGCGGCCCCCTGATCGACTGGTTCCGCGACGCCATGGGCGGCCGCCTCGACCAGGTCGCCTTCAACTCCCTCGCCATGATGGCCGGCATCCGCGACCCCGCCGCCCTCGGCATCGGCGAACAGGTCCTCGCCGCCCTCCTCCTCGGCTTCGCCATGCAGCACTACTACCTCGACGCCAAGATCTGGCGCGTCGGCGCCGACCGCGAGGTCCGCAAATACCTGAAGGTCTGAGGCCGCGGCCCCGTACCACCCGGTCGCAACTCGCTCCGATCGCGGTCTCGAGGGCCTGCCCGGCATGCTAGATTTGCAGATGTGAAAACCGAGGTTGCCGACTCCCCGAGCCCGGCGGAAAGAGGGCGAGATCCCGTCGTCGAGGCCTACAAGGCCGGCGTCGACCGTACGCTGCTGTGGGAGAACCTCAAGCGATCGCCAACGGAGCGCTTGGAGAACCTGCAGGCTCTCCAGGCGTTCGCGGAAGACGTCCGCCGGGCGGGGCGCAAACACCGCGCCGCAGCCGGGTGACCGATCTTCGCGCCTTGCTCCGGCTGCTGGCCGACGCCGGGCGTGCCGAGTGAGCGCCGATCTAGCGGGGCCTTCACCATCCCGACGCATTGCGAGGGTCGCTTCGGGCGCCGGGGAGACTCGCGAGCGAGGGAGTCATCGTGGCTGAGGAGAGCTCCCGCTTCGGAATCAAGTATGTGGTCGATGGGACGATCCTAACGCCGGAAGGTCGTACGATCGCTCTGCGAACCATCTGGATTGGCGATGGGCCGCGGGACGCTCCAAGGCTCGTCACTGCGTACCCGTCGAAGAGGAGGTCTGAGTGACCTACAAGGAACATGACGTGGTGGTTTTGCGGCGGAATCTCCCCGAGGTGGGGCTCCTAGCCGACGACGTTGGTGCGGTGGTGGGGATCTATGCCTCGGGAGGCTACGAAGTGGAGTTCACCGCTCCGGGCGGTGAGACGATAGCGGTCGTCACGCTCGGAGAGGAAGACATCAGGTCTCGGGGAAGTCACGAGATCCTTCACGTCCGGGCGCTCGAGAGAACTGCCGGCTGACTCCGGCCTGCTCGCCGACTGAACCCCATTCAGTTCGCCAAGCTGCACCCAGCTACGACCGCGGCGAGCGCCCGACTTAGCACCTGGTAGTGGGTCTCGATTACCTCGACCGGTGCGACTTGCGCCGGTGTCACAACTCTTCGGGCCACCGGCGAGCCGCGCGGAGGACCGCCAGGATCTCTACCGTCTCCTCGCGCACTCGATAGGGCACGATCCCCCGCGCCGGGAAGGCTCTGCGCGCGGAAGCCCAGCGCCACGCGCGGCCGGCTTGGGAGCGCTCGACCTCGGGTGCTTGGTCTCGGCGGCGGGCCGGGTGCCGGGCAGGGAGGGCGCGCCGTCGAGATCCGGGCGCCGCCCGTGCCCGGTGGCCACCACCCGGCGGCCGCAGCTCGCCGCGCGGCTCTCCCGCGGTGACGGCGTGGACGACGACTCAGCTTCCGTCGCTGCCGTCTCGCAGTCGGCGCAGACGCCGGACGTCGGGCAGGTCCTTCTCCTGGCGTCCGGCGGCCTCCTTCATTGCGATCAGGTCGTCCACGGACGCGAAGGCCGTCTGGACCCCGCGCAGGGCCCCCGGGACCCGGTTACGCCACACCCGGTCCCACGTGATCCCGGGCACGCGCGAGTGGATCTCGACCCGCAGCAGTCCGCCGAAAGAGAGGATGTCGCCAGCTATGAACTCCTCGGCCGCGAACTCGGGCTCGAAGCCGCCCCAGCGCTCCACCGCCGCCCGCGCCCGGCGGCCGTTCTCGAGGGTGGGCTCGATCAGGACGTCGATGTCACGGGTCGTCCGGTAGGGAATGTGCGAGGCGACCGCGATCCCCCCGATCACGACGTAGGTAACGCCTTCGCTGTTGAGCGCATCCAAGAAATCTGCAAAGTCCTCGGTCATCGACCAGCCCCCGGCTCCGCCACAGCTCGTAGACGCCGTCGAGAAGCGCTACCGCGGCCTCGATCCGCTCCTCCGGAGTCGCCCGCCGGGCGTCCTCGACCTCCTGGGCCAGAAGCTCCTCCTCGGAGGCGCCGATCTCCAGCTTGCGCTGCCTAATCGACTGATTCTGCATCACTTCCACCGCCCGTGGAGCCCTACGATCTTATCATCGGGCGGCTCGCCGCGGCCACTTGCCGGCGCCTTCTCGACGGCGCCGTCGAGAGTGACCACGCCGGCGGCCACGCTGGCCCCGACGCCCGAGACACCAAGACTTGCCTAGCAGCGGCTGGCGAGGGTGGCGGCGAGCAGAGCGGCGTCGGGGCGGATGCCGCGGATGAAGCGGCTGCGGAAGTTGCGGAGGTGGTCGAGGCCGAGGAAGAAGAGGCCGGGGGCGGCGGCGCTCTCCATGCCGGCGAGGGGGCCGGGGCCGCCGGAGGGGTCGGGCCGGAGCAAGGGCCCGAGGTGGGAGAGGACGGGGCGGAAGCCGGTGGCGTAGATCACCAGGGTGGCGGGGAGCCGCTGGCCATCGACGAAGCGGACGCGGTCGCGCTCGAAGGCGGCGATGGCGGGGAGGCGGGCGACCCGTCCGGTGCGGAGCAGGCGGCGGGCGCGGCCCCACTCCATGCGGGCGCGGCTGTCGGGGCGGTCGAGGCCCAGGGCCAGCGCCGCGCGCTCGATGGCGGGGATGGCCGGAAAGAGGAGGCGGGCGAGGAGCGGCGGCGGGCCGAAGCGCAGCGGGCCGCGGTGCGAGAGAGCGACCTCGAGACCGGCCGCCGTCAGCTCTTCGAGGGTCTGACCGGCCGAGAGGCGGCCGCCGACCACCAGCACCGGGCCCGTGCGGGTGCCGAGCCGCCCGGCGACGTGCTGCGGTTCGCGGTAGACGGCGACGTGGAGGCGGGGGATACTGGTCGCCGCGGCGCCGGGCTCGTCGGGCAGGAAGGGGTTGCCGAAGTAGCCGGTGGCGTTGACGACCAGGTCGGCGCTCAGCTCGCCACCAGAGGTCGACAACCGGAAGCCGCCGGACAGGTCTCTCTCCACCCGTTCGACCCGGGTGTTGGCGACGATCGGCAAGCGGTGGTGCTCTGCGTAGGCGGCGAGGTAGTCGACGTAGCGAGCGCGGCTGACCCTCGCCCAGCCGGGCAGGCGGTCGAGACGAAGCCCTGGCAGGCGGTTGGAGCCCCAGGGGCTCACCATCCGCAGGTGGGTCGGCATCCGGCGCCAGGAGTCGGCGGGGCCGGCGCTCTGCTCGAGGATCTGGAAGTCGAGGCCGCGCTGCGCCAGCTCCCAGCCGAGGGCGAGACCGGCGGGGCCGGCACCGATCACCGCGATCTTCATGGCGCACTGCTCTTGTATCGCGACATGTCGCGCGACAGCACGGCCGCGGCAAGCAGGCCCAGGGGCACCAGCACGGCGAGCTGCGCCGCCCGGTCGGCCAGCCCGCCGAGCAGCACCGCGGCGGTGGGATAGCCGAGCAGCGACATCACCACGCCGATCCCCGCCTCGCGCACGCCCAGGTTGGCAGGCGTCAGGTTGGCGCTGGTGACTGCCAGCAGCACCAGGCCGGCCTGCAGGCAGTCGACCGGCTCGACCGCCATCCCCAGACCGCGGAAGGCAGCGTAGAGCCGCGCCCCGAAGAGCAGACAGACGCCCGCGTAGCAGACCGCCACGGGGATCAGGTAGCGGGGCGAGGCGAGGCGGCGCCAGATTGCCGACCAGTCCGCGTCGCCGCCGGATGCCGGCGTGGCGCCGGCAGGGAGCGCCGTCGATCCCGAGCGTCGAACCGGAGGCGCCGCGGTCTCGCCGACGTCGCCGCGCCCGTCCGGCGGCGTTGGGAGAGGACGGCGACGTCTCGCAATCCAACCCAGCACTGGCCCGGGCGCCCACACCCCGGCTGCGCCGATCGCGCCCAGCACCGCGAAGCCGGCGGCTAGCGGCGCCCAGCCGCCGGGCGGCCGCCGAGCTGCTTCGAGCGAGCCCGCCAGCGCCGCCGGCGGCCCGCCCAGCGTCACCGCCACCAGCAGGCCCAGCACCCCGAGTACCAGTAGCGCGACCGGCACCAGGAAGAGGGCGAGCGCCCCGAAGCTCGAGTAGGGAAAACCACGAGTGCGCTGCAGGTACAGGGCGCGGAAGGCCAGCCCGCCGCGCAGCGGGAGAAAGAGACTGCCGAAGGCGGTCACCAGGGCCAGGCCCAGCCACTCGCGGAACGAGAGGTCGATGTCGAAGGCCCGCATCACTTCCCGGTGGGCGTAGCCGATCACCGCCTGATTGACGACGCTCACCGCGAACAACGCCACCAGCCACCCGGGCGACAGGTCGCCCAGCACCGCCAGGTCGGCGCGCCGCCGGTAAACGAACCAGACCACCGCCGCGAGCAAAGCCACCGCCAGCAGAAGGCGCAGCGCCACCAGCAGCGGCGAACGGCGCACGGGCGGCAGCTCAGTCCCGCGTAGCACGTCCTGCGCCCCCTGACTCAGAGCCATGCGTACCAGCCCGAACTTCTCACCGGCGTCCTACGTCGGCGGGGCGCAAAGGCCCGAAGTCTCCCGGCTCGCCGCGGCCAGCGTGCTCTACCTGGAAGCTCGTCCGGCGCCGGCAGACAAGGGACCCGTCCGGCCCAGCGCTGGCGGCCCGCCGCCCGGCGCTCAGCGCGGGCTCTCCGCGCCGCGGTCGCGCGGGCGGAAGGGGTTGCCGACCGGCGCCACCATCGGCGGCCGCTCGCCGCGCCGGCGCGCCTCCAGGTACTCGCGGTGCTGGCGCGGCTCGATCCGCTTGCGCAGGTGGAAGACCAGGCTGCCCTGGAAGCCGCGGGTCCAGATCACCAGGTAGTTGAAGAAGGCCAGCAGCCGGTCGGCCAGCGCGTAGTCGCGGCGGGTGCCGCGGTAGGCGCCCTGGAAGTAGAGGCCGGGGGCGATCGAGGGCCGCAGCAGGGGCTCGATCTCGCCGCGGCGGAAGCGCTTCATGTCGCCGGTCCAGGAGCCGTTGACGAGGTTGACCACCGGGAAGGGCGACGGGGTGCCGTAGAGCACCCGCTTCTTGGGGCCGTTGGGGTTGGCGTACCAGGGGAAGACCGAGCGCAGGAAGCCGATGAGGTGCGAGTACTCCTCGAGGTCGTACTCGCGCTCGCGGAAGATCAGGGTCAGCTCGCGGCGCTCGCGTTTCGAGAAGCGCCGGATCTCGGCCTCGAACCGCGGGTCGCTGAAGAAGAACACGGCGTCGCGGAAGTCGTTGAACAGCAGGAAGGAGCTGGTGAAGTGGACCGGGCCGTGGAGGTAGTTGACGGCGTGGGCGAGCCGGCGCCTGGGCCCGTGCGGCACCTCCATCGGGCCGGTCGACTTCTTGACCATGCCGGTCATGAAGCGCCCGATGCGCATGACGATCTCGTCGTCGCTGCCCGGGTCGCCGCCCGCGAAGCGCTCGGCCCGCGGCGAGCGGAAGACCACGTTGTCGAGCCACGGCTCGCGCCCGGTGTGGGGCGAGACGCCGGTCACGAACGGATGGTCGGGCTCGAGCAGCCCGTGCTCGAGCACCATCATGTTGCGCACCACCTGGTAGGAGCCGTAGGCGTTGTGGAGCGTCGAGTAGAACCAGTTCCAGGCCAGCTTGGGGAGGTAGGCGAGGCGCCGCCGCAGGGCAACCGGGGCGAGGGCGCGACGATCCGAGGGCAGGCGGGCCTCCGCCTCCGCGCCCGGCGTTCCGCCCGCGGTCCCCTCGAGCTCCGCCGCCCGCAGCCGCACCAGCCGCCGCCGCGCCAGCGCCACCCAGGCGAGCCCCGGTCCGAAGACCGGCGCCAGCGCCACGAACATGGACTGCAGCAGCCGCATCCGCCGGAAGAAGGTCTCGAGCGGGTAGGAGACGCTGCGGTGGATCTCGCAGACCACCCGCGACCCGTCCGGCGCCGCCAGCCCCTCCTCGAGCAGCCCCCGGACCACCGCGTGCGGCAGCAGCATCCAGCCCCGCGGCGTCCACGGCCTCAGACCCGCCGCCCGGTAGAGCACCCACAGCAGCGCGTTGCTGCACGACATCGTCCGCGCCCCCGCCAGCCGCCGGATCTGCTCCTCGATGGCCAAGGCGGCGCCCTCCCCCAGCCCGCGCAGCCGGAACGCGTAGTCGGCGCGCAGCCCGTTGGCCTTCCGCGCCTGGATCGCCACCGGCAGATAGACCACCCGTCCGTGGCACTCGACGTCGCCGGCCACCAGCCAGGCGTGGGCGCGGCTGTCGAAGGCGATCACCACCTCGCGGGGGCCGCCCAGCGTGCCGGGGGCGAACCCGCCGCGCTCGACCGCCGGGTGCTCGAAGACCCGGTAGCGGCGGCCGCGATAGACATCGTCGACGAGCCGGGCGGCCGGTGGCGCTGCAACCGCCTGCGAACCAGAATTCCGGGTAGAGCCTGTCCGCGGAGCGGATCTCTCGGCGGGGCCGGCCCGCCCGCGGGAGACCACGGGCTCGATGATCTCGGCTGTCGCTCCCCGGTCTTCGCGCATCGCTCTTCCGATCCCACCGCCCGCGGTGTCACCCTCCCCGCTGGGAAGCCGGGAGGCCCACCGCGCGTCACCCGGCCAACCGGGCAGCTCCCACCTGCTTACATGCAACGTCTTGCGCCGCACCCTACCAGAGCCCGGCCGGCACGTGGTTGCGCGGACCGGCCCATACGCAGCCCGGCTCGCTTCATCCGGCGTGGTCCATGGTGTTGTTGGCGACTCGCAGCGCCGGGTCGTTACATCGCCGACCTCGCTGCCACCACTCGCGGCACCCGGAACGTCTCTTTCCTACCCAGCCTCTGAGAAGACCGTGCGGGCGCCGCCACCGGAGCGGGCTCGCCACCGCTCCTGGTCGCCTGTAACACCCGAATCGGTAGCGCCCTAGACCTCGAACAGGCGGTCGAGGCGGCGTCTGCGGATCGCCTGGTCGGCGGTCCGGGCGCAGGTGCGGACGCCTTCGATGAGGCCGGCGAAGCGGGGGTCGCGGGTGTGGCCGGCTTTGTAGCGGGCGTAGATCTGCTGGACGATGACGGCGATCTTGAACAGGCCGTAGGCGTAGTAGAAGACCACGTCGCCAGGCTGGCGGCCGCTGCGGCGGGCGTAGAGCTCGACCAGCTCGGCACGGCCCGGGTTGCCGGGCAGGGTGGTGGGGCTGAGCGCCAGCTCGCGGAGCGCCGGCGGGTCGGTGGCCTCGACCCAGTAGCCGAGGGTGGTGCCGAGGTCCATCAGCGGGTCGCCGACCGTCGCCATCTCCCAGTCGAGCACCGCCACCACCCGCGACCAGTCGTCGGGATCGAGGACCAGGTTGTCGTATTTGAAGTCGTTGTGGATCAGCGCCGCGCCGCTCTCGGCCGGCGCCCGCTCGGCCAGCCAGGCGGCGACCCGCTCCATCTCGGCCAGCTCGTCGGTGCGGGCGGCCCGGTAGCGCTGGGCCCAGCCCTCGATCTGGCGCCGGACGTAGCCCTCGGGGCGACCCAGGTCTTCCAGCCCGGCCGCCCGGTAGTCGACGGCGTGCAGCCCGGCCAGGGTGTCGACCAGGGCGCCGGCCACTGCCGCCATCCGCTCGGGGGCCGGCCGCCGGTCGTCGGTCGGCCGCGGGCGGAGGATGACGCCGCGGACCCGCTCCATGACGTAGAACGGGGCACCGAGGACCTCGGGGTCGGAGCAGTAGTGGAGCGGGCGCGGCACCTTGGGGTAGACCTCGACCAGCCCCGACAGGATGCGGTGCTCGCGGCCCATGTCGTGGGCGGTCGCCACCTGGGTGCCGTAGGGCGGGCGGCGGAGCACCAGCTCGCGGTCGCCCGAGCGCAGCAGGTAGGTGAGATTGGAGAAGCCGGCGGGGAACTGCTCGATCTCGAGCGGGGTGGCGAGGCCGGGGAGGACGGTGCCGAGGTAGGACGCGAGACGGGCAGCGTCGAGCTCCTCGCCGCGGCGCACGGGGGCGGGGCGGTCGATCCAGTCGTGGGGCATTGGCAACGCGAGCGGTCCGCGGGGTCGGAGTCTGACATCCGGCGAAACAGGGGCCCGGCTGACGCGGCGGTATCCCGCGGTGCTCGCCGCGCCGGGCGCGGCTCCGCGCCGCGGAAGCCCTCCGCCGCTGCCGCCCTACTTCGCCGGATGTCAGACTCCGACGCGGTCCCGCGACGGTCGGGGCTCCAAGAACAAGAAGGCAGGATACACATCCTGGCAGTCGCCGGACTGCGACGCGCATCGGCGACGGTCGAGGATTCTCACGGTGAGGCCCTGACGTAAGCTAGCGGGATGGACTTCTCGGTCTCGGAGGAAACGCGGGCGCGGCTGGAGCGGATCGACGCGTTCGTCGACGAGGAGCTGGTGCCGCTCGAGCCGGCGCTGCTTGGGGGGCCGTTTCGCGAGCTGCTGCCGCGGCTCGAGGAGCTGCGGGAGAGGGTCCGCGAGATGGGGCTGTGGGCGCCCTGCCATCCGCGCGAGTACGGCGGCATGGGGCTGGGGCTGGTCGAGTTCGGGCTGGTGTCCGAGGCGCTGGGGCGCTCGCCGCTCGGCCACTACGTCTTCGGCTGCCACGCTCCCGACGCCGGCACCGCCGAGGTGCTGCACCGCCGCGGCAGCGAGGAGCAGAAGCGCCGGTGGCTCGCGCCGCTGGTCGCCGGCAAGCTCCGGACCTGCTTCTCGATGAGCGAGCCGGGGATGCCGGGCTCCAACCCGGTGATGCTCGAGACCACCGCGGTGCGCGACGGCGACGACTACGTGATCGACGGTTGCAAGTGGTACACGACGGCGGCCGAGGGCGCCGCCGTGGCGGTGGTGATGGCGATCACCGACCCCGCGGCGCCTCCCCACCAGCGGGCCTCCATGTTCCTGGTGCCGACCGACACGCCGGGGCTCGAGCTGGTGCGCAACCTGGCGGTGATGGGCGAGGTCGGCGACGACCTGTTCAGCCACGCCGAGATCCGCTATCGCGGCTGCCGGGTGCCGGCCGCCAACCGCCTGGGACCCGAGGGGGCCGGGTTCCAGATCGCCCAGGAGCGGCTGGGGCCGGGCCGCATCCACCACTGCATGCGCTGGCTGGGGATCTGCCGCCGGGCCTTCGAGCTGATGTGCTCGCGGGCCGCCTCGCGGCCGATCGCCCCCGGCCAGACCCTGGCCGACCGCGAGATCGTCCAGGCCTGGATCGCCGAGTGCGCGGCCCGCGTGGCGGCCGCCCGCGCCCTCACTTTGGAGACTGCCTGGCGGATCGAGCAGGAGGGCTTCGCGGCCGCCCGCGAGGCGGTGTCGATGATCAAGTTCCTGGTCGCCGAGGCGATGCTCGAGGTCGTCGACCGGGCGCTCCAGGTCCACGGCGGCCTCGGCATGACCGACGACACGATTCTGGCCTTCTACTACCGCCACGAGCGCGCCGCGCGCATCTACGACGGCCCCGACGAGGTCCACAAGCTGGCGCTGGCCCGCCGCCTGCTCCGCCCCTACCGCGAGAATGCCTGACCGCCGCCCGACCCGCACCACGATCCGCTGGTGGCCCGCGATCGCCACCCTCGCCCTGGTCGCCGTGGCGCTCGCGGTCATCTGGCTGCGCCCCGCCCCCAGCACCCAGGACCGGGTGGTCCCGACCTTCCCGGTCCTCTTTCTCGGCGCCCTGCTGCTGGTGATCTGGGTGGTCTTCCTCTCGCGCCTCGCCCGGAAGATCCGGGTGACGATCTTCCTCGTCGTGGCGCTCGTCGTCGGGCTGGCTTTCACCTTCCTGGAGATCCAGGGAGTGGACGGCAACCTGGTGCCGATCGTCGGCTTCAAGAAAGGATCCAAGAAAGACGGGGCGGTGGAGCAGGCACCGGTGACCGCGGAAGAGCTGCCGGCGACGCCGGACAGCCCGGCGCCCCCCACTGAGCCCGAGCCACCCGGACCAGCGGGCGAAGCTCCCGCGGTCGCCCAGGCGACAGCCGCACCCGGAGGCCCGCCACCGGTGGCAAGCCCACCAGTAGCAGCCGGGCCGGCTCTACCTGGGCTCCCTGCTGGTCCCTCTGCACCTGGACTCCCTTTGCCAGGACCCACCGATTACCCCCAGTTCTACGGACCGCATCGCGACGCCACGCTGCCGGGGCCGCGGCTCGCCCGCGACTGGCAGGCGAACCCGCCGCGCGAGCTGTGGCGCCGGCCGGTGGGCGAGGGCTGGTCGTCGTTCGCGGTGGTCGGCGACGCCGCGCTCACCCAGGAGCAGCGGGGCCAGGACGAGGTGGTGGCGCGCTACGAGCTGGAGACCGGCCGCGAGATCTGGGCGCACGCCGACCGCGCCCCGTTCGACACCACGGTTGGCGGCCGCGGGCCCCGCGCGACGCCCACCGTCGCCGAGGGGCGCGTCTTCGCGCTGGGCGCGACCGGGCTGCTGAGCTGTCTCGAGCTGGCCGGCGGGCGGCTGGTCTGGCAGCGCGACGTGCTGCGCGACAACGGCGCCCGGCAGCCGTCCTGGGGCATGGCCTCTTCGCCCCTGGTGGTGGGCGGAGTGGTCATCGTCCAGCTCGGCCGCGGCGGCACCTCGCTGGCGGCCTACGACCGGGCGACCGGCGAGCCCGCCTGGCGGGCCGGCAGCGACCAGGGCAGCTACAGCTCGCCGACGGTCGCCACTCTGGCTGGCCGGGTGCAGGTCCTGATCGTCAACCAGACCAGCGTCGCCGGTCACGACCCGGCCACCGGCGAGCAGCTGTGGAGCCACCAGTGGCCCGACCCGGGGGGCGAGAAGATCACCCCGCCTCTGCCGCTGGGCGACGACCGCCTGCTGGTCTCGGCCGGCTACGGGGTGGGGAGCCGGCTGCTCCGGATCGAGCCGGCCGGCGACCGCTTCGCGGTCGAGCTGGTCTGGGAGAGCCCCCGGCTCAAGTCCAAGTTCGCGCCGCTGGTGACGCGCGAGGGCACCGTCTACGGCCTCGACGACGGGGTACTGACGGCGCTCGACCCGGCGACCGGCGAGCGCCGCTGGAAGGCCGGGCGCTACGGCCACGGCCAGCTCCTGCTGGTCGACGACCTGCTGTTGATCCAGGCCGAGAACGGCGACGTGGTCCTGGTCGAGGCCAGCCCGCGCGGCCACCGCGAGCTGGCCCGGCTCGCCGCCCTCGAAGGCAAGACCTGGAACCCGCCGGCGCTCTCCGGCCGCCGCCTGCTGGTCCGCAACAACCGCGAAGCCGCCTGCTACGAGCTGCCGGTCGACGGGTAGCCTGGCCGTTCGACGGCCCGGTCCTCTCGACGGTTCCAGCGATTCTTGCGAGGATGCGCGGCCGCCCGCTCGCTGGGCGGTACAAGGTGGTCGAGCCGGGGGCGCCCGCGGATCCGGCGGGTCCCTAGTGTTCCGTGCGGTAAGTTCCTTGTCACATCGAGAGCGGCGAAGCGCCCGCTGGGCAAGGCGCGACGAGCGAGCATATCGAGGCTATATGCGACCGAGGAGCAACGCCGCCCAGCGG
>JBFGCA010000083.1:0-21369 GCA_041567315.1 Thermoanaerobaculia bacterium | reverse complement strand
GTAGAGCATCGTGCAGTTGGAGGAGATCCCCATGCGGTGGGCGGTGCGGTGGACCTCCAGCCATTCCTCGGCGTCGAGCTTGCCGTCGCAGATCACCTCGCGCACCTCGGGGTCGAAGATCTCCGCCCCGCCGCCCGGCAGCGACCCCAGCCCGGCCTCGCGCAGCCTGCGCAGCACCTCCTCGATCGACAGCTTCTCGAGCTTGGCGAACCAGCCGATCTCGATGGCGGTGAAGGCCTTGAGATGGACCCGCGGAAAGCGCTCCTTGAGCCCGCGGAGCATCTCCAGATACCAGTCCAGCCGCAGCTCCGGATGCAGGCCGCCGACGATGTGGAACTCGGTCACCTCCTCGCCGCCCTGCTCGGCGGCGTGCCGGTAGACCTCCTCGTGGCTCATCTGCCAGGCGTGGTCCTCGCCGGGCAGCGCCGCGAAGCTGCAGAACTTGCAGTCGTAGGTGTAGACGCAGATGTTGGTGGGGTTCAGGTGCCGGTTGACGTTGTAGTAGGCGACGTCGCCGTGCAGCCGCCGCCGCACCGCGTCGGCCAGCCGCCCGAGGTGCAGCAGGTGCGGGGTCGCGAAGCACAGCAGCGCGTCCGCGGCGTCCAGCCGTCCGCCGTCCCGCACCTTGGCGGCCAGCCCGCGGAGCGCAGGCGGAAAGCTCTCGGGGCGGATCGGACGGGTCATGGGCGGGTGGGCCGGAGGTGGCCGGGTAGGCGCGGGGAGTATAGCAACGGCCCTTCGGCCCCCAGGAGACCGGGAAGGCCGTGGTGGGGGCCGATCAGCCGCCCAGCCAGAGGTCGGCGGCGGTGGCGGCGAAGAGCCAGACCGCCAGCAGTCCGTTGGACCGGAAGAAGGCGGCGTCGAGTCGCGACAGGTCGCCCGGGCGGACGACGAAGTGCTGGTAGGCGAGCAGGGCCGCACAGCCGCCGACGCCGACCAGATAGGCGGCGCCAAGCCCCGGCGGGTAGACCGCCGGCAGGGCCAGCAGCAGGCCCAGCATGACCAGATGGAGCAGGCCCGAGACCCACAGCGCCCCGGTCTCGCCGAAGCGGACCGGGATCGAGTAGAGCCCGCTCCGGCGGTCGAACTCCAGGTCCTGGAGGGCGTAGAGCACGTCGAACCCCGCCACCCAGAAGATCACCGCCCCGGCCAGCACCAGCGGTGCCGGCCGCAGGTCGCCCCGCACCGCGATCCACGCCCCCAGCGGCGCCCCCGCCAGCGCCAGCCCCAGCACCAGGTGCGACCAGGTCGTGAACCGTTTGGTGTACGAGTAGCCGAGCAGCACCAGCAGCGCCACCGGCGCCAGCCCCAGCGCCAGCGAGTTGAGCTGCCAGGCCGCCACCACCAGCAGCGCCGCGCTCCCCACCACGAACAGCCCCACGAACCCCACCGACACCTCGCCCTTTGGCAGCGCCCGGTCCGCCGTCCGCGGGTTGGCGGCGTCCAGCCGCCGGTCCGCCAGCCGGTTGAACGCCATCGCCGCCGACCGCGCCCCCACCATGGCCACCACGATCCACCCCACCGTCCGCCACTCCGGCCATCCCTCCGCCGCCAGCATCATCCCCAGCAGCGCGAACGGCAGCGCGAACACCGTGTGCTCGAACTTGATCATACGGAGCACCGTCTCTAGCTGCTTTGGAGCTTGGGGAGGGCTCATTGAATCTGGTCGAGCTTTGCCAGCAGGTCGGTGAATGCGACGGCTGCGATGCCTTCCGCCATGGGCCAGGAGGCCTGGCCGGGATGGACGACCCACAGGGAGTCGAGGTCGAGGTCTTCAAAGGCGACGCGCATGGAGCGGGTAAGGCGCGGGGCGTCCGAGAACTTCACCTCGAAGCCGAGGCGCCGGGCATGAAAATTCGGAACTCGATGCCGAGTTTTCATGCGAAGGTTCCCTGGCGGGGAGTGTCCGGGAGGGCGCAAGTCGAACTGGGCTTATCGAGCCGCGGCCTCGGCGCGCTCCCCGGCGATCTTCCATCGCCCTTCTTCCCAGACCAGGTCCAGCGTCTTGGTGGTGACGTCGCTGAAGACGTCGGAGGCGTAGGACTGGACGAAGGTCGCGACCGCCCGGTCGGAACCGACGCTCCGGACCTCCACCTGGTCGAGGGAGACCTCGATGCTCGCGGGTCGCAGGATTCGCTCCCGGCGGCTGGCGGCCCAGCCGTCGCGGGTCAGGCCCGGCGGCGGCTGGAAGTCGGTGGAGTAGAAAGCCAGGTAGTCGTCGTCTCGCTGCTGGGACCAGCTGACAGCCCAGGCAGTCAGCATCTCGAGGATTTCGGCGCGGTTGGCCACGAGGGCAGGAGCCTGCGCTTCCGTGGGCGCGGTCGGCATCGCCGAGGTGGGGTCGTCGCCGCTGCCGGCTTCGCTCGCCGGCGAGCCGAGAGCGCCCGCGGCCAGCGGGAGCGAGGCGGGAGGCTCGGCTGACGGACGAGCCTTGGCTGGGCCCGGCTCCCCTGCGGCTGGACGGGCAGAGGGGGGCGCGCCTCTGCCGGGCCAGAAGAGCCAGAAGAGGAGGGCGGCGATCGCGGCCCCGGCGAGCCCCGGTATCGCGGCCTTCCACAACTTGTGGCTCGCAGTGGAGGATCGCCCCTCCACGGAGGCCAGGGCGGCTCGAGAGGTCTCGGTCTCGAGGCGGAGGCGCCGGGCCAGGTCGTCGCGGGTGGTCTCCGCCTGGGCCAGGGAGGCCGCCAGCGTCGCGAGGCGCTGGGTCTGCTGACTGCCGGCCGCGCGAGCTTCGCGCAGCGCCTCCTCCAGGCGGGTGGCGTTGCCGCGACTGCCGGCCAGATCCGTTGCAAGACGCTGGCGCTCGCCGTCGAGCCGCCGGCTCCGGGCCTCGGCGGTCTCGCGCGCCCGGGTGGTCTCGGCCAGCTGCCGCTCGAGCTGTTCGCGCCTCTTCTCCGCGGCGTCCACCGCCGCTTGCGCGGCCTCGAGCCGCCGGTAGAGCTGCGTTGCCTGCTCCTTCGCCTCCTGCTCAGTCCGAGACAGTCCGGTCCGCGACCGTTCGAGCTCGGCTTCGAGCTCGTCTCGCGCCGCGGCCAGGGCGGCGCGCTCCTCCTTGAGCGCGTCGCGGCTGGCCGTCGCTTCGGCCAGCCGGGAGGAAACATTCTCCCGCGACTCGTTGGCCTCCTCGAGCTCCCTGGCGGCGACCTCGCGGGCCGCGGCGGCCTCCTTCAGCTCCTGGGCCAGCTCGTTGCTCCTTCGCTCCGCGGCGCGCAGCTCGGTCTGCGAAGCCTCGAGGCGGCGGACGAGGTCGTCTTGGGTCTGACGGGCCTCTGCTGCGAGCTGGCCGCTCTCGCTCCGCAGCCTCTCGACCTGGACCTCGAGATCGTGCCTTGCGGATCTCACGGCGGCGTTTTCCTGCTCGAGTGCGTCGCGGCGCGCTGCCGTCTCGTCGAGACGCTGGGCCAGGTCGTCGCGGGTGGTCTCCAGTCCGGCGAGGGAGGCTTCGAGCTGTTCGACCCGGTCGCCATGCTCGGTGGCCCTCTTGCGGGCCCTGTCCAGCTCCTCGCGGAGGCGGTTCTCGTCGGCGCGGGCCTGCTCGAGATCCCCTTCGAGCCGTCGCCGTTCGGCTCCGCTCTCCTGCAATCCGCGGTGGGCCGCCACCCGGGCTTCGGCCGTGTCCTGGAGCATCCGGTCCAGCTCCGCGCTCTTCTTCTTCTCCGCTTCGAGTGATGACTCGGCAGCCAGCAGGCGGCGGCGCAGCTCCGTCTTCTCCTTCCGGGTCTCCTCCGCCAGTCGCGACAGGCGCTGCCGGGCCCCCTCGAGCTCGGCTTTGAGCTCGCTTCGGGCCATGGCCAGGGCGGCGCGCTCCTCCTTCAGCGCGTCACGGCTGGCCATCGCTTCGGTCAGACGGGTGGAAAGATCGTTCCGCGACTCGTTCGCCTTTTCGAGCCCCCTGGCGGCGGCCTCGCGGGCCTCGGTGGCCGCCTTCAGCTCGCGGGCCAGCTCGGCGTTCCTCTTCTCGGTGGCGCGCAGTTCGGCTTGCGAGATCTCGAGGCGGCGGGCGAGGTCGTCTCGGGTCTCACGAGTTTTCTCCTCGAGCTGGCTCGTCTCGCTCCGGAGCCTCTCGACCTGGGTCTCGAGGTCGTGCCTTGCGGTTCTCAGGGTGGCGTTCTCCTGCTCGAGCGCGTCGCGTCGCCCCGCCGTCTCCTCGAAACGCTGGGCCAGGTCGTCGCGGGCGGTCTTCGCCTGGGCCAGACCGGCCGTCAGCGACTCGATGCGCTGGGTCTGCCGACTGCCCGCCGCGCGTGCCTCGCGCAGCTCTTCTTCGAGCCGCGAGACGTCGCCGCGACTCCCGGCCAGATCCGCTGCCAGACGCTGGCGCTCGCCGTCGAGCTGCCGGCTCCGGGCCTCGGCCGTCTCGCGCGCCCTGGTGGTCTCGACCAGTCGCCGCTCGAGCTCTTCGCGCCTCTTCTCTGCCGCCTCCGCCACCGATTGCTGGACGCCGAGCCGCCGATAAAGCTCCGTCTCCTGCTCCTTCGCCTCCTGCCGCATCCGGGACGTCTCGGTGCGCGATCGTTCGAGCTCGCCTTTGAGCTCGCTTCTGGCCATGGCCAGGGCGGCGCTCTCCTCCTTCAGCGCGTCACGGCTGGCCATCGCTTGGGCCAGGCGGTTGGAGAGATCGTCCCGCGAGCCCTCGGCGTCGGCCAGAGAGGCTTCGAGCGTCGAGATTCGCTCGCTCTGCTGGACTCCGCTCTCGCGCGCCTCGCGCAGCGCCCGACCCAGCTTGGACGCCTCACCGCGCGCCGTCGCGAGATCCGAGGTGAGGCGCTGGCCCTCGGCGCGAAGCTCCTCGACTCTGGCCTCGGCCGCCTGACGAGCTTGGGCGATCTCCGGCAGCCGTGCGGCTTCCTTCTCCGCGGCCGCCAACGCGGTTTGCACCGCCCCGAGGCTGCGGCTCAACTCCGCCTCCTTTTTCCGCGCCTCCTCTTCGGTTCGAGACCTCTCGAGGCGCGACTGATCGCGCTCTGCCTTGAGTTCCCGACCCACCAGAGCCAGCGCGGCGCGTTCCTCCTTCAGCTCGTCGTGGCTGGCGACCAGCTCTTGCAGGCGCTTGGCGAGGTCGTCGCGCGAGGTCTCCGCTCCGGTCAGGGACCCCTCGAGCTCTTCGATGCGCCGGGTCTGCAGGCCCTGGGTCTCGCGGGCCGCGCGGAGCGCTCGATCGAGCTTGGACACCTCGCCACGTGCGTTCTCGAGATCCGAGGCCAGTTGCCGGCGGGCGGCTTCCGCCTCCGCGAGTTGCCGGTCGGAGGTCTCCTGGGCTTCGGTGGCCCGCCCGAGGCGTCCCTCGAGATCCTCTCGCGCCTCCTCGGCTGCCCTCAGGTCGGACTCCATTCTCTCCAGGGCCGACCTCAGGACGGTCTCGGTCCCCCGCGCCTTTTGCTGGACGCGTTCGAGCTCGGCCTTAGTTCTTTCCAGCTCCGCCCCCAGGGGGAAGCTTGGGAGGTCGGGTATCCGCCGCAACACGTCGTGCACCACGGCGACGCCGTTCTGCAGGTCGTGGCCCTGCTCGCTGAGCTCGAGGACCACGTTCCCGGTACTGAGGTGTTCGTTGACCCACCGATCGAAGAGCTCACGGCTCTCGCGGTCCAGCTCCTTGAAGCTGAGCTCCATGCCGGCCGGTCGCCTCGGACCCTCGTCCTGATCGCGGATCGCGACGACCTCTCCACGGCCCGCAATGCGAGTCGAGTCGTCACCGAGGGTGAAATCGAAGTCCAGGACCGTTCCGGGCGGACTGGGGCGCGCGCTCTTGATGAACATCCCGGCGGCCGAGACCTCCGCCGAGAGCTCGCTGACGGTCTTCGGGGACCCCGGACTGCGCAGCCTGACCTTCCGCTCGAAGAGCACCCGGGGCTCGCCGTGCGCACTAAAGCGTCGAGGAAAATCGACCATCGCCGACGAGGATCATACGCTCCACCCGACCTGGCCCCCCGCTGGAGGCACTCCTCATGACTCCACCTGATGGAAGGCGTCGGTGATGCGCTGGCCGTCGGCGAGACCGTAGCTGGCGCCGCAAGACGCTTTGGTGGAGGAATCGCCGAAGTGGGTCGCGGCCGGCCTAGAATGCACCGCCATGCGCCCAGCAGACACGCCGGAGAACGCCGCTCTTCTCGAGGAGAAACCGGCGCTCTTTGCGGCCCTCTCCCCCCTCGGGAGGAGGGTCGCCTTCCCGGCCGACATCCCGGCCCAGGCTGCCGACGCCCGGGGCAAGGCGTTCAACGCCACCATCGGCCAGATCACGGACGGCAAGGGCGGCGCCGTGGCGCTGGCGCCGACGGCCGCCGCGCTGGGCGGCCTGGGACCCGAGGAGCGGAACCGGGCGATCCTCTACTCGCCGGTCCAGGGGATCGAGCCGCTGCGGGTGGCCTGGCGTCGCTGGCAGCGGCGGGCGGCGGGAAGTGGCGACGGCCCGCAGGCCTCGACCCTGCCCCCCTCGACGCTGCCCCCCTCGACCCGGCCACTCGTCACCGCCGGGCTAACGCACGGGCTCTCGATCGCCGCCGATCTCTTCGGCGGCGAAGGGCGAGCGGTGGCGGTGCCGGCGCCGTTCTGGGGCAACTACCGTCAGACCTTCGCCAACCGCACCGGCGCGGTGATGCGCACGGCCCCGGCCTACCGGGAGGGTGGCTTCCACCCGGAGTGGCCGGAGGAGGCGCTGGACGGTCTGCCGGCGGAGGAGCCCGCCGTCGCGATCGTCAACCTGCCGTCGAACCCCGGCGGCTACTCGCCGACCGTTGAGGAGCGCCGGCGCTTGATCGCCTCGCTCGTGCGGGAGGCCGAGCGCCGGCCGCTCGTCGTCCTCTGCGACGACGCCTACGCGGGGCTGGTCTACGAGCCGGGGGTGCCGCGGGGCTCGATCTTCTGGGAGCTGGCTGGGCGCCACCAGCGGCTGGTGCCGGTCAAGATCGACGGCGCCACCAAGGAGCTGTCCTTCTTCGGCGGCCGGGTGGGCTTCCTGACCTTCGCGTTCGAGCCCGAATCGGCGGCTGCCGAAGCGCTGGAAAGCAAGGTCAAGTGTCTGATCCGCGCGGTCATGGGGTCGCCGGTGGCGACCAGCCAGATGATCGTGCTGGCGGCCCTGGAGGACCCGGGGGTCGAGGCCGAGGTCGAGCGGGTCCGGGTGCTCCTCGAAGGCCGGTACCGGGTGCTGCGCGAGGCGCTCGCCGCCGTCGATCGAGAGCTGCTGCTGCCGCTGCCCTTCAACTCCGGCTGCTTCGTGCTGCTCGAGCTGGCCGCCGGCGTAACCGCCACCGCGGATCAGGTCCGCCGCCACCTCCTGGACGCCCACGACACCGGCCTGGTGTCGATCGGCGAGCGCCACCTGCGGATCGCCTTCTGCTCGGTGGGCGGCGAGGCACTGCCGGAGCTGGTGCGGAGGATCGAGAGCGGGGTGCGGGAGCTGGCGTCGGGGAGCGGCGGGTAGCGCTCCGCCCGCCGTGAGGTAGCCTGTCCCGCCCATGCCGCCCGTCCTCATCGCCGGCGTCGTCATCGTCAACCTGGCCCTCCTCGCCTACGGCGTCGGCATCCTCGGCGAGCAGCGCACCCACCGCGTGGGCAAGAGCGTCCTGCTGTTCCTGACGGTGGGGGTGATCCTCGACGTCACCGCCACCGCCTGCATGATCGCCGGCTCGAGCCGCGGGCCGCTGACCCCGCACGGCATCCTCGGGTTCTCTTCGCTCGCCGCCATGGCCACCGAGACCGGCCTCGCCTGGCGGCACCGCCGGCGCGAGGGCGACGCCCTGGTGCCGGGCTGGCTCCATGGCTACTCCCGCCTGGCCTACGGCTGGTGGATCGCGGCCTACCTGACGGGCGCCTATTTGGTGATGTCCGCGCGCTGACGATCAGCCTGGGCCTCAGCGCGCCTCGTTTCGGCCCTGCGCCGGCTTCGCCAGATCTGCCTGCATCTGTCCAGGCGTCTCAGGAGAGAGGTGCCTGCCTGAGCAAGGGCTCGATCCTGACCAGCACGTCGGGAATGTCTACTGACGCTGCTTTCCAGACTTCTTCCAGATCGACCTGGTGGTACCCGTGAATCAACACGTCGCGCATGCCGGCCATCTCGGACCATGGGATTTCGGGATGCCGGTCACGGAACTCCGGCGATAGGCGCTTCGTCGCTTCGCCGACAATCAATAGCTGGTGAAGAGTCGCGGAGCGGGTCTTCGGATCCGCGAGGAACGCGGCTCTGTCAAGCCCACGGATGAACTCTGCGATGGATCGACAGGCCTCGGCGATGTCGACCAGCGAGATGTCATCGCGCTGCATCGGCGGCCGCAGCTCCTGACAAGACCACGCGGGCACTACCCAGAATCTCTTCCCGCAGCAGCCGGTTGGGACTGCTTTCGAGCGCGCGGCGAGTCATGAGATCGACCGACCGACCGGTGAGGGCCTCGAGTTCCCGCTTCATCCGCACGTGGTCGAAGAGGCTCCAGTCCGCATCGGGCCGAAAGGTCACCAGGAAATCGAGGTCGCTGTCTGGCCGGAGGTCGCCGCGTGTCGCTGAGCCGAAGAGCTCCAGGGCACTGATCCGCCACCGTGTGCAGAATCCCGCAAGTTCGGCCACCGGCAGGTCGGCCGTCGGTGCTTGAGCCCTGTTTGCCATGCGGTCCTCCGCCGGTCCTCCGCTCGCGTGAAACCCGCCGAGTCTATCAGCGTGCCCGCCACTTGGATGGGCTCTGGCGACCGGCACCACAACGCCGAGTCGTCGGGCCGCTCATGGCGAGCCCAGGGCTTCGCGGTGGTCGGCCGCGAACTGCTCGAAGGTCCGGGCCGGCCGGCCGGTGAGGCGCTCGACGGCGTCGGTGGTCCGCTCGGTGGGGCCGCCGGCACGCTGGTAGGCGGCGATGGCGAGCTGAGCGGCGATCAGCCAGGACGGCTGGCCCGCCGCCCGCCGCCGTTGCCAGGCCTCGTCTTCGGTCTCGGGTCGGTACTCGAGCGGCCGGCCGAGAACGGTGGAGAGGATCGCGGTCGCCTCGCGGTAGGAGAGCGCCCGGGGTCCGGTGAGGGTGTAGGTCTGGCCCTCGTGCCCGTCTCCGGTCAGCACCGCCGCCGCCGCCGCGGCGATGTCCCGGGTGTCGATGAACGGGATGGCGCCGTCGCCCGAGGCCGAGTAGACGCGGCCGGCCCGGCGGTCGAAGGTCACCGGGTCGAGCAGGTTCTGCATGAAGTGGTGGGGGCGGAGCAGGGTCCAGGGCAGGCCCGACTCGCGCAGCGCGCGCTCGACGTTGTAGTGCCACAGACCGATCAGCGACTTCGAGTGATCGGTGGCGCCCAGGGCGGAGAGCTTCACCACGCGCCCGACGCTCGCGCCGGCGGCCGCCTTGAGGGCGTTCTTCTCGAGCCGCACCAGGTCGGCGCTGTTGGCGGTGAGCAGGAACAGCCGGTCGGTGCCCTCGAGCGCCGCGGCCAGGCCGTCGCGCTCGGCCAGATCCGCCTCGACCCACTCGACGCCGGCGAGCGTGGGCCGGCCCTGCGCCCTGCGGGTCAGCGCCCGCACCCGCTGGCCGGCGGCCGAGAGCAGCCGCACCAGCTCGCTGCCGGTGGTGCCGGTGGCGCCGGTGACCGCGATCACGGCGCGACTCTACCCCGGCGCCTCCGCCAGGGAGCCTGTCCCCTTGTTTTCTGCGATAGCTTCGGGCGGGCCGCAGGGAGGGGCCTGATCTGTCGCGAGTCGTGGTGCTTCATGGTGCGCTGGCGGCTGACGCCGGGGCCGACGAGCTCGACGTCATGGTCGAGGTCGAGGCGGTGTCGGCGGCGCTGGCGGCGCTCGGCTGGGAGCCCGAGACGATGGCGCTGACGCTCGACCTCGAGGCGGCACGGGCCGCGCTCGGCGCCGCGCGGCCGGCGCTGGTCTTCAACCTGGTCGAGGCGATCGGCGGGCAGGGCAAGTGGGCGATGCTCGCTCCGGCGCTCCTCGAGGCACTGTCGCTGCCGTTCACCGGCTCGCGGTTCGAGGCCATGCTGGTGACCTCCGGCAAGCTGCTGACCAAGCGGCTCCTGCAGGGCGAGGGGATCGCCTTGCCGCCGGCCTGGACGGCGGACGGCGGCGGGCCGCCGCCCGCCTGGGACGGCCGCTGGATCGTCAAGTCGTGCTGGGAGCACGCTTCGATCGGGATCGACGACGGGTCGGTGGTCGAGGCCGATCGGGTGGCCGAGGAGGTGGCGCGTCGCGCGGCCGGCGGTGGGGAGTGGTTCGCGGAGGGCTACGTCGAGGGACGCGAGATCAACGTCGCGCTGCTTCCCGGCCCGGCGGGCGCCGGCTGGGACCGGGTCGAGGTCCTGCCGCCGGCCGAGATCCGCTTCGAAGGGTATCCGGCCGGCAAGCCCTGGATCGTCAACTACGCCGCCAAGTGGGACCCGCGCTCGTTCGAGTACGGGCACGCCCGGCGCACCTTCGAGTTCCCGCCGGCGGACCGCGAGCTGGTCGAGCGGGTCCGCGAGGTGGCGCGGCGGGCGTGGTCGAGCCTCGGGCTGGCCAGCTATGCGCGGGTCGACCTGCGGGTCGATGCGGCCGGCATCCCCTGGGTCATCGACGTCAATGCCAACCCGTGCGTCAGCCCGGGCTCGGGGTTCGTGGCCACCGGCGAGAAGGCCGGCCTGGACTACGTCCAGCTGATCGGACGCATCGTCGCCAGCGCGCTCGGCGAAGGCGCCGGCTCCGGGGGTGAGACGCTGGCGGCCGCCGGCCCGCGGGAGTCGGCGACGGGGAAAGGGTGATGGGTTTCCGGATCCGCAAGCTCTACGACGCGACGACGCCCGACAACCGGGCGGCGCTCGAGCGGGTGATCGAGATCACCCACCGCCAGATCGAGATCCCCCACGCCGAGGGCATCCAGAAGATCCTCGGCCAGCTCCACGACCCGATGCGGTTCGGCTACCGGGCGATCCTCTTCCTCGCCCAGCGCGGCGCCGGCGCCGTCGAGGGCTTCGCCCTGCTGCTCCACTTCCCGGATCTCGAGTTCTGCTTCCTCGAGTACATCTCGGCGGCGCCGGGCGGCACCGGCCGCGGCATCGGCGGCGCCCTTTATGAGCGGGTCCGCGAGGAGGCCGAGGAGCTGGGCGCCCAAGGCGTCTTTCTCGAGTGCCTGCCCGACCGGCCGGAGGTGGTCGAGGACCCGGCGGTCCTGGCCCAGAACCGGGCGCGGCTCAGGTTCTACGAGCGCTTCGGTGCCCGGCCGATCGTCGGCACCGCCTACGAAGAGCCGTTCGAGGGCAACCCCGGCCCGCCCTTCCTGGTCTTCGACGGCCTCGGCCGCGGCGAGCCGCTGGTGCGCCGGCGCGCCCGCGCCATCGTCCGCGCCATCCTGGAGGGCAAGTACGGCCACCTGTGCACGCCCGAGCAGGTCGACCGCTACGTCGCCTCCTTCCGCGACGATCCGGTGCGGCTGCGGGAGCCGCGCTACCGGACCCGCCCCAAGGACCAGGAGCCGGCGACGCTGGCGCCGCGGCGGCGCGGCATCGCGCTGGTGGTCAACGACAAGCACGACATCCACCACGTCCGCGAACGCGGCTACGTCGAGGCGCCGGTGCGGATCCGCGCCATCCTCGCCGCGCTCGAGCCGACCGGGCTGTTCGAGAGGATGGCCGCCCGTTCGTTCGGCGACCGGCCGATCCGGCAGGTCCACGACCCGGACTACGCGAGCTACCTCAAGCGGGCCTGCGCCCGGGTGCCGCAGGGCAAGAGCGTCTACCCCTACGTCTTCCCCATCCGCAACGCCTCGCGCCCGCCCCGCGACCTGCCGCTCAGGGCCGGCTACTACTGCATCGACACCTTCACGCCGCTCAACCCCAACGCCTACCTGGCCGCCCGCGGCGCCGTCGACTGTGCGCTGACGGCGGCCGAGTGCGTGCTCGAGGGCTACCGCTTCGCCTACGCGCTGGTGCGGCCGCCCGGGCATCACGCCGAGCACCGCAGCTTCGGCGGCTTCTGCTACTTCAACTCGGCGGCGGTGGCGGCGCACCGGCTCAGCCGCTTCGGCAAGGTGGCGGTGCTCGACGTCGACTTCCACCACGGCAACGGCACCCAGGACATCTTCTGGCGGCGCGCGGACGTCTTCACCCTGTCGATCCACGGCGACCCGGCCAACACCTATCCCTACTTCTCGGGCTTTGCCGACGAGACCGGCGAGGGCGAGGGCGTGGGCTACAACTGGAACCTGCCCCTCCGCGACGGCGTCGGCGGCCGCCGCTACCGCCGCGCCCTCGAGGAGGCGATCGAGCGGATCCGCGCCTTCGAGCCCGCCTTCCTGGTCGTCGCCCTCGGTCTCGACCCGGCCAAGGGCGACCCCACCGGCAGCTGGCTCCTGGGCGCCGCCGACTTCCGCAAGAACGGCCAGCTGCTGGCCGCCCTCGACCTCCCCACCCTGGTGGTCCAGGAGGGCGGCTACCGCACCCGTTCGCTCGGCGTCCACGCCCGCGCCTTCTTCAACGGCCTGTGGTCAGCCGCCAACTCCCACCGCGCCCCGGCCGGCAAGCGGACAGCAGAGACCGGGTAGAATCCGTCCGGTGCGGGCCGGACCCCCGCGCAGGGTGCCGACGATCGAGACCCGATCGCGCCTCAGCCAAGCCAATCGGCGGGTACAATTCGCCGGATGGGCGTCCTCGACGATCGGCGAGAGGCCGCGGAGGCCGAGACTCGGCAGCTTCGGGAGTGGCACGAAGAGTTCGCTGCCGCAGCCCGGCGCTCTTTGCGGCCGCGCTTTCGATACGCGTTCATCAAAACCCATCGCCCGGTGCTCGACGACGCGCCCTATCGCTCGTTCGACACCACGGCCGACTACCGGGCATGGTGCGAGAGGAACCTGCCGAGCTGGCTGGGCTATGGCCGCTCGGTTTGAGTACCAGCAGCCGAGGAGATCCGTGACGTCCTGGCGCGCCACGGGGTCCGCTACCTGTTTATCGGGAAGTCGGGCGCCATTCTGCTCGGCTTCTCGGACACGACCCAGGATGCCGACCTCTACGTCGACAAGACACCGGCGAACAACGCCGCCCTGGTGGACGCCCTGGTCGAGCTGGGTTTCGATTTGACGCCCGAGCAGCGCCAGGAGATCCGGCGGGGCAAGGACTTCGTCCAGCTCAAGAACGGGCCGTTCGACCTTTATCCGATCTTCGCGCCGGACGGGATCGAGACCTTCGAGGAGGCCTGGAGCCGGCACCTCGAGGTCGAAGGCTTCCCGGTCTGCCACATCGACGACATCATCGCCAGCAAGGTCGCCACCGGCAGAGTGAAAGACCGGGAGTCGCTGCCCCGCCTGAAGGCATTCCGCGACTGGCTGAAGCGCGGCGGCCGGTCTTCCTGAGCGAGAGGCTCTAGTCGGCCGATTTGCCGTAGACTGAGCGGCACCATGGCCACCGAGCTGCGGCGCACGACGTGCGTGCTGGACTGTCCGGACGCCTGTGCCCTCGAGGTCGAGGTGCGGGACGGGCGGGTGACCCACATCGGGGGCACCCGCGACCATCCGGACACGGCCGGGTTCATCTGCTCCAAGGTGGCCGGGTTCGGCGAGCGGCTGGAGCACGCCGAGCGGGTGCGGCATCCGCTGCGGCGGGTGGGGCCCAAGGGGGAGGGCGGCTTCGAGCGGATCTCCTGGGAGGAGGCGCTCGACGTGGTGGCCGGCAACCTGGAGGCGATCCGCCGGCGGTGGGGCGGCGAGGCGATCCTGCCGTTCCACTACGGGGGGTCCAACGGCCTGCTGAGCGAGGGCCTGCTGGACGCGCTGTTCTTCGCCCGGCTGGGGGCCTCGCGGCTGGCCAAGACGATCTGCGCGGTGCCAGCCACCGAGGTGGCGCTCGGGATGTACGGCAAGATGCCGGGGGTGGCCTTCGCCGATTTCGTCCACGCCCGGGCGATCGTGGTCTGGGGGGCCAACCCGCGGGGCTCCAACATCCATCTGGTGCCCTACCTTCGCGAGGCGCGGCGGCGGGGCGCCTTCGTGGCGCTGATCGACCCACGGCGCACGCTGGCGGCCGACGAGCTCGACCTCCACCTGCCGGTGCTGCCGGGGCGCGACCTGCCGCTGGCGTTGGGAATGATCGGCCGTTGGGAGCGTGAGGGGAAGCTCGACCGCGAGTTTCTCGGGCGCTGGGCCGAGGGTCTCGAGCCGCTCCTCGAGCGGGCGCGGGAGTGGGACCTCGAGCGGGCGGCGGCGGTGGCCGGGGTCGAGGTGGCGGCGCTCCGCGAGCTGGCCGAGCGGCTGGCGGTGGCCTCGCCGGCGCTGGTGCGCTGCGGCTGGGGGCTGGAGCGCAACCGCAACGGCGCCCAGGCGATCGCGGCGGTGCTGGCGATCCCCGCGCTGCTGGGGAAGTTCGGGGTGCGGGGCGGCGGCTACACGCTGTCCAACAACGGCGCCGTGCGCTTCGACCGCGACGCCGTCCTGGGGCCCGTCGACTGGCGCACCCGGCGGCTCAACATGACCCGGCTGGGGCGGCTGCTCCACGGCGACGGGGCGGGCGACGGCGACCCGGTGGCCGCGGAGTCCGCCTCCGCCGGCGCATCCGGCAACGGGCGGCTCGACCCGCCGATCAAGGCGCTGTTCGTCTACAACGCCAACCCGGCGGCCACGGTGCCCGACCAGGGGGCGGTGCTGCGCGGCCTGGCCCGCGACGACCTGTTCACGGTGGTCCACGAGCAGGTGATGACCGACACCGCCCGCTGGGCCGACCTGGTGCTGCCGGCGACGACCTTCCTCGAGCACCACGACCTGCGGGTGGGCTACGGCAGCTACGTGGTCGGCGGGGTGGCCCCGGTGGTCGAGGCGGCCGGCGAGGCGTGGAGCAACGGGCGGCTGTTCGGCGCCCTCGGCCGGCGGCTGGGCTTCGACGATCCGGCCTTCGGCTGGGACGACGCCGAGCTGCTCGAGCGGGCGGCCGCGGCCCTCGACGTGCCGGGCGGCCGGCCCGACCCCGCCACGCTCGCGGCCGGCGGCCAGCAGGCCTACGGCTTCGACGGCTCTACCCCGGTGCCCTTCGTCAACTCCTTCCCGCTCACCGCCGATCGCCGGATCCGGCTGACGCCGGCGGTCCTCGGCCCCGAGCCGTTCCGTTATCTCCCGCCGGCGGCGCGCGACGAGACCGACGGACCGCTCGCCCTGGTCACCCCGGCCAGCGCGCGCCTCATCACCAGCACCCTGGGCGAGTCCAACCTCGAGCGCCTGCTGGTCACGCTCCACCCGGACGACGCCGCGGTCCGCGGCGTCGCGAGCGGCGACCGGGTGCGGGTCTTCAACCACCGCGGCGAGGTCCACTGCCGCGCCCGGCTGAGCGACCGCGTGCGCCCCGGGGTGGCGTCGATGCCCAAGGGCGCCTGGCGCCACAGCTCGCTCAACGGCGCCACCTCGACCGCGCTGTGCCCCGACCACGTCCAGGTGGTGGGCGGCGCCGCCTGCTTCAACGACGCCCGCGTCGAGGTCGAGAAGCTCGGCTGACCGCGCGAGCGTCCGGACGCTCAGTCGTCGTCGCGCCAGCGCAGGTCGGGGGCGCCGGCGGGGGCGATGCCGAGGCGGTCGAGCACCCGCATGGCGTAGTGGTCGAGGAAGCGCTCGATGGTCTCGCCGCCGATGTAGAAGGCGGGCATCGGCGGCAGGATGATGGAGCCCATGGAGGCCAGCCGCCGCAGGTTCTCGATGTGGACCAGGCTGAGAGGCGTTTCGCGAAAGCCGAGGATGAGCGGCCAGCGCTCCTTGAGCGCCACCGCCCCGGCGCGGTGGATCAGGGTGCGGGCGGAGCCGGTGGCGAGCGCCCCCAGGGTGCCGGCGGAGCAGGGCATCACCAGGGTGCCGCCCAGCCGGTAGGAGCCCGAGGCGATCGGGGCGTCGAGCTCGCTGTCCCGGTGATGGACGATCTTGGCCGCCGCCTCCGGGTCGAGGCCGGCCGCCGCCGCCAGGTCGCGGCCGCCGGTGCGGTCGGGGCCCAGCTCGTAGCGCAGCACCTGGCTGGCGCCGCCCGAGACCACCAGGTGGAGCCGCTCGACCGCCGGATGGCGGGCCAGGGCGCCCAGCAGCTGCCTCGGCAGCAGCATGCCCGAGGCACCGGTGACCAGCAGCGCGATCCGCTGGCGGCTCAACACGAGGCCGGCCGGGCCAGCTCCTCGAGCACCGCGGTCAGCAGGTTCCAGAAGCGGCCCACCGACGCCACCTGGACGCGCTCGTCGGGCGAGTGCGGAAACTCGATCTGCGGCCCGAAGGAGATCATGTCCATGCCGGGGACCATCTCGCCGATGATCCCGCACTCGAGCCCGGCGTGGACCGCCTCGACCCGCGGCTCGGCGCCCACGACCCGCTCGTGGACCCGCTCGACCACCGCCAGCAGCTCGGAGTCGAGGTTCGGCTTCCACCCCGGGTAGCCGCCGCCCTCGGCGACCTCGGCGCCGGCCAGGGTCGCCGTGGCGCGGATCTTCTGGCGCAGCGCCTGGAGGGCCGAGGCCACCGAGCTGCGGCTCGACATGCAGATCTCGAGCTTGCCGTCGCCGTTGCCGACGGTGGCCAGATTGGTGCTGGTCTCGACCAGCCCCGGGATGTCGTAGCTCATCGCCTGGACGCCGTGGGGCAGGCCGGTCAGCAGTCGGAGCACGGTGCGGGTGGTGGCCTCGCTCCAGCTCTCGGCCACCGGCTCCTCCTCGCTCAGCGAGAGCTTGAGGTCGGGCTCGGCCGGCCGGTACTCGTCGGCGATCGCCGCCGCCTGTTTCTCCAGCTCGGCGGCGATGGCGGCCCGGCTGCCGGCGGGCACCACCACCTTGGCGAAGGCCTCGCGCGGGATGGCGTTGTGGGCCGAGCCGCCGGTGAAGGCGGCCAGCCGCAGCGGACGCTCGAGCGAGACGGCGTGCAGCGCCCGCGCCAGGAGCTGGACGGCGTTGCCGCGCTGGAGATGGATGTCGACCCCGGAGTGGCCGCCCTTGAGCCCGTGGAGCTTGGCCGCCAGCGCCTCGCCGCCACCGTCCGCCGCCGCCGACTCGAGCGGCAGGGTCAGGGTGCTGTCGGCGCCGCCGGCGCAGCCGACGGTCAGCACGCCTTCCTCCTCGGAGTCCATGTTGATCAGCCGCCGGCCGCGGAGCATGGAGGCGTCGAGTCGCGAGGCGCCGGTCAGGCCGGTCTCCTCGTCGACGGTGAAGAGCAGGTCGAGCGGCCCGTGGGGCGGCCCGCCGGGCTCCATCAGCGCCAGCATCGCCGCCAGCCCGATGCCGTTGTCGGCACCCAGGGTGGTGCCGGTGGCGTAGAGATACTCGCCCTCACGCCGTGGCTTGATGGGGTCGCTGTCGAAGTCGTGGTCGACGTCGGAGTTCTTCTCCTGGACCATGTCCAGGTGGCCCTGGAGGACGGTGACCGGTGCCTCCTCGAGCCCCGCGGTCCCCGGCACCCGCACCACCAGGTTGCCGGTGCGGTCCACCCGGTGCTCGAGCCCGTGACCGCTGGCCACGTCGATCACGTCGGTGCGGGCGCGCTCCTCCTTCTTGGAGCCGCGCGGGATGGTCAGGATGCGGTCGAAATGGCGCCACAGCACCGTCGGCTCGAGCTTGGAAACAAAGGTCGTCATCGCACACTCCCCATGGTCAACGGCCCCGAGGACGGGCGCCGGTGGCGAGATTCTACCGCCCGCCTCCGCGTTGACACCTTTTCGAGGCGATGACTACAATGCGCCGAGTTTTCCGGCTCCCCCCTTCCAACCCGCGACCCCGGAGGGTTCATGGAGAAAAAGAGCTTTACGCCCTTCGTCCCGGCCTCGAAGACCATGGCCGAGCTGACCGTCAAGGCGGTGGTGCTCGGCGCGGTGATGGCGGTGGGGCTGGGCGCGGCCAACGCCTACCTGGGGATGAAGGCGGGCCTCACGGTGGCCGCCACCTTCCCCGCCGCGGTGGTCGCCATGGCCGCTCTGCGCGGCTTCGGCGGCACCGTCCTCGAGGAGAACGTCGCCCGCACCGCCGCCTCGGTCGGCGAGGCGCTGGTGGCGGGGGCCATCTTCACCATCCCCGCCTTCGTCATCAGCGGGGCCTGGGAGGAGCTCCACTACTGGCAGTCGACCCTGATCATGCTGATCGGCGGTGTCCTCGGGGTGCTGTTCGTCATCGTCCTGCGGCGCACCCTGGTGGTCGAGGCCGAGCTGCCGTTCCCCGAGAGCGTCGCCGCCGCCGAGATCGTCAAGGCCGGCCAGGGGGGCCAGACCGGCGCCAGCTACGTCTTCGGCGCCATGGGTCTGGCGGGGGCGTGGGAGCTGTTCAAGAACTCCAACGGCATCCACCTGGTGAGCGACAGCGTCAGCCGGTTCTTCCAGTTCGGCAAGTCCAACATCGAGCTCCTGGGCCAGAGGCTCGAGTACACCGGCGGCATGCTCTTCGCCATGCCGGCGGCCTCGCCGGCCCTGATGGGCGTCGGCTACATCGTCGGCATGCGGGTGTCGGCGGTGCTGTTCTCCGGCGCCGTGATGGGCTGGCTGCTGCTGGTGCCGCTGGCGCTGTTCCTCAATCCGTCGCTGGCGGCGGGGCTGACCGGCGACGGCTCGCTGCTCGATCTCTCCATCGAGATCTGGAAGCGGCAGATTCGGCCGCTGGCGGTGGGCACCATGATCGTCGCCGCCTTCTACACCCTCTACAACCTGCGCACCTCGCTGATCGACGGCATCAAGAAGGGGATCAAAGACATCTCGATGGCCAAGAGCGACAAGAACGCCGACCGCACCGACGTCGATCTCGACTTCAAGAAGGTGTTCGCGGGCATCGCGGTGATGGCGGTCGCCACCTTCTTCCTCTACAACTACTTCGCCGAGAACGTGGCCGGCGCCCTGGTGCTCACCGTGGTGATGGTCGTCCTGGGGTTCCTGTTCGCGGCCGTGGCCGGCTATCTGGTGGCGCTGATCGGCAGCTCCAACAACCCGATCTCGGGGCTGACGCTGAGCGCCTTGCTGATCTCGGCCGTGCTGATGGTCCTGATGGGGCTGACCGACGTCCACGGCGTCGCCGCGGTGCTGGCGGTGGCGGGCGTGGTGTGCTGCGCGGCCGGCATCGCCGGCGACATGATGCAGGACCTCAAGGTCGGACACATCCTGGGCGGCACCCCGTGGCGGATGGAGGTGGGCGAGATCATCGGGGTGGTGTTCGCCGCCTTCGTGCTCGCCTTCCCGTTGATGGCGCTCGACAAGGTCTACGGCATCGGGTCGGCCGAGCTGCCGGCGCCGCAGGCGGGTCTCATGGCGCTGATGGCCAAGGGGATCGTGGGCGGCGAGATGGCCTGGCCGCTGGTCATCGTCGGCATGTTCCTGGCCATCGGGCTGATCCTGATCAAGTCGCCGTCGCCGATGCTGATCGCGGTCGGCATGTACCTGCCTTTCGAGTCCACGGCGGCGATCTTCGTCGGCGGGCTGATCAAGTGGCTCATGGAGTCGCGGCTCGAGCGCCGCAAGGCCGGCGAAGAGGAGCGCACGCGGGCCGAGAACACCGGCATCCTGCTCTCCTCGGGCTTTATCGCCGGCGAGTCGCTGATGGCGGTGATCCTCGCCTTCATGGTCCTGGGGGCCGAGAGGTTCCCGCTGCTGCAGGCCCTGCACGACAGGCTCGCCGGCATGACGCCGCGCTACTGGCTGGCGCTGCTGATCTACCCGGTGCTCCTCTACCTGCTGGTCTGGCTGCCGATCAAGCGGGCGCGCGAAGGGGGAGCGCCGGCCGTGAAGGCGGGCTAGCGACGCCCGCGCCGGCGGCGACCCGCGGCGCCACGGAGCGGCGGCCAGATGCGTAGCGACGCCCGGGGCGGCGATCCGCTGGCGAAGGTCAACCTGCTCGAGTTGACGCCGGTGCGACGGGCGCCGTGGCGCGAGCAGGGCGACCGGGTGGTCCTGGAGCGGCCGCCGGTCGTCGGCCGGGGGCCGCGGGCGCTGCTCGAGCGGCTGCTCCAGGCCCTGTCGGTCCGCTGCATCCGGCTCGACGAGGTGGGCAGCTGCGCCTGGCGGCTGCTCGACGGGTGCCATACGGTCGGCGAGGTGGCCGCCGAGCTGCGGCAGCACTTCGGGGAGGCCGTCGAGCCGGCCGAGGAGCGGCTCGGACACCTGGTCCGGCAGCTCCGCCAGCAGGGCCTCCTGGCCTACCCCGAGTGGGACGGGGAGTAGTGGGGCAGCCTGCTAGGATGCGGGGAGCGGCCGGGTCGTGGGGGCCCGTCGCGTCGAGGTCGTTCTTCCCTGGAGGTTCTGTAGCTTGACGCCGTGGTGGTTGCGCCCGTCGGCCGACGGGATTGCCGAGGACGAGGTCGAGCCCGACGGCGGCGCCGTGCCGCCCGAGGCCGCCGACGCGGCGGCCGCCACGAAGGAGCCGGCGGAGGCCGCCCCGCCGCCGGTGGCCGCTCCCGCCGCTCCGGACGGCCGCAAGGAAAGCCAGCCCGCCCGCGGGGCGCGGCGCCGCTCGCGCCGCGGGGAGGGCCGCGAGGAGCGTCCGGCGGCCAAGCCGGCGAGCCGCCCGCGAGCCCCCGAGCCCGGCTCGGGCCGCGAGGCGGTGACCAAGCCGGCCGCCAGGGGGCGCGCGGCCGAGCGCGTTGAGGAGCGGCCCGGGCGGTCCGCCGCCGAGGAGGTCCAGATCCTGTACACGCCATCGGAAGGAGCCCGGCAGGTGAGTCACGAGCGGCGGATCGCGGTGTTCTGCGACCTCGAGAACGTCGCCCTGGGGGTGCGCGACTCGGAGATCCAGAAGTTCGACATCACCCTGGTGCTCGAGCGCCTGCTCGAGAAGGGCAAGATCATCGTCAAGAAGGCCTACGCCGACTGGGAGCGCTACAGCGAGTTCAAGCGCACCTTCCACGAGGCGGGCATCGAGCTGATCGACATCCCCCAGAAGTACTACTCGGGCAAGAACAGCGCCGACATCAAGATGGCGGTCGACGCCCTCGAGATGTGCTACTCGAAGGAGCATCTCGACACCTTCGTGGTGCTGTCGGGGGACAGCGACTTCTCGCCCCTGGTCTCGAAGCTCAAGGAGAACAACAAGCACGTCATCGGCGTCGGCGTCCAGAACTCCTCCTCCCGCATCCTGATCGACAACTGCGACGAGTTCCTGTTCTACGAGGACATCTGGCGCGACACCCAGCGGGCGCCGAGCGTCGGCGGGCTCGACAAGAAGACCGCCGAGGCCTTCCGGCTGATGGTCGATGTCATCAAGGCGCTGATGCGGGAGAACAAGGACGTGCTGTGGGGGTCGATGATCAAGCAGACCATGCAGCGCAAGCGGCCGTCCTTCAACGAGGGCACCTACGGGTACTCGACCTTCTCCGAGATGCTCGAGGACGCCGAGCGCCGCAAGGTCATCCGGCTCAAGCGCGATCAGCGCTCGGGGAGCTACATCGTCATCGGCTTCGCCCACTCCTGACGCCGGGCGCCGAGCCGGCGGTCTCCGGCACCGGCTCGGCGCCG
>JBFGCA010000082.1:0-21433 GCA_041567315.1 Thermoanaerobaculia bacterium | reverse complement strand
GCGGGGGAGGGTGGGGCGGGGCAGGCCCTGCTCGGCGAGGGTGGCGGCCAGGGACTTGCGGGCCGGGTCCTCGCCGTGGTTGAGAAAGATGCGCCCGGGGGGCGCCGGCAGCGCCTCGCACCAGCGCAGCAGCTCCTCCTGGTCGGCGTGAGCCGAGAGGCCGTGGAGGCCGCGGATCTCGGCCCGCACCGGGATCCGCTGGCCGTGGATGGCGACGGTGGTGGCGCCGTCGAGGAGCGCTCGTCCGCGGGTGCCGGCGGCCTGGTAGCCGACGAAGACGACGGCGTTGCGCGCGTCGCCGAGGCGGTGCTTGAGGTGATGGACCACCCGGCCGCCGGTGGCCATGCCGCTGGCGGCGACGATCACGCAAGGCTGGCGGCGGGTGTTGAGCTGCCGCGACTGCTCGGAGCTCCGGCAACGCTGGAAACGGTCGGGGTCGAGCGGGTTGAGGTGCTGCTCGACCAGCTCCTTGAGCTCCTCGTCGTGCTCGGCGGTGGCCTGGTCGTAGAGCTCGGTGGCCTTGATCGCCATCGGGCTGTCGAGGAATACGTCCTCGGGGTCGAGGACCCCCTCTTCGACCAGCGCCGAGAGATGGAACAGCACCTCCTGGCTGCGGCCGAGCGCGAAGGCGGGGATGATCACCGAGCCGCCGCGGCCGAAGACACGGCGGATGATCTCGCCGAAGGCCGACTCGGGATCGCTGGCCCGGTGCTGGCGGTCGCCGTAGGTCGACTCGAGCACCAGCGCCGCCGGCTCGTCGAGCGGCGGCTGCGGGTCCTTGACGATCGGCACGCCGTAGCGGCCGACGTCCCCCGAGAAGCACCAGGTGCGGCGCTCGCCGTCGGTGCCCTTGGCGCGGATCTCGAGTGAGGCGGCGCCCAGCAGGTGTCCGGCGCGCCGGAACCGTAACCGGATCCCCGGGACCAGCTCGTGCTCGGCGTCGAACGGCAGCGGGCGCAGCAGCCGCAGGGTCTCGCGGGCGTCGGCGGCGGTGTAGAGCGGCCGCGGCTGGGCGTGCCGGCTGTAGCCCTTCTTGCGGGCGTAGCGCGCCTGCTCCTCCTGCAGGTGTCCGGCGTCCTGCAGGATCAGCGAGATCAGCCCGCGGCTGGCGCGGGCACAGTAGATCGGCCCTCCGAAGCCCTCGGCCACCAGCCGCGGCAGCAGCCCCGTGTGGTCGAGATGGGCATGGGTGGCGACCACCGCCGCCAGCTCGGCCGGCCGGAAGGGGAAGGGCTCCCAGTTACGCTGCTCCAGCTCCTCGTCGCCCTGGTAGAGACCGCAGTCGACCAGCAGCCGGGTGTCGCCGAAGGCGAGGTGGGTGCAGCTGCCGGTGACCGAGCCACAGGCACCGCAGAAGGTCACCTCCGTCGGCATCGGCGCAATCTATCAGAGGGCCTGGAAGCGCGGTCGAAGCTGGCACCGGCGGGCGGGATGGTGTAGTTTAGCGGGGTAAGCGAAGTGAACGACCTGGAGGAGCAGATGTCCGAGAAATCCGAGAAGACGGTCGAAGCGATCGACCCTGCCGGCGAGGCCAAGGGCGCCGTGAGCGAGCGACTCGACCGCGCACGCGAGAAGTTCAGCGGCGTGGTCGAGGGGATGGAGAAGAAGGTCAAGAAGATCGGCGAGGGCGCCGAGCGCACCGGCCAGCTGGTGCGCGAGAGCGCCGAGAAGGCGACGGTCGCCGCCAAGGAGCGCTACGAGGTGGCGCGGGAGAAGGTCAAGCAGGGCTACGACAGCGCCCGCAAAAACCTCGACCACCTGGGCGACGACGTCAACGAGTACGTGCGCGACAACCCCGGCCGGTCGCTGCTGATCGCCGCCGCCGTCGGTTTCCTGCTGGGGCTGCTGCTGCGCGGCGGCCGTCGCGATTGACGAGCGCCCGCCCCGGCAGGGCGCTCACCGCCACCCGGAGGTGCCGTGCAGCCGATGGCTGAGCGCGGCTCGACCGCCGACCAGCTCCTCGACGACCTGCTGCCCGAGGAGCTGGACTGGCAGCGTCTGGTGCGCTCCTACCCGCTGCCGGCACTGGCGCTGGCGGCGGTCGGCGGTTTCTTCCTGGGCCGCTCGCGGGGTCCCGAGATCGTCTCGGCGCTGGCCGGCTTCGCCGCCGACACGCTGACCGAGAGCGTCAATCAGCTGCTCGGCAAAGAGGTTCTGTAGGCCGGCGCCGCAGCCGCGGTGCGCCAGATCCTCCACATCTCGGACGTCCACTTCGGGCCGCCGCACCTACCCGAGCTGGCGGCCGGCGTTCTCGACTTCGCGGCCCGCCGGCGCCCCGACCTCATCGTCCTGTCGGGCGACCTCACCCAGCGGGCCAAGCCCGCCCAGTTCCGCCAGGCCCGCGAGTTCGTCGACCGGCTGCCGGCCCCGGCCCTGGTGGTGCCCGGCAACCACGACGTGCCGCTGTACCGGTTCTGGGAGCGGTTCCTCGCGCCCTATGGTGCCTATCGACGCCATTTCAGCCCCACCCTGGAGCCCGTATTCCGGGACGAGGAGCTGCTGGCGGTGGGCATCAACACCGCCCACGGCTGGACCTTCACCGAGGGACGGCTGGCCCACCGCCGCCTGCGCGAGGTGCGCCGCCAGCTCGAGGCGGCACCGCCCGGTGTGCTAAAGGTGGTGGTCGCCCATCACCACCTGATCCCCGCCCCCGGCTTCGGGTCCCAACGGGTGGCCCGCAACGCCTGGGAGGCCATGGACCTGTTCACCGGCGCCGGCGTCGACCTGGTGCTGTCGGGGCACTTCCATCGGTCCTACATCGGCAACTCCGAAGAGTTCTACCCCCGGGGCCGGCCACCGGTCGTGATCCTGCACTCGGGGACCACCACCTCGAGCCGCGGCCGCCACAGCGAGCGCGACAAGAACACCTGCAACTGGGTCCGCGTCGAGCGCGACTCGATGGTGGTGTCGCGCTACCAGTGGGAGCCGGGTCTGGGCCGTTTCGCCGAGCACAGCCGCCACTGGTACCCGCGGCACCACCGCCGTCCCTACACCCTCGAGGGCCTGCCGGTGACCGGCGGCGAGACGGCGGGCGGTTTCGACTCCGGTCAGGCGTTGTAGGCGGTGGCGACGAACTCGGGATCTTCCTGCAGCTTGCGCTCGAACTTCAGAAACTCCCAGTAGCCGCAGCGCTTGAGCCCCGGGTAGTCGCGGCAGATCTCGGGCCGCGCCTTGTAGATCGTGCACATGCGGGTCTCGCGGTCGAGGAAGCGGCAGACCGAGCCGTAGTGCTCGTCCCGGTGATGGCGCAGCACCCGCTCGCCGCGCTCCTCGCCCTTCTTGGTGAAGCGCTTGCGGGCCTCTTGCTTGCTGATCCCGAAATGCTCGGCCAGCCGCCGCAGGTCTTTCTTGGTGACGATGATCCGCGGGTACGAGCAACAGTAGGCCGGGCACTTGTTGCAGTCGTAGAGCACCTTGAGCTTCTTGCCCATGGCGGGCGATCCTAGCAGCCCCTAGCAGCCCGCGGCCGGCTCAGCCTTGCCGGGCGGCCGGCTCGCCGGCGGCGGCGGACGGCGCCCCGGGCTCCGCCCCGTCCCGGGGACCGCTCCGTGCCCCGGCCTGGGCCTGCCGGCGGCGGAGCATCCGCTCGAGGCGCTGGTCGCGGAGCCGCGCCGCCGCCTGCCGCTGGTCGACGATGCGGTCCAGCTCGTCGACGATCTCGACCCCGAGGATGGTCTCGGTGAGGTCCTCGACGGTGACCAGGCCCGAGACCCCGCCGTGCTCGTCGATGGCGATGGCGATCGGCTCGCGCCCGTCGAGCAGCTGGCGCAGCGCCGAGCTGAGCTTGGCCACCTCGGGGATGAAGCGGATCGGGCGCATGATCTTGGAGAGTGGAGTGGCGCGGTCGCGGCCGTCGGCCACCTCCTTGAGCACGTCGCGCTGGAGGACGTAGCCCACCACGTTGTCGCGGTGGCGGTCCCACAGCGGGATGCGGCTGAAAGCCTCGGCCTCGGGGTCGGCCATCAGCGCGCCGAAGCTGGCCGAGGCGGGCAGCATGAAGACCACCGTGCGCGGGGTCATCACGTCCTCGACCCGCACCTCCTCCAGCCGCAGCAGGTTCTCGAACATCTTCGACTCGTCGACCGACAGCGCGCCGCCCCGCGAGGCGGTGGCGATGGCAGCCGCCAGCTCGCCGCGCGAGAAGTGCAGACTGTGGCCGCGGGTCAGCAGCCGGGTGAGTATCCGCGAAAGCTTGAGCGCCGGCTTGAGGGCGCGGGTCATGAAGTGCAGGGTCCAGCCCACGAAGCTGGACAGCCTTCCGGCGTAGACCGCGCCCAGGGTCTTGGGGATGATCTCGGAGAAGACCAGGATCATGAAGGTCAGCACCCCCGAGAACACGCCGACCCAGCGACTGCCGAAGAGCCGCGCCGCCTGGGCGCCGGCCATGGTCGCCCCCAGGGTGTTGGCGACGGTGTTGAGGGTGAGGATGGCGCTGATCGCGTCGTCGACGCGGCGCTGCTTGATCTCCAGCAGGAGGGCGGCGCCGCGGCTACCGCGCGAGCGCTGGTCCATCAGGGTGGCGTTGCGCGAGGCCAGCAGCGAAGCCTCGAGCAGCGAGCACAGGAACGAGACCCCGAGCGCCAGGCCGACGAAGAGCAGAAGAACTGTCAAGGTGACTTCAACAGCGCTGATGCCGTCCGGCAGCGCCGGGCCGAGGAGGAGCGGTGCTGCGGGGACTCTAGCACGCGGCCGAGCGCAGGAGCTTGGGGGTGACCAGCCAGGCGAGCGTGGCGGTGCCGGGCTTCGCGTGGCTCCACGAGTCGACCGGCAGGTCGAGCCGGGCCAGCGCGGCGGTCGGGAACTTGACCCGCCGGGCGCCGGTCAGGGCCGCCACCAGCCCCGAGCAGGCCGGCTCGTGGCCCGCCAGCAGCAGCCACCCCACCGCGTCGTCCTGCTCGCGGACCACCTCCAGAAGCTCGCCTGCGGAGGCCTCGTAGAGCCGCCGGCCGGTCTCCATCCGGCATCCCCACGCCCCCGCCCCGAGCGCCAGCCGCGCGGTCTCCCGCGCCCGCACCGCCGTCGAGCTCAGCACCAGCTCCGGCACCTGCCCCACCCCGGCCAGCAAGTTTCCCACCAACCGCGCCGCCTCCACCCCTCTCGCCGCCAGCGGCCGCTCGTGGTCCCCCCCATACTCCGCCCCCCAATCCGACTTCCCATGCCGCAAGACCAGGAGATGCTTCATCGCCACGCCATCCCCTAAGTCACGCCCTTCGTTTTTCTGCCTACGGGCGCGTCAGGCTCCCTCGGACGCCTCAGGGTGGTCCACCATCGTACCGCCGCCGGGTGGTGGGTCAGTCACGTCGGCCGTGAAGGCCGGCCGGGGCGGGGCTCGACAGGGGCCTCTCCGCAAGCGCTTGCGACAGGCCTCGAAGTCCAAGGATCGAGCAGCGCGCAGCGGTGAGGAGCGAGGGGCCTCCCCTCTGAAGTCCGTCAGGCCCCTCGCGTCCCCTGACATGCCCCGGCCGGCCTTCACGGCCGACGTGACTGACCCACCACCCGGCGCCACAGCCGCTCATCCTCCCCCCCACCCGTTGCTACAATTCCAACGGACTCGCCCCAATGCCCAAACCCGCCAAATCCGCCCGCCCCAAGCCCCGTTCGCGCCCCAAGCGCCCCGCCGCCTGGCTCGCCCGCCCCGACCTCTACTTCAACCGCGAGCTGAGCTGGCTGAGCTTCAACGAGCGGGTGCTCGAAGAGGCCCTCGACGCCGCCAACCCGCTGCTCGAGCGGGTCAAGTTCCTGGCCATCTTCGCCAGCAACCTCGACGAGTTCTTCATGATCCGGATCTCGGGGCTGCTGCGCCAGCTCGCCGGCGGCACCCTCCACGCGCCGCCCGACGGCATGTCGCCGGCCGAGCAGCTGACCGCCATCCGGCAGCGGCTCGAGCCGCTGCTGCGGCGGGCCGAGAGGTGCTGGCACGACGAGCTTCGCCCGGGGCTGGAAGAGGCCGGCATCCGCGTACTGGACTACGACAAGCTCAAGAAAAAGCAGCGCAAGCTGCTGCGCCGGGTGTTCAAGAGGGAGATCTTCCCGGCGCTGACCCCGCTGGCCTTCGACCCCGGGCACCCCTTTCCGCACATCTCCAACCTGAGCCTCAACCTGGCGGTGGTGATCCGCGATCCGCTCCAGGGCGAGCGTTTCGCGCGGGTCAAGGTGCCGCAGATGTTCCCGCGGCTGCTGCCCATCCCCAGCGAGGAGAAGGCCGACGCCCAGGAGCGGCTGGGCCCGGCCGACCCCGCCAACGGCCGTTTCGTCTGGCTCGAGGAGGTGGTGGCCGCCAACCTGGATCGCCTGTTCCCGGGGCTCGAGGTGGCGGCCGCCTACCCGTTCCGGGTGACTCGCGACGCCGACGTCGAGATCGAGGAGGACGAGGCCGCCGATCTGCTCGACGCCATGGAGGAGATGGTGGGGCAGCGCCACTTCGGCTCGGTGGTGCGGCTCGAGGTGGACGACCGGATGCCGGAGCGGATCCGCGACATCCTGATCCACAACCTGCAGCTCGCCCCGTACCAGGTCTACACGGCGAGCGGGCCGCTGGCCCGGGCCGATCTCTGGCAGCTCGCCAACCTCGAGGTGCCGGCCCTCAAGGACCCGCCGTTCAAGCCGGTGACGCCGGCCCTGCTGACCCGCGAGGAGAGCCTGTTCGCGGTCATCGGGCGCCGCGACCTGCTGCTCTACCACCCCTACGACAGCTTCACTCCGGTCGTCGACTTCCTGCGCGAGGCGGCGGCGGATCCCGACGTGCTGGCCATCAAGCAGACCCTCTATCGGGTGGGACCCAACTCGCCGGTGGTGCGGGCGCTCGGCGCGGCGCGCGAGAACGGCAAGCAGGTGGCGGCGCTGGTCGAGCTCAAGGCGCGTTTCGACGAGCAGAACAACATCGTCTGGGCGCGGGCGCTGGAGCGCGCCGGGGTGCACGTGGTCTACGGGGTGCTGGGTCTCAAGACCCACGTCAAGATGTGCCTGGTGGTGCGCCGCGAGGCGGAGGGCCTGGTGCGCTACGTCCACCTGGGGACCGGCAACTACAACCCGGTGACCGCCAGGGTCTACTCGGACCTGGGCTACCTCACCGCCGACCCGGCGATCGCCGACGACGTCTCGCAGCTGTTCAACGCGCTGACCGGCTATTCGGCGCGCGACAGCTACCGCAAGCTGCTGGTCGCGCCGGGCTCGCTGCGGCGTCCCCTGATCGAGCGGATCGAGCGCGAGATCGAGCGCCAGCGCGAGCACGGCGACGGCCACCTGGCCTTCAAGCTCAACGCGCTCGGCGACCCGGCCTGCATCCAGGCGCTCTACCGGGCGTCGATGGCCGGCGTCCGGGTCGACCTCCAGGTGCGAGGCATCTGCTGCCTGCGCCCGGGGGTCGAAGGGGTGAGCGACAACGTGACCGTGACCTCGGTGGTGGGACGCTTCCTGGAGCATGCCCGCATCTTCTACTTCCGCAACGGCGGTGAGGAGGAGGTGCTGCTCGGCAGCGCCGACCTGATGCCCCGCAACCTCGACGGCCGGGTCGAGATCCTGTTCCCGGTCGAGGACGCCCGCCTCCGACAGATGGTCCGCGACGACATCCTCTTCCTCCACCTGCGGGACAACGTCCGCTCGCGCCGGTTGCGGGCCGACGGCGGCTACGAGCGGCTGGCGCCGGCGCGGAGCGAGGAGGCGATCGACTCGCAGCGGCGGCTGCTCGCCGCGCCGGGTGCTTGGCACCTGGACGAGGGCCACGCCGACGAGGCTGCGGCCGACTCCACGGCTGGCCCCAAGCGCTAGCAGGTTACTAGTACCGGGTCAGCAGCCGCTCGAAGCGACGCTGGTTGGCGGCGGAGGCGAAGCGGGCGAACACCCGCTCGAAGCGCGCGCGCTGGCGGGCCTGGCGGTGGGGGAGCCGCTCCTCGACGATCCGCATCGCCTCGAGGGCGGCCGCGGGGGCGCGCCGCCCCGAAGCGACGGGGCCGGTGCCTCTCATCTCCTCGGCGAACCGATGGGTGGCCGCACGCTGGACCGCGGCGTCGTTGAACTCGCCCAGGCAGTCCTGGAGCCGCCGCAGCTCCTTGATCGGCGGGCCGATCTGCCGATCCGGGTAAAGCGACCTGAAGAATTCGAGCAGGTAACGCAGCTTCTTGCAGTCGAGCCGCAGCCGGTGGAGGGCCGCCGCCGGCGATCCGGGGCCGATCTTCAGACCGCGCCCGAGCACCTTCCGGTAGGCGGGCGCCAGATGGCGCGTGGCCACGGTGGCGATCGGTTCGCCGGCGCAGGGGGCGCCGGCCCCGCCCGGCGAAGCTTCCTCGACAAAGGCCCGCCAGCTTTCGAGCAGCCGACGGTAGCGTGGGGTGTCGAGCGAGCGCACCATCCGGCGGTGGGCGCGGCGCCGCTGTGCCGTCACCCAGGCCGCCAGCGGCTCGAGGTCCTGCTCGCGGCCGGCCGGCAGCTCGGCGCGAAAGCCGGCCACGGCCTCGCGGTAGACGTCCAGATCGCGGGTGGGTCCGGTGACCTTCTGGAGCCAGGAAAACAGCTTCTTGAACCGCCGGACCGTGTCGGCCGGGTAGACGTCGTCGATCTGGGTGAGGGCGGCTCGCGTCCGGCGCACCGCCACCCGGAAGTCGTGCAGGGCCTCCGGATCGCTACCTTGGCGGGTGCCGGCCTCGTTGGCCCGGATGACGTCGAGCTGGGCGAGGTGGATGCGCCGCAGGGCGCGGCCGGCCGGCATCCCGGGCTCGAGGAGGACGGGCGGTGCCCCGCTCATGCCGCTCAGGCGCCGGGGGTGGCGGCGTCGGTGGCGGCCCCGGCGACCGGGGCCTGCCGCGGTGAGGGGCGCTCTCGCCCGCTCCGCGACGACACCAGGGTGATCGCCGCCACCAGAATGGCCGCCCCCAGCCACTGCCAGCCGCCGAGCCGCGAGTCGTTGACCAGGTAGTCGAGCAGCACGGCGCTGAGCGGTAGACACAGCTCGCAGATCGCCGACACTGCGGCGCGCACCCGGGTGAGCCCGAAGTAGTAGAGGAAGATGGCCCCCGAGCCGGTGGTCAGCGCGATCAGCAGCACCACCAGCCAGTTCTCGGGCGTCACCGCGGCGAGCGGCAGCCCGGCGCCGCCGGCCAGCAGGAAGAGCAGCGCCAGCAGCGCGGTCAGCCCGTAGCGGCCGAAGGTGGCGGCCCGGAAGTCGAGCTCGCTGACCAGCCGCTTGCCGAGCACCGTCGAGGCGCCGAAGGCTGCCGCTGCCAGGGCCGCCCAGCCGGCCGCCGCCACCGTCCGGGGCTCGCCGTCGAGGTCGGGGAAGCCCCAGCCGAAGGTCAGCAGATAGGCGCCGACCAGCGCCAGGGCGGCGCGGCCCAGGAAGCGCCGGCTGAGCGGCTCGCGCAGCAGCAGGGCGGCCAGCGAGATGGCGAAGACCGGCTGCAGCTTCTGGAGCAGGACGACGACGCTGAGCCGCTCGAAGTCGACCAGGAACAGCGCCTTGACGATGGCGAAGGTGCCCAGCAGCCCGCCACAGGCGGCGACCCCGACCAGCGCCAGCCAGCCGCCCGCCGGCAGCGCCCGCAGCTTCCGGTAGGAGGAGAACAGCACCGGCTGCATCAGCAGGAACGGCACCGCGTGGACCAGCAGCACCACGAACGGCACCTCGAGGTTGTGGAGTCGGGGCGTCAGCACCACTCCGTCCAGGCCCCACAGCGTGGCGGCGAGACAGATGGCGAGAGCGCCGAGCAGGCCGGGCCGCAACATGGGCGGCGATGCTAGCAGCGCGCGGCCGCCTACCAGCGGCGCTCGGCGCGGCGGCGCAGGACGACCGCCGCCAGGTTCATGACGATCAGGAAGGCCAGCAGCACCAGAATGGCGGCCGAGGTCTTCTCCACGAAGGCCCGCTCGGGGCTGTCGGCCCACAGGTAGACCTGGACCGGCAGCACGGTGGCCGGCTCGAGGATGCTGCCCGGCACGTCGACGATGAAGGCCACCATGCCGATCATCAGCAGCGGGGCGGTCTCGCCCAGCGCCTGCGACATGCCGATGATGGTGCCGGTGAGGATGCCGGGCAGCGCCAGCGGCAGCAGGTGGTGGAACAGCACCTGGACCGGCGAGGCGCCGAGCCCGTAGGCGGCCTCCGGAATCGACGGTGGCACCGCCTGCAGCGCCGCCCGGGCCGGGATGATGATCCGCGGCAGGGTCATCAAGCTGAGCACCATGCCGCCGACCAGCGGCGCCGACCGCGGCAGATGGAGGAAGTTGAGGAAGACCGCCAGGCCCAGCAGCCCGAAGACGATCGACGGCACCGCCGCCAGGTTGTTGATGTTGACCTCGATCAGGTCGCTCCAGCGGTTGCGGGGGGCGAACTGCTCGAGATAGATGGCCGCCGCCAGCCCCAGCGGGAAGGAGAGCAGCAGGGTCACCGTCAGGGTGAAGAAGGAGCCGGCCACCGCCCCGCGGATTCCTGCCAGCTCGGGTTCCCGGGAGTCGCCGCCGGTGAAGAAGCGCCGGTTGAAGCGCAGCTCGACGCTACCGTCGGCGGCCAGGGCGTCGAGCCAGGCGATCTGCCGGTCGCTCACCCGCCGCTCCTCCTCCGGTACCTGTCGGGGGATGCGGCCCTTGATCAGCATGTCGGCGTCGTCGGCGGCGGGGAGCCAGACCCGGCGGTGCGTGCCCACCAGCGAGGGGTCGGCGAACACCAGGTCCTGGAGGTCGAACGCCGCGCCGCTGCTCACCAGCGCCGCCAGCTCGCGCCGCTCGCTGCGCCCGGCGGCGTCGGGGAACCGCGCCACCAGGGCGTCGCGGACCAGGGTGTTGTAGTTGGCGCGCGCCAGCGTCTCGGGATCGCCGGTACCGTCCGGGTCGAGGACGCCGGGGTCGAACTCGATCTCGAGCCCGATGAAGGTCTGCCGGAAGGCCGAGTAGCCGTTGCCCAGGATGTTGGCGAAGAGCACCACCAGGAAGAGGATGGCCAGGGCCAGGGCGGCGGCGCAGGCCAGGCGGAAGCGCCGCTCGGCGGCGTAGCGCTTCCTGAGCCGGCGCGCCACCAGCTCGGTGCTCAGCAGGCCGCGGGGGGCGTCCGCAAACCGGGCGCTCGGGGCGGGGGCGTCACTCATATTGCTGCCGGTAGCGGCGCACCACCTGCAGGGCGACGACGTTGAGTACCAGGGTGACCGCGAACAGGACCAGACCGAGGGCGAAGGCGGCCAGCGTCTTGGCGCTGTCGAACTCCTGATCGCCGACCAGCAGGGTGACGATCTGCACGGTCACCGTGGTCACCGCCTGGAGCGGGTTGGCGGTCAGGTTGGCAGCCAGACCGGCCGCCATCACCACGATCATGGTCTCGCCGATGGCCCTCGAGACCGCCAGCAGGATGCCGCCGACGATTCCCGGCAGTGCCGCCGGCAGGAGGACCCGCAGGATGGTCTCCGACTGGGTGGCGCCCAGACCGACGGAGGCCTCGCGCAGGCCGCGCGGCACGGCGCTCAAGACGTCGTCCGACAGCGAAGAGACGAAGGGGATGATCATGATGCCCATCACCGCGCCGGCGGCCAGGGCGCTCTCCGAGGCGACGTCGAGGCCCATCCGCTCGCCCAGCCCGCGCAGCCACGGCGCCACCGTCAGGGCGGCGAAGAAGCCGTAGACCACGGTCGGGATGCCGGCCAGGATCTCGAGCAGCGGCTTGGCGACGGTGCGCAGCGCGCGCGGCGCGTATTCCGACATGAAGATGGCCGACAGCAGCCCGATCGGCACCGCCACCGCCATGGCGATGACGCTGATCAGCAGCGTGCCGGCGAACAGCGGCACCGCGCCGAAGGCCCCGGAGCCGCCGACCTGGTCGGCGCGCAGCGCGGTCTGCGGGCTCCACTCGAGTCCGAAGAGCAGCTCGCCGACCGGCACCAGCCGGAAGAAGCGGACGGCCTCGAAGAGCAGCGACAGGACGATGCCCACCGTGGCGAAGACGGCCAGCGTCGAGCCGGTCATCAGGATCAGCTTGAAGGCCCCCTCGACCCGCCGCATGGCCCGCAGCCGCGGGCCGATCAGCCGCCATCCGACGAGCAGCCCGCCCAGCGACAGGCCGAGGACCAGGACCCCGCGCGCCGCCACGGCGGTCCGCCGCAGCTCGCGGTAGCGGCCGGCGGCCGCCTCCAGGACGGAGTCCACCTCGCCGGCGACCATGTCGCCGCGAGAGAGGTTCTTGGCGTCGTTGAGGAACAGCTCCAGGCGCTCGGCAGGCAGCTCGCCGACCTCGGCCGGGAGCCCGCCGACGACCAGCCGGTCGAGCGCCGGGGGCTCCAGGGCCAGCCCCAGGGCCAGCACCAGCAGGGCGGGCAGCAGGCACCACAGGAGGACGTAGGACCCGTAGTAGCCGGGCAGCGAGTCGAGACGGCGGGGATCGTCGACCAGACCCAGCGCCCGGCCCCGGCCGAGCCGGTAGCCGAGCGCCGCGATCACGAGCAGCGCCACGATCAGGGCGGTCGTGCTCACCGTCGAAGAATGCTAACCCGGATTCCGACCGGGCGGCCGGCGGCGCCGGCGGCTCACCCCGGGTTGCTGGCCAACGCCACCACCGCCGCCTTGACGTTGCTCCGCTCCTCCTCGGGCAGCGGGATCAGGCCGGCGTCGCTGAGGTAGCCGTCCTCGCCCCAGCAGCGGTCCGAGGTGAACTCCTCGACGAACTCCCGGATCCCGGGAATGACCTCGGCGTGGGCCTTCTTGACGTAGAAGTAGAGCGGCCGGGAGACCGGGTAGCTGCCGTCGGCGATCGCCTCGAAGGTGGGCTCGACGCCGTCGATCCGGCTGCCCTGGAGCTTGTCGAGGTTCTGATCCAGAAAGCTGAAGCCGAAGATGCCGAGGGCGGCGGGGTTGGCCTCCAGCTTCTGCACGATCAGGTTGTCGTTCTCGCCGGCCTCGATGAAGGCGCCGTCCTCGCGCAGCGTGTGGCAGATCGACTGATAACGGTCCCTGGCGGTCTTGGCGAGAGCGGCGATCCAGCCGATCTCGTCGCAGCCGCCCTCCATCGCCAGCTCGACGAGGGCGTCGCGGGTGCCGGAGGTCGGCGGCGGCCCCAGCACCTCGATGTCGACGTCGGGCAGGCGGGGGTCGATCTGGCTCCATCGCCGGTAGGGGTTGGGCTGGAGCTGGCCCTCTCCGGCCGGTACCTGCTTGGCGAGCGCCCGAAAGAGCTGCTCGCGGGTCAGCGACAGCCGAGGGGCGCGTTTCGAGTTGGCCAGGACGATGCCGTCGTAGCCGATCTTGACCTCGGTGATCTCGGTGACGCCGTTGCGCTTGCAGTTCTCGATCTCGGAGTCCTTGATCGCCCGCGAGGAGTTGGTGATGTCGGGGTGCTGGACGCCGACCCCGGCGCAGAACAGCTTGAAGCCGCCGCCCGAGCCGGTGGACTCGATGACCGGCGTCCGGAACTCGGTGGTGCGGCCGAACTGCTCGGCCACCTTGGTGGCGAAGGGGTAGACCGTCGACGAGCCGACGATCCGGATCTGGTTGCGCTGGGCCAGCGACGGCCCGGCGGCGAGCAGCAGCCCGACCAGCGTCAGGGCCGGGACGGCGAAACTTCTCCGGGTCATGTCGATCCTCCTCCGAGCATGAGGGTCGCGGCATGCGACCGTCTCCCGATCCTCCGGCAGGCTACCCGGCGGGCGCGGCGGACTGGCAACGTCCGTGTGACGGCGATGTGACGCCGGCCGCTGCGGGGTCGCCGCCGGGCATCGGCTAGCCGAAACGGCCGGTGATGTAGTCCTCGGTCTGCTGCTTCCGGGGGTTGATGAACAGCTTCTTGGTCTCGCCGTACTCGATCAGCTCGCCGAGGTAGAGGAACGCCGTGTAGTCGGAGATCCGCGCCGCCTGCTGCATGTTGTGGGTGACGATGATCTGGGTGTAGTGCTCCTTGAGCTTGAGCATCAGCTCCTCGATCTTGGCGGTGGCGATCGGGTCGAGCGCCGAGCACGGCTCGTCGAACAGCACCACCTCGGGCTCGACGGCGATCGCTCGCGCGATGCACAGCCGCTGCTGCTGGCCGCCGGAGAGCCCCAGCGCGTTGTCGCGCAGCCGGTCCTTGACCTCGTCCCAGAGCGCCGCCCGCCGCAGGCTGCGCTCCACCATTTCGTCCAGCAGCTCGCGCCGGCGGATGCCCTGCAGGCGCAGCCCGTAGGCCACGTTCTCGTAGATCGACTTGGGGAACGGGTTGGATTTCTGGAACACCATCCCCACCCGCTTGCGCAACAGGTTGACGTCGAGGTCGGGGGCCAGCACGCTGCCCCCTTCGAACAGGATGTCGCCCTCGATGCGGACGCTCTCGATGAGGTCGTTGAGCCGGTTGATGCAGCGCAGCAGGGTCGACTTGCCGCAGCCCGAGGGGCCGATGAAGGCGGTGATCCGCTTCTCGGCCACGTCGAGGGTGACGCCGTCGAGCGCCTGCTTGTCGCCGTACCAGAGCGACAGGTCACGGATGCTGAGCAGCGGACGCTCGAAGTGCGGGCCGGCGGCCGTCTCGGAGGCGCGGCCGGCGGCCGTCGCCTTGGCCGTAGTCTGCGCCGCCGCTCCGGCGGTTGCTTCGGCCAGCCCCGCCTTGCCGGTGCCGCCGCCTGCTGCGTCCATCACGCTGCGTCCCGCGCCGGCGACTACAGCGGCTCGTCGTCGTCGAGGTGACGGATGTCCCGGCCCTCGACGTAGAAGACCACGTCCTCGGCGATGTTGGTGGCGTGGTCGGCGATGCGCTCCAGACTGCGGGCGACGAGCAGCAGGTGGAGACCACGGGTGGTGGTCTTGGGGTCCTCGATCATGTAGCTCAGCAGCTCGCGGAACAGCTGGCGATAGAGGTCGTCCACCCGCGAGTCGGCCCGGCAGACCGCCACCGCCAGCTCGACGCTGCGCTCGACGAACGAGGTGAGGGCGTCGCGCACCATCTTGCGCACCAGCTCGTCGAGCCGCGGCAGATCGATGTAGGGCTTGAGCTGCGCCTCCTGGTTGAGGTCCAGCACCGAGCGCGAGATGCTGACCGCGGCGTCGCCCATGCGCTCGAGATCGACGTTGATCCGCATCACCGCGACCAGGAAGCGCAGGTCGACCGCCGCCGGCTGGTGGGTGGCGAGGATCGCCCCACAGGCCTGGTCGAGCTGTTTCTCCAGCTCGTCGACCTGCCGGTCGCGCTCGATCACCCCCTGGGCGCGGTTCGAGTCGCGCTCGAAGAGCGCCTGGAGGGAGTCGCCGATCATGTCCTCGACGATCGCCCCCATCCGCAGCAGCAGCTGGCGGATGCGGTCGAGGTCCTGGTCGAGGTGCCGTTCCATTGCCGTACCCGCCCAGCGAGTCTACCGCCGGCGCCCGGGGTCAAACGGTAGGGGCCCGGTCGGGCGGCCCCGCGGCGACCGTGTGACGGCGATGCGACAGGCCGCCGGTCGGAGTGGCTGGCGGCTCACGGTGCCTGCCCGGCGGCGGGCGGCAAGGGCAGCAGCACCCGGAAAGTCGAGCCTTCGCCGACCCGGCTGTCGACCTCCACCCGGCCGCCGTGGAGCTGGGCGGCGTGCTTGACGATGGCCAGCCCCAGACCGGTGCCGCCCTGGTCGCGGGCCCGTCCCTTGTCCACCCGGTAGAAGCGCTCGAAGATCCGCGGCAGCGCGGTGGCGGGGATGCCGATCCCCCGGTCGGCGACCTCGAGCACGGCGTGCCGGTCCTCGACCGCCAGCCGGACCCGGATGGTGCCGCCGGGGCGGCTGTACTTGATCGCGTTGTCCAGCAGGTTGAGCAGCAGCCGCCGGAGGGCCTCGCGGTCGCCGACCACGACCGCAGCGGCCTGGCGGTCGGCGTCGAGCTCGAGAGCCCTTTCGGCGAGCCGCGGCGCGATGAGCTGCAGCGACTCCTCGACGACCCGCCCGAGGTCTACCGCCTCGGTGGGCGCCTTGCCGTCCAGGCTTTCGAGCCGCGACAGGGTCAGCAGGTCGTCGAGCAGCGCCTCCAGCCGCCCGCACTGCTCGAGGAGGAGATCGAGGAAGCGGCGGCTACCTGCGGTCTCGGCGCCGGTGTCCACCGGCGGGGTCTCGTCGCGCAGCGTCTCGGCGAGGCCGCGGATCGCCGCCAGCGGGGTCTTGAGCTCGTGCGAGACGTTGGCCACGAAATCGCGGCGCATCTCGCCCAGCCGCACCGCCTCGGTGACGTCGCGGACCACCACCACCGTCCCCGCGGTCGTCTCGGCGCGGCCCGCCGAGGCGGCCAAAGGGGCACCACGCAGGAAGGTGGAGACCAGGATGAGGTGTTTGTCGAAGGGTGCCCGCAGGGAAAGCTCCGTCTGGCGGTCCTCGCGCCGCTCGAGGGTGGCGGTGACCAGGTCCTGGAGCCCGGGCTGCAGGGTCAGCTCCAGCGGAGTCCGTCCGGCGGTCTCGCCGCGGACCCCGAAGAGCCGCCCGAAGGCCGGGTTGACGAGCGCGGCGCGGCCCTCGCCGTCGGTCACCAGCACGCCGTCGCGCATCGAGGCCAGCACCGCTTCGAGGCGGCCGCGCTGCCGATCGACCTCGGCCAGGCGCTGCTCGGCCCGCTCGGCCATGCGGTTGAAGGCGCGGGCGAGGGCGCCGAGCTCGGCTCCGCCGCCGGCCGGGACCCGGTGCTCGAAGCGACCCGCCTCGAGCGGCCCGACCCCGGCCAGCAGCTCGGACAGCGACCCGGCGAGCCGGCGGCGGGACCACCAGACCAGCGCCAGCGCGAGCCCCAGCGCCGCCAGCAGGGCCACCGCCAGGGCGCGGGCCAGGTGGGCGCGAAGCGTGGCCAGCTCGCGGAGCGGCTGGGCGAGCCGGATGACGTAGAGCTCGCCGCCCGGGCCGCTGAGGGTGGTGGCGGCGTAGACATAGGCCAGGCCGGTGGTGGCGCTGCGGCGGACCGCCCAGCCCCGGCCCCTGGCGACGGCGTCCAACACCTCCGGGCGCCGGCCGTGGTTGTCCATGGCCGCGACCTTGTCCGGCGTGCGGGCGCTGTCGGCGAGCACCAGGCCGTCGCCGGCGATGATGGTGAGCCGCCGCTCGCTGGCGGCGGTCAGCCGCACGGCCAGACCCTGCAGATCGGCCGGGGCGCCCTCGTGAGCTTCAGCCTCCAGGCCATCGCGGACCAGCGAGGCCACCAGCGGCAGTCCCTGCTGGAGCTGGTCTGCCACCACCTGCTCGACCAGCCCGCTGACCAGCGTCCACAGCAGCGGGGCCGAGGCGCCGAAGGCGGCCAGCGCCGGCAGCAGGAAGGCGAGCCACAGACGTGGCGACAGCGGGGAGCGGGCGCCCGGCCGGGGGGTGGACAAGGGGCGCACCTCGCTCAGCAGGAGAGGCGGTAGCCGACGCCGACGACGGTCTCGATGCGCTCGGCCTCGGACCCCAGCTTGCGCCGCAGGCGGCGGACGTGGGTGTCCACCGTGCGGCTGTCCACGTCTTGCGCGTAGCCCCAGGCGTCGGCCAGCAGCATCTCGCGGGTCTGCACCCGCCCGCAGCGCTCCATCAGCAGGCGCAGGAGCCGGAACTCGGTGGCGGTGAGTGGCACCTCGCGGCCGTTGACCTGCAGGCGGTGGCCCGGGACGTCGAGGCGCAGCGGGCCGACCTCGAGCCGCCCTTCGGCGGGGCTTGAGGCGCTCGCGGAGCGGCGCAGCACCGCCTTGACCCGAAGCACCACCTCCCGGGGACTGAAGGGCTTGGCGACGTAGTCGTCGGCTCCCAGCTCGAACCCGACGATCCGGTCCACCTCCTCGCCGCGGGCGGTCAGCATGACGATCGGGATGGCGGCGGTCGCCGGGTCCCGCTTGAGGATGCGGACCAGCTCCAGCCCGTCCATCCCCGGCAGCATCAAGTCGAGAAGCAGCAGGTCGGGCGGCCGGGTGCGGATGGCGTCGAGCGCCGCGTCGCCCCGGTGCTCGAGGTCGACCGCAAAGCCCTCGCGCCGCAGGTTGTGTTGAAGCACCTCCGCGATGGCGGGCTCGTCCTCGACCACCAGGATCCGCCGGGGCATCGGGCGGGCACAATAGCATCCGATTTCTCCACAGGATCTGCGGAAAACTCTGTGGAAGAGGGGGCGAAATCGGCCCCCGCCCCACGCTCTGCACGGTCTCCCCTCCATTTTGCCCAGATTCTTGTGCAGAGGCGGTCAAACCCTTTGTTTTCAGCGCTTTGAGAAAGAGCGGCGAGTCGTGGCCCGGCGGCTCGTGGAGCCGGAGGCACCGCTTCTTTTCCACAGGTTGGCCGGCTGTTGCCCCATGATCGATCTAAGTCTCTGTGACGAAGATACTTAGGGCGGTCCGGGCGGCTCGGGCAGGGCTGGCGGGCTTGTGCGCTTGGTGGCACTTTGCTCGGGTGGGCCGCGCCCTGCCCGGTCCCGCGGGGCCGACCCGCGGATCGCGCCGCGCGCCCGACGGCCTTGGTATAGTCCCGCTCTCGCGCCGCGGTGCCCTCGCCGCGCCTTCGGGGACGCCCTCCGTGACCGGCCCGCCGCTCCGCCGCACGCCGCTTCACGCCCGTCACCTGACTGCCGGTGCGCGGATGGTGGATTTCGCCGGCTGGGAGATGCCGGTGAGCTACTCCGGGGTGCTCGAGGAGCACCGGGCGGTCCGCACGGCCGCCGGCCTTTTCGATGTCTCGCACATGGGCGAGATCCGGGTGACCGGACCCGGAGCCGAGGGGTTCCTGCAGCGGATGACCCCCAACGACGTCGGCGGCCTGGTCCCCGGCCGGGCCCATTACAGCGGTCTGCTCACCGAGCGGGGCACCTACGTCGACGACCTGCTGGTCTACCGGCTCGCCCCGGACGAGTTCCTGCTGGTGGTCAACGCGGCCAACGCCGCGACCGACCTGGCCTGGCTCGAGCGACACCGCAACGGCGCCGGAGACGGCGAGGTCGAGATCGAGGACGTCGGCGAGTCCTATGCCCTGCTGGCCCTCCAGGGTCCGCGGGCGGCAACGGTACTCCAGGGAGTGACTCCCCTGGAGCTGAAGGAGCTGCGCTACTACCGGTTCGCCCCTGGCGAGATCGGCGGCCATCCCGCCCTGGTGTCGCGGACCGGCTACACCGGGGAGGACGGCTTCGAGCTGTACCTGGCCCCCGAGGTGGCGCCCGTGGTCTGGGATCGGGTGCTCGACGCCGGGCGCGAACTGGGTCTCCGGCCGGCCGGTCTGGGCGCCCGGGACACGCTACGGCTGGAGGCGGCGATGGCCCTCTACGGCAACGAGCTGGACCGCGCCACCACCCCCTTCGAGGCCGGTCTCGACTGGGTAGTCAAGCTCGGCAAGGGCGAGTTCCTGGGCCGCGCGGCGCTGGTGGCGCAGCGCGAGGCCGGGCTCGAGCGCCGGCTGACCGGTCTCGAGATCGTCGGCAAGGGGATCGCCCGCCACGGCTACAAGGTGCTCGCCGACGGCCGGCAGGTGGGCGCCGTGACCAGCGGCAGCTGGAGCCCGACGCTCGAGCGCGGGGTGGCCCTGGCCTATCTCCCCCCGCGTCTGGGCGAGCCGGGAACCACTCTGACGGTCGAGGCGAGGGGGCGCCAGCTCGAGGCCTGGGTCGTCAGGCTGCCCTTCTATCGCCGGCCGGCGGCGGAGAAGGAGTAGAGCCGCAGCCTGGCCGGAGCGCAGGCGCCAACGAATCGCATCTCAAACGGAGGGAGCGCAAGCATGTACCCTGAGGACTACCTCTATTCCACGGAGCACGAGTGGGTGCGGCGCGAAGGCGAGGATCTGTGCGTCATCGGCGTCACCCACTACGCCCAGGACGAGCTGGGCGACGTGGTGTTCGTCGAGCTGCCCGAGCCCGGCGAGAGTGTCGAGGCCAACGCCGAGATCGGCAGCATCGAGTCGGTCAAGGCGGTGGCCGAGATCTACTCTCCGGTGACCGGCGAGGTGGTGGAGAGCAACAGCGCGCTCGACGAGCGGCCGGAGCTGATCAACCAGGATCCCCACGGCGAAGGCTGGATCGCCAAGCTCCGGATCACCAACCCCGAGGAGCTGCAGGAGCTGATGAGCGCCGGGGAGTACCGGGAATACCTCGAGAGCGGCGGCTGAGGGCGCCACCCTTGGCCCTCGAAGTCGCCCTCCTCGCGACCTTCGTCGTCTGCTGGCTGCTGGCGCTGCTGGCCTTCCTGCTGGGAATGCCGCTCGCCGGCTGGCTGGACCTCGGGCTCTACCAGCTCTACGGTCTCGCCGCCTTCCTCGGCTGGCTGGCCGGCAACGTCTACGTCCACCGCACCCGCGGCCTGCCCCGCCCCGTCCGCCGCCTGGTCCTCCTCGTCTACCTCTTCGGCCCCCAGGCCCTCCTCTACCTCCTCCGCGGCCTCGCCCCCTTGGCCGCCCAGCGCGCCGTCCCCCTGGCCGCCGTCTACGCCAGCGCCGTCTTCACCATCCTCTTCCTGGTCCCCGTCACCCTCCGCCGCAGCGCCCGCCCCCTCGGCCGCTGACCTGTCGGCCGCCTCGTCTGAGTTTCGCGAGCGCCACCAGCCTGGCCTAAGCCTCTGCCGGCGCTGGCGTGGTGAGGTCTCAAAGACGCCAACAAAATCTGGGGAAGAGTTTATTGAATTAATAAGAGGTGCAGGACGAAAGAGATCTTCTGATAGGTTCAGGCCCTCTTCGTCCGACTCGTAGCCAGCCACCGGCAAGACCTGAAGCGGTGTTGCGCGGGCCCCGACCTCTGGTCGGGTGTCCCCGATCGAGCCGAGCAGCGCTGTCCTCTCTGCGTTCACCCCGAGTCCTCAGCATCGTGTCGCCAGTCGAGCCACTCGCGCCATCGAAAAGGCTGGGCGTCACCCATGGCAATCGCCAGCGCCCAAAGGCCGATGGCTAGCGGTATCGGCAGGAAATAGCATCCAAAAACCGGCAAGTCATTTTCGGAGAGCGTCACACCCAGCGGGAGGATCCCGAGAACTAGTAGCTCCGGCCACCAGACCCAACGACCCACTCGGAGCTGGAAGCTGAGACACAGCCACCCAACAGCAAGTAGGGCATAGTAGGAACGTCTCGTCGAGTAAATGGTCCAAGAACCGCCTATCAAGAGTAGAGAAATGCACACTCGTCCGATGGCTGACGGCACGTCAGGTACGACGAAGTGTGTTTCAATGGTACCCAGCAGGCTGTTGATGCCGAGTATCACTGAAAGGAGTTGGACAATCAAGAAGAACTGACTGGTTTTCAGTTGATCTTTCTTGTTGCCGTTCCTCTCGTCAGTCATTGTTCATTTTGGTGCTTTTTGAAATTCGCCAGACGGGTCTTGCAAATAGATCACTAGTTTATTAATAATTTGTGCCACATGATTATGCAGATCTCTAGCCCGTACAGCTCGGGTAGGTCAGGCTCTCGGGCCGGCCGAGCTCGGTCCAGGTGAAGGCCTGGGTGAAGCGCGGGCTGGTCTCGCCGTCGAGATAGATGTTCTTGTTCGAGACCCGGCCGCCGCGGCCCTTGTAGGCGTAGCGCTCCTCGACCAGGACCTCCTGCTCGGTGGTCTCGTCGAGCTGGAG
>JBFGCA010000081.1:0-21884 GCA_041567315.1 Thermoanaerobaculia bacterium | reverse complement strand
GGCCCAGCTCCTGATGGATGGCCTTGATCTTCTCGTTGAGGTAGTACTCCTTCTGGGCCCGCTCCATCTGCTTCTTGACGCTGACGTTGATCCGCTTGTCGATGTTGACCTTCTCGACCTCGACGTCGATCAGGTCGTGCACCCGCTGCAGGCGCTCGTAGGGGTTGAGCAGCTCGAGCAGCTTCTGCTTGTCGGCGGTGGAGACCATCAGGTGGGCCGCCAGCTGGTCGGTGAACTGGTCGGGGTCGTCCATCTTGATGGTGGAGACCAGGCCCTCGAAGGCCAGGTGGTGCGACAGCTTGGCGTACTGCTCGAACGCCCCCAGCACCTTGCTGATGTAGAGCTTGAGCTTCTCTTCGAGCGGGTAGGTGATGGTGTAGGTCTCGACCTCGGCGATCAGCGCCTCTTGGCGCTCCTCGACCTCGAGCGTCTTGGCCCGCTGGATGCCCTCGACCATCACCTTGACGTTGCCGTTGGGCAGCTTGAGGTTCTGCACCACGCGGGCCACCACCCCCATCTGGTACATGTCCTGGCGGGCGGGGTCGTCCACCTTGGGGTCCTTCTGCGCCACCAGGAAGATGCGCTTGCCGAAGCTCTCCAGGCTCTGCTCCAGCGCCCGTACCGAGCTGACCCGCCCGATGATGAACGGCGCCATCATGTGGGGAAAGACCACCATGTCGCGCAGCGGCACCAGCGGCAGCGACGTGCGGTCGATTTCGATGAAGGTCGAGCGTCTGCCCATCTTGAACTCTCTTACGTCAGGGGGTTCGGAGCGCGTGGCGCGGAGCGCCGGCCGCCCGGATCAGACGGCCTTCTTCAAGGGGGCCGGCTGATTCCGGTTCAGCACGACCTCCTTGTTGATCACGCACTCTTTCACATCCCGTTGCGACGGGATGTTGTACATCAGGTCGAGCATCAGCTCTTCCAGGATGATTCTCAGACCGCGGGCGCCGACGTTGCGCTTGGTGGCCTCGCTGGCGATCTGGGCCAGCGCCTCGTCGGTGAATCGCAGATCGACGTCCTCGAGCTCGAGCATCGTCTGGTACTGGCGGACCAGGCTGTTCTTGGGCTCCTTGAGGATGCGCACCAGGGCCGCCTCGTCGAGATCTCCCAGCGTCGCCACCACCGGCAGGCGGCCGACGAACTCCGGGATCAGGCCGTACTTGATGAGGTCCTCGGGACTACCGAACTCGAGCAACTGGCCGGCGCGCTTCTCCTTGCGGCTCTTGATCTCGGCACCGAAGCCCAGCGTCTTCTCGTTGATCCGCCGCTCGATGATCTCCTCCAGCCCGACGAAGGCGCCGCCGCAGATGAACAGGATGTTGGTGGTGTCGATCTGCAGGAACTCCTGATGGGGGTGCTTGCGTCCGCCCTGAGGCGGGACGTTGCACTGCGTGCCCTCGAGGATCTTGAGCAGCGCCTGCTGCACCCCCTCGCCCGACACGTCGCGGGTGATCGACGGGTTGTCGCTCTTGCGGGCGATCTTGTCGACCTCGTCGATGTAGACGATGCCGCGCTGGGTCTTCTCCTTGTCGTTGCCCGAGGCCTGGTAGAGCTTGAGGATGATGTTCTCGACGTCTTCGCCAACGTAGCCCGCTTCGGTCAGGGTGGTGGCGTCGGCGATGGTGAACGGCACCGACAGCAGTTTGGCCAGGGTCTGGGCGAGCAGCGTCTTGCCGGTGCCGGTCGGCCCGATCAGCAGGATGTTGGACTTCTGCAGCTCGACGTCGGTGCGGGTCTTCTCGGCGAACTCGATGCGCTTGTAGTGGTTGTAGACGGCCACCGACAGCTTCTTCTTGGCCATCTCCTGGTCGATGACGTACTGGTCCAGGAACTCGTTGATCTCCTTGGGCTTGGGGAGCGAGGTCTCCTGCTGCTGCTCCAGCATGCGGTCCTCGGCGATGATGTCGAGACATATGTCCACGCACTCATCACAGATGAAGACCGTCGGACCGGCGATCAGCTTCTTGACCTCGCGCTGGCTCTTATTGCAGAACGAGCATCTGAGGGCTTCGTCGCCGGTGTCTTTCTTGGGCATCGCTCCTCTGCCTCAGGGGATGGCGGCCGGACGGCCGGCTAGCGGTGGGGGCCAGATGGGAAGGGGCGCACGACAGTGACAACGCGCGCCGACGGGGAACCTATTCCGGGTAGCCGGGCGGCCCGGCGGCCGGAGACGCAACCACCCACGGTCGCCCGGCTGCATCGCGCGTTGCATGATACCAGATCCCGCGTTCTCAGTTCCTCGTCCTCGGTGGCCGTTGCCGGCCGCCCCTCCGCTCAGCCCTAGCGCCTCCCCATCACCTTGTCGGCCAGCCCGTACTCGACGGCCTCGCCGGCGGTGAGGATCTTATCGCGTTCGGTGTCGTTGTGGATCTCGTCCTTGGTCTTGCCGGTGTGCGCCGCCAGCACCTCCTCGATCCGCTCGCGCATCCGCATCAGGTCCTTGGCGTGGATGTCGATGTCGGTCTGCTGGCCCTGCAGGCCGTAAAGCAGCGGCTGGTGGATCAGCACCCGGCTGTTGGGCAGCACCGACCGCTTGCCCTTGGTGCCGGCCGCCAGCAGCACCGCCGCCATCGACGCCGCCTGGCCGACGCACAGGGTCGAGATGTCCGGCTTGATGTACTGCATGGTGTCGTAGATGGCCAGCCCGGCGGTGATCGAGCCGCCCGGCGAGTTGATGTAGAGCGAGATGTCCTTCTCGGGGTTCTCGGCCTCGAGGAAGAGCATCTGGGCGATGATCAGGTTGGAGACGTCGTCCTCGATCGGCCGGCCGAGGAAGATGATGTTGTCCTTGAGCAGCCGCGAGTAGATGTCGTAGGCCCGCTCGCCGCGGTTGGTCTGCTCGACTACCATGGGAATCAGCATCGTCTTGGACTCTCCTAGTCTGCGGTCTCGGTGGCGGCCGGCATCGCGCCGGCGGCGGCCGGCTCGGCGGCCGGCGACTCCCCGCCGGCGCCGCCGCAGGCGCCCTCCGGAGCGTCGCCCGCCAGCTGCCGCAGCACCTTCTCGCGCCGCAGCTGCGCCTTGAGCTTGGCCAGGCCGCCCGAGCGGTCGAGGGCGTGGCGGACCGCCTGGGTGGAGCGCCCTTCGACCCGGGCGATGCCGGCCAGCGCCGCTTCCAGCTCCTGGGCCGCCGGCTCGACCTCCTGCTGCTCGGCGATGGCGTCGAGCAGCAGACGCAGGTGGACCCGCGAACGGGCCTGGGGCCGCACCCGCTCCGCCAGCTGCCGCCAGTCGACGTCGGCGCGCTCCACGTCCACCCCGCGCATCGCCAGCCCCTCCGCGTACTCCCTGAGCAGCGCCTCGACCTCGCGCTCGACCACGCCCTCCGGGAGCGCCAGAGGATAGCGCGCCGTGAGCTGCTCGGCGAGCGCCTGGCGCCGCAGCTGCCGCCGCGCCGCCTCCTTGTCGCGGCGCAGCCGGTCGGCCAGCGCCCGCCGCAGCTCCGCCAGGTCGCCGAAACCGCCCACCCGCTCCGCCAAAGCGTCGTCCAGTGCCGCCGGCACCCGCTGTTCGACGCCGTCGATGCGCAGCCGGTAGGCCTGCTCGCTGCCGTCCGGCGCCCGCCGGATGAAGCGCGCCTCCTCCCCCGCCTGCCGGCCGCGGGCTTCGCTGGTCAGCTCCTCCCAGACCTGCGGCGCGCCGACCTCGAACCGCACCGGCCGCGGCGGGGCGCCGCCCGCCTCGTCCGCTGCGGCCTCCTCGGCGAGCTCGCCGTGGACCAGGTCGCCGTCGGCCGCCGCCCGCTCCACCGGGCTCCACTCGCCGTGCTCGCGGGCGAGCTGGGCGAGCGCCGCCTCGAGCTCTTCGTCGGGCAGCTCGACCGGCGGATCGGGCAGCTCGAACTCGCCCAGCTCGCCGAGCTCGATCTCGGGCCGGGTCTCCACCGAGGCCACGAAGGTCAGCGGCGCGCCCGGCTCCGACTCCACCGAGTCCACCCGTGGCGGCAGCAGCGGCTCGATCCGGGTCTCGGCCGTGGCCTGCTTCCAGTAGCGGCCGACCAGCCGGTCGACCACCTCCTGCTGGATGGCCTCGCCGAAGCGGCGGCGCACCAGCTCGGCGGGCACCTTGCCCTTGCGGAAGCCGGGCACCTTGCGCTGGCGGCGGAAGTCGGCCACCACCCGCTGGGTCTCGGCCTCGACCGCCGGCGCCGGGACCTCGACGGTCAGCTGCTTGCGGCAGGGGCCCACCTCTTCGATGGAGACGACGACGCTCATGTCGGATTCGGTTGAGAGGGTGTTTGGACCCCCGGGGAGCTGGTGCGAAAGGGGGGATTCGAACCCCCACCCCGGGTACCGGGACTAGATCCTAAGTCTAGCGCGTCTACCATTCCGCCACTTTCGCCGAGGGAGGTGCGAGGGGAGCAGCCGGGGGGGCTGTCGCGAGGGTGGTGAGCCGCCTAGGAATCGAACCTAGAACCCGCAGATTAAGAGTCTGCTGCTCTGCCAATTGAGCTAGCGGCCCTCGGGGGAGATTATATCCGCGGCGGGTGCGGAGTGACAACGCTACGGCGGTGGGGGGTCAGTCTTGGAGGGACGGTGGCGAGAGGCCGGCCGGGGCGGGGCCCGCCCGGGGACGCGAATGGTTACCCGGTGCCTAGCCGCCCTGGACGAAGTGGACGACTTCGAGGCGGTCGCCGGGCTGGAGGGTGGTGGCGGGATAGCGCGGGCGGGGCAGGATGTGGCCGTTGAGCTCGATGGCGACGGTGCGGGGGTCGCGGTCGAGCTGGCGCAGGAGGTCGGCGACGGTGGTGCCGCCGGCGAGCTGCCGGGGGCGGCCGTTGAGGCGGACTTCGACGGTCGCGGGCTCGGGCACGGCGGCTTCGCGGCGTTACAGCAGGTGCTTGATCTCGGCCGAGCCGATGTCGCTGGAGGCGGTGACGATCAAGGCTCCGGTGCCCTGGTCCAGCTCGGGGATGGTCAGGGTCAGGCTCACCTCGCCGCCGTCGCCGGTGGTGCCCTCGGCCAGGGTCACCGGCTCGCTGACCGTCGAGATCATCCGCACGACGATCCGGCTGCCGGCCACCGGCCGCTCGCCCAGGCTCGACACCGTGCGGCAGCGCACCCCGACGGCGCTGCCCAGGCCGAGGTCGCCGTCGGCCTCCATCATCAGCACCAGGTGCTCCTGCTCGGCCTCGGCGGTGAGGTACTCGAGGATCACCTGGTCGAGGGTCGGCCCCGCCGGCCCGCCGTCGAACCGCTCCAGCACCGTCGGCGCCGCCGGCGGCAGCGCCACCTCGGAGGCAGCGGCCACCGCCGGCCCGGGGGCCGGGCCCCTGCCGAGGCCGGCCAGCTGCCCGTCGAACTTGCCGCTACGGATCTCGGCGATCATCAGCCGGTGCTGGCGGTTCATCAGCTCCGACACCGCCTGCTTGCCCTGGCCCTCGTCGAGAAACCCCTTGTAGCTCGACCGCCGGCGGGCGATCACCTGGCCGCCGACGTAGACCAGGCTCTCGATCCACGCCGCCGACAGGCCCTTGTCCTCGGTCTGGACGTGGAAGACCACGTCGGCGTGCGGAACGTCGGTGTTGTAGCCGCTGATCATGGGGACCGCCGCGACACGACTGGCGCGATTGTAAGAGCGGCCCCCGAGGCTTGCAAAGGTCATAGCTCACAGTCCGGCCGCGCCCCGCCCCTTTCTTGTCTTGCCCCGCCCCGGGTCCCGTGCCACAATCGCCGGCGAGCGAGATCCCGCGGCCGGTCGCCGCCGGCCGCCACCCAATAGAACAACCGGAGGAAACATGGTTCAGTCCACTGCCGAGAAGTCTGCGGCCGGGCGCCAGCTGGTCGAGTACCGGGTGCGCGAGGGCGTCGCCTACCTGACGCTGACCGACCCACCCGCCAACACCTACACCCACGAGATGATGCGTCAGCTCGACGGCGCCATCCTCGAGGCCCGCTTCGACGCCGCGGTCCACGTCCTGGTGCTGACCGGTCTGGGCGAGAAGTTCTTCTGCGCCGGCGCCAACATCAACATGCTGCAGCGCTCCGACCCCTACTTCAAGTACAACTTCTGCCTCCACGCCAACGAGACCCTCAACCGGCTCGAGCACACCCCCAAGCTGGTGATCGCCGCCCTCAACGGCCACACCGTCGGCGGCGGGCTGGAGATCGCCATGGCGGCCGACCTCAGGCTCGCCAAGAAGGACGCCGGCAAGGTCGGCCTGCCCGAGATCAACCTCGGGGTGCTGCCCGGCACCGGCGGCACCCAGCGGCTGGCGCGGCTGATCGGCAAGAGCCGGGCCATCGAGCTGATGACCACCGGTCGGCTGCTGAGCTTCGAGGAGGCCCAGGAGCTGGGCATCGTCAACCTGGTCCTGGACGGCGACGACTTCCAGGAGCAGATCCACGACTACTCCCGTCAGTTCTGTCCGCCCCATCGGGCGGCCAAGGCGGTGGGCCGGATCAAGCGCTCGGTCCAGTCGGGCGCCGAGATCCCGTTCGAGAGCGGCCTCGCCCTCGAGCGCGAGCTGCAGCAGCAGCTGTTCCAGAGCGACGACGCCCGCGAGGGCCTGGCGGCCTACGTCGAGAAGCGGAAGGCCGACTTCCAGGGCGTTTGAGGCGGCGCCGGACGGCCGCGTGCCGCCCCGGCGCCCCGGGTGGTGAGCCGTGAGCGCTCTCGCAAGCTGGCCGCCGCTGCTGCTGGCGGCGCCGGTGCGGACCCCGATCGGCAAGTTCGGGGGCGCCCTGGCCGCCCTGTCGGCGGCCGACCTGGGGGCCGCCGCGGCCGGCGCCTGTCTGGAACGGGCGGGGCTCGACCCGGCGGCGGTCGACCAGGTGATCTTCGGTCACGCCCGGCAGGCGGGTGGCGGACCCAACGTCGCCCGCCAGATCGCCCACCGGGCGGACGTCCCCCCGGAGCGCCCGGCCTTCACCGTCAACCAGGCCTGCGGCTCGGGGCTGCAGGCGGTGCTGTGCGCCGCCCGCGCCATCCGGCTGGGCGAGGCACGGCTGGTGCTGGCCGGCGGCACCGAGAGCATGTCCAACACCCCCTATCTGCTGCCGCGGGCGCGCTGGGGGCGGCGGCTGGGCCACGACGAGCTGGTGGACGGGATGTACCGGGACGGCTTCTGCGACCCGCTGTCCGGGCTGATCATGGGCGAGACCGCAGAGGAGCTGGCCGCCGAATCGGGCATCGACCGCGCCGCCGCCGACCGCTGGGCCGCCGGTAGCCAGCAGCGCTGCGAGCGGGCGCGCGCCGCCGGCCGCTTCGACCGCGAGCTGACGCCGGTCGACGCCGGCGGGGCGTCGCCGGTGGCGGCCGACGAGCACCCGCGCGACGGCGTCACCGAGGCGGGGCTGGCCAGGCTGCCGACGGTCTTCCGCGACGGTGGGACGGTGACCGCAGGCAACGCCTCGGGGATCACCGACGGCGCCGCCGCGCTGCTGGTGGCGAGCCCCGAGCGCGCCGCCGAGCTGGGGCTGGCGGCGGCCGGCCGGCTGATCGACTGGGAGGTGGTCGGGGTCGAGCCGCGGGTGATGGGGATCGGCCCGGTGCCGGCGGTGCGGCGGCTGCTGGCCCGGCGGCGGCTCGACTATTGCGACGTCGACCAGGTCGAGCTCAACGAGGCCTTCGCCTCGCAGGTGCTGGCCTGTCTCGCCGAGCTGCCCTTCGACCCCGAGCGGGTCAATCCCGACGGCGGCGCCATCGCCCTCGGACACCCCATCGGCTGCACCGGCGCACGGATCCTCGTCACCCTGCTCCACGGTCTCGCCGCCCGCGGGGGCTCGCGCGGGGTGGCCACGCTCTGCGTCTCGGGCGGTCTCGGCGTCGCCGCCCTGGTCGAGTGCGGTGAAAGGACGGAGCAGGCGGACCGCGCATGACCGCGGTGCGCCTCGACCGGCGCGGCCGCGCCGTCACCCTCACCCTCGACCGGCCGCCGCTCAACGTCCTCGACCTGGCGGCGCTCGGCGAGCTGGGCGAGCGGCTGCGGGAGCTGGAGACCGACGACGGCGTCCAGCTGCTGGTGGTGCGCGGCGCCGGCGGTCGCGCCTTCTCGGCCGGGGTCGCGGTGGAGGATCACACCCGCGAACGGGCGCCCCGGATGCTCGAGCGCTTCCACCGGGCGCTCGCCGTGCTGGGACGGCTGCGCTGCGTCACGCTGGCGGTGGTAGAGGGCCACTGCCTGGGGGGCGGCATGGAGCTGGCGACCGCCTGCGACCTGCTGCTGGCGGCCGACGGCAGCCGCTTCGGGCAGCCCGAGATCGAGGTCGGCTGCTACCCGCCGTTCGCCGCCGCCGCCTACCCGCGGCGCCTGGGCGGCGGCCGCACCCTCGAGCTGCTGCTGACCGGCCGCCGTCTCGACTGCGCAGAGGCCGAGCGGCTGGGGATCGTCACCCACCGTGCCCCGGCCTGCCAGCTCGAGGCGCGGCTCGAGGAGCTGACCGAGACGATCCTGAGCAAGAGTGCCGCCGTCACCGGGCTTCTCAAGCGGGCCGTCCGGGAGGGCTGCGAGCGACCGTTCGCCGAGGCGCTGGCCGCCACCGAGCGCCTCTACCTCGACGAGCTGCTGGCCTCCGCCGACGTCGAGGAAGGGGTCGCTGCCTTCCTCGAAAAGCGATCGCCGCGCTGGAAACATCAATAGGAGACTGGAGGGAGACCCCGATGTCCGAGACCCTGATCGTGGAGCGTGAGGGGCGCGTCGCCATCCTCACCGTCAACCGCCCCGACAAGCTCAACGCCCTCAATCAGCAGGTGCGCGACGAGGTGCTCGCGGCGCTGGCCGCCATCGAGACCGACGACGGCGTCGGCGTGGTGGTCCTCACCGGGTCCGGCGACAAGGCGTTCATCGCCGGCGCCGACATCGGCGAGTTCGAGGGCCGCACCCCCTTCGACCAGCGCCACGCCATGCGGCAGCCCCGCATCTTCGACGTCATGGCCGGCTTTCCGAAACCGGTGATCGCCATGATCAACGGCTACTGTCTGGGCGGCGGCTGCGAGCTGGCCAGCTCCTGCGACCTGCGGGTGGCTTCGGAGAAGGCGCGGTTCGGACAGCCCGAGATCAACCTCGGGCTGATCCCCGGCGGCGGCGGCACCCAGCGCCTGCCGCGGCTGGTCGGCCCCGGCCACGCCATGCGGCTGGTGCTGACCGGCGACATGATCGACGCTACAGAGGCCGAGCGGATCGGTCTCGTCGAGCTGGTGGTCCCCCACGAGGAGCTGCGCGCGCGGACCCTGGAGCTGGCCGGGAAGATCGCCTCCAAGAGTCCGCTGACCCTCAAGGTCGCCAAGCAGGCGGTGCGCGCCAGCCAGCGGCTGGCGATCGAGGAGGGCATCCTCTACGAGCGCGACCTGTTCTGCCTGTGCTTCTCGAGCCGCGACAAGGAAGAGGGCGTGGCCGCCTTCCTGGCCAAGCGTAAGCCCGAGTGGCAGGGCCGGTAGTGTTCCGTGCGGTGAGTTCCTTGTCACATCGAGAGCGGCGAAGCGCCCGCTGGGCAAGGCGCAACGAGCGAGCATATCGAGGCCATATGCGACCGAGGAGCAACGCCGCCCAGCGGGATGCGGCGCCGCTCGAATGTAAAGGAACTTGCTGCACGGGACACTAGCGCTCTACTCGGGCACCGGCTCCGCAGCCGCCGCAGCATCCGGCAGCGCCAGCGCCCACCAGGTGAAGGCGGCCAACGTGGCCAGCACCGTGGCCGCCGGCAACAGCGCGGCGCCGGTGGGAATCGCGCGGCCCTGCAGGCTGGCCACCAGCAGACCGGCGGCGAAGAGCACCGCTGGCAGGGCGGCCCCGACCACCACCCGGCGGCGCCAGCGACCGCTCGGCGGCACCAGGGCGAACAGACCGGCCGGGAAAAGCAGCGCCGCCGCGAACACCGGGGTGGCCAGCACCGCCGCCAGGAAGACCATCCGGAAGACGAAGCCCGGCAGGTAGGCGCGACCGCGGCGGCGGCGCTCGTCGGCGCTCGCCGCCCGCCAGCGCCCCGGCCGTCCGCGCCAGACCAGCACCGCCCACAGCAGGAAGCCCGCCCAGTAGAGGTCGCGGCGCGGCCACACCCGGCCGGCCGTCGCCAGGTAGGCGTCCTCGGCCGCCGGCCGGGCCGGGAGGGCGTCGAGCCGCCGGACGATCGCGGCCAACGCCCGGGTCCAGCGCTCGAGGCGCTCGCCGTCGAGACGTCCGGCGGCGTCGCCCGCCCGGTGGTAGGCGGGGTCGAAGCTGGACAGCGAGCTGTCCGAGAACAGGATCGACGGGATGCCGGCGGCCAGGAAGCTGTCGCTGTCGGCGGCGTGAGTGGGTCGCGCTGCGCGGAGCGCCAGTTGGCCGAACCAGGACAGCAGCGGATCGACGACCGCCAGCGGCCAGGCGGCGGCTTCGGCGCCCCGCAGCGCCCCATGCACCAGCCAGCCGGGAGTGAGCCTCCAGGCATCCCCGCGCCGCACCGGGAAGGTATGGAGCACGGCGCCGCCGCTTCCCGGCCAGCCCACCATCTCCAGGTTGAGGTCGGCGAGGATGCGTTGCCGGGCTACCGGCTCGAGGGCCGCCACCCACTCGCGGCTGCCGGCCAGACCCGACTCCTCGCGGTCGAAGATCAGCACCCGCACCGTGTGCCCGAGCGGCGCCGGCGCCAGCTCGGCGGCGGCCGCTACCACCACCGCACAGCCCGAGGCGTCGTCGCCGGCTCCCGGACTGCCGGCGACGGTGTCGAAGTGGGCGGAGAGCACGATCTCGCGCTCGGAGCTCCCGGTCAGCACGCCGGAGAGCGCCGTCAGGCCGTCGCCGCCGGCCGCCGGCAGGGCCGCGACGGCGCTCAGACCGGCGGCGGTCATCGCCTCCAGCAGCAGCTCGACGGCCTGCCGGTGGGCGGCGCTCCCCGGTTCGCGCGGTCCCAGCTCGGCCAGGCGCACGGCCAGCTCCAGCGGCGCGAGGCCGGGGACCGGCGCCCCCGCTACCCGAGGCTGCGCAGCCGGAGCCCGAACAGCCGCCGCCTGCGTGACGGGCGCGCCACCGACCCTCCGACCGGCGGCGATCGGCGGCGGGAGCAGGGCGAGCAGCACGCCCATCGCCGCCGCGGCGGCGGGCCGTGGAGGAGTGGCCACCTTTCGGTCGGCTGGCCGCGAGGGTCGGGCGGGGCTGCTCACGGGATCCCGTAGCGGCGCCGCTTCTGCCACAGCGTCTTGCGGCTGATGCCCAGCAGCCGGGCGGCCCTCCCCTGGTGACCGCGGGTGTGGGCCAGGGCCCGGAGGATCTGCCGGCGCTCGACCTCGGCCAGCGGCGCCGGAACCGCCGTCAGGTCCGGCGGCGGCGGTGGGTCCAGCTCCTCCCCCGACGCCAGGATCGCCGATCGCTCGAGCACGTTGCGCAGCTGCCGCAGGTTGCCCGGCCAGTCGTAATCGAGCATCCAGGCGCGGGCCGCCGGCCGCAGCGACAGCCCCGGCCGCCGGAGCCGCTCTCCCAGATCGGCCAGCAGGGCGTCCACCAGCCGCGGCAGGTCGGCGCGCCGCTCGCGCAGCGGCGGCAACCTGAGGGTCACCACCTCCAGCCGGTAGTAGAGATCGGCGCGGAAGGCGCCGCGGGCGACCATCTCCGGCAGCTCTTCGGAGGCGATGCCGATGAACCGCACGTCGGCCCGCTGCTCGCCGCCGCCCAACGGCACGTAGCGCCGCTCGGCCAGCAGCCGCAGGAGCTTGGGCTGCACCGCCTGCGGCAGCCCGACCAGATGATCGAGCAGCAGGGTGCCGCCCTCGGCGCGCTCCACCCGACCCGCCCGCGCGGCCCCGGCGCCGGTGAAGGCGCCCGGGCGGTGCCCGAACAGTTCGCTCTCGAACAGCGTGCCGGGGACCACCCCGACGTCGACCTCGACCAGCGGACCGGCGGCGCGCCGGCTGGCCGCGTGGAGGGCGCGGGCCAGGGTGGTCCGCCCGCTGCCGGACTCGCCGAGGATCAAAATCGGCGCCTCGGTGGAGGCCGCCCGGGCGGCGCCGCGCAGCGGCCCGGCCAGGGCGGGTGAGGTCTCGACGAGATCGGCCAGCGAGCGCGAGGCCGTCACCGGATGGCCGCCGTGCCCGGCGCTACCCGGCGGCGGGCGCCCGGGCGAACTCGGCGGTCACGTCCGGCGCGTCCGCCCACAAGCGCTCCAGCCGGTAGTAGGCGCGGGTCTCACCGTTGAAGATGTGGACGATCAGGTCCCCGTAGTCGAGCAGGATCCAGCGCCCGGGGCGGTAGCCTTCGACGTGGAGCGGTCGGACGCGGGCGGCCCGCAGGCTCTCCTGGACGCCGTCGGCGATCGCCTGCACCTGGCGCTCGCTGTGGCCGCTGCAGATCAGGAAGTAGTCGGTGAAGTCGGACACCTCGGCCAGCCGCAGCACCTTGAGGCCCTCGGCCTTGCGGTCCTCGGCGGCCGCCACCACCTGCCGACACCGGGTCTCGACGTCGAGGGTCCTGGCGGCGCCGACGGTCATCGATAGAGGGAGTACTTCCGGATGTACTCTAGCACCAGCGTCGGCACCACGCCCGGCGGCGGCTCTTCGCCCCGCGCGATCAGCTCGCGCAGCCCGGTCGAAGAGGCGGCGACCGGGTCGTTGGGAACGAAGTGGACCCGCTCGCTCGCCGTCAGGCCGACCAGTTCGGGCGACAAGCGGTCGCGCACCTGCTCCAGGCTGAGGGGCGGCCGCACCAGCACCGCCAGCCGGGCGAGCTGGACGATGTCCGGCCAGCGCTTCCAGGTGTCGAGCTCGACGAAGCTGTCGCCCCCCAGCAGCAGGTAGAGCTCGGCGCCCGGGTGCCGCTTGCGAAAGTGCTCCAGGGTGTCGACCGTGTAGGCGGGCCGGCCCTCGGTCAGCTCGAAGGCGGAGGCGTAGAGCCCCTCCTCGCCGAGCAACGCCAGCTCCACCATCGCATAGCGCGCGTGCGCCGGGGCGAACTGCCGCCCGGGCTTGTGGGGCGGCACCGCGGTGGGCAGGAAGACCACCCGGTCGAGCGCCAGCAGCCGGCGGGCCTGACGCACCGGCTCGAGGTGTCCCTCGTGGATGGGGTCGAAGCTGCCCCCGAACAGCCCCAGCTTCATGGCCGCTCGACCGCCGCCGCCAGCGCCCCGCGGATCGCCGCCACCAGCGCGCCCAACCCCTGACGGGTGACGGCGCTGATCTCCAGATAGTCGAGACCGGCCGCGGCCGCCGCCTGCCGCAGCTCCGCCTGCCGCTCGGGCCGCGCCGCGTCCAGCTTGCTCCCCACCACCAGCCGCCGGCGCTCGAGCAGCGCCGGGTCGTGGGCGCCGAGCTCCTGCTCCACCGTCCGCAGGTCGGCGGCGGCGCTGCCCTCGGCCGCCGACAGGTCGACCAGGTGGACCAGTACCCGGCAGCGCTCGACGTGGCGCAGGAACCGGGTCCCCAGCCCGGCCCCGGAGGCCGCCCCGGCGATCAGCCCCGGCAGGTCGGCCAGCACGAACGGCTCGCTGGCGGCCTCGCCGGCCACCACCCCGAGCTGCGGCACCAGGGTGGTGAAGGGATAGTCGGCGATCTTGGGCCGGGCCGCCGACAGCGCCGCGATCAGCGTCGACTTGCCGGCGTTGGGCAGACCCACCACGCCGGCATCGGCCAGCAGCTTGAGCTCCAGCCGGAGCCAGCGCTCGGCGCCCGGCTGGCCGACCTCGGCGCGCCGCGGCGCCCGGTCGGTGGGGGTGGCGAAGGAAGCGTTGCCGCGACCGCCGCGGCCACCCGCGGCCACCAGCAGCCGCTCGTGGTCGGTCAGCAGCTGACCCAGCAGCGGCCCGGAGCGCTCCCCGTCGGCGACCTCGAAGACCTGGGTGCCGAGGGGCACCGGCACCAGCAGCTCGGAGCCGCTGCGGCCGGTCCGGCACGACCCTTCGCCGTGCCGCCCGCGCTCGGCCACGTACAGCGAGCGGAACCGCAGGTGGTAGAGCGTGTTGCGCCGCCGATCGCCGACCAGGTAGACCGCGCCGCCGGCGCCGCCGTTGCCGCCCGACGGGCCGCCGCGCGGCACGTACTTCTCGCGGCGGAAGGCGACGCAGCCGTCGCCTCCGTTACCGGCCCGGACGTGGATCACCGTTTCATCGATGAAGGTCAAAGCCGAAGGCGCGCCGGCCGTTGCTCACCGAGGGGACTCGCCGGCGGCGGGCCGCCAGAAGGGCGGCGCGGGGGGCTACTCGGCGGGCTGGACGTGGATCCAGCGGCCGCGGCGGCCGCGGTCCTGGAACTGGACCACCCCGTCGGCCTTGGCGAACAGCGTGTCGTCCTTGGCGCGCCCGACGTTGGCGCCGGGGAAGAACTTGGTGCCCCGCTGCCGCACCAGGATGGTGCCGCCGGTGACCAGCTGACCGCCGAAGCGCTTGACCCCCAGATGCTGGGGATTGGAGTCGCGGCCGTTGCGGCTCGAGCCCTGACCTTTCTTGTGAGCCATGACGTCAATTCCCTTCTTGTTGGCCCTTCTTCTTTCGGGTCTTGGCCCCGCTCTCGATGCCCTCGATGCGCACGCTGAACAGGTCCTGCCGGTGGCCCCGCAGCCGCCGGTAGCCCTTGCGGCGCTTCATCTTGAAGACCCGGATCTTGGGCCCGCGGGTCTCGCCGAGCAGGCTGGCGGTGACGCGGGCGCCCTCCACCAGCGGCCTGCCGACCCGCGCCTCGCCCTCGCCGGCCACCAGCAGCACCCGCTCGAAGGCGAGCTTGCCGTCGGTCGGACGCAGCGCCGCCTCGCGCTCCACCTGGATGACGTCTCCCTCGGCGACCCGGTACTGGCGCCCGCCGGCTTGAATGACTGCGTACATGATGCGTACTCCCCCCTCGGTGCCGCCGGGGGCGGCCCCGGAAAGCTAGCAGAGACGCCACCCTGGGTCAACGCCAGCGGCAGCGTTGGTGGTGGATCAGTCCACCACGCGGGGCCGTGGAGCCGACCGGGGCGGGGTGCGACAGGGACCTGGAGCCGAGCGCCTTTGAGGCCATCGCGGATCACCCCACGACCGAGCTGGCCCGTCGATCAACCGCCGATCAGGGCGTCGAAATCCTCCTGGGTGAGGAACTGGTCGCTCTCGTCGTTGCCGCAGACCTCGCAGATCGCCTCCTGCAGCTCGTCCTCCCGCCACTCGAAGACGTAGCAGGGCGACTCGCAATTGAGGCAGATCAGGTATTCGGGTGCGGGCATGGTGGGAGGGCGCGGCCGCTAGGAGGAGGCGGGCCCGACCGCGGCCGGGGCCAGCGCGGGCTCGGGCAGCGGGCGGGCCAGCGGCAGCTCCAGGCGCACGCTGGTGCCGCGGCCCGGGGCGCTGCGCACCTCCAGCTCGCCATGGTGCGCCTTGGCGATGCGCTCGACCACCGCCAGCCCCAGACCGGTGCCGCCCTTGCGGGTGGAGTAGAACAGCTCGAAGATCTTCTGCTGGTCCTGGGGCGCGATCCCCACCCCGCGGTCGACGACCTCGAGCACCACCCGGCCGGCGCTCCGCAGGGCGCGCAGCTGGACCACCAGCGGCCGCCCGCTCTCCTCGGTGGCCGCCAGCGCGTTCTGGATCAGGTTGAGCAGCAGCTGGGTCATCTGCGCCGGGTCGACCCGCACCCGGGCACCGGCGCTGCGGTCCTCGATCTCGAGGCGCGCTCTCCGTGCCTCGAGCTCGCTGGCCATCACCTCGCGGCTGCGGGTCAGCAAATCGACCGCCGGCAGCTCTTCGACCTCCAGCGGCTGCGGCTTGGCGTAGCGCAGGAAGTCGGTGACCAGCCGCTCGAGACGGGCGATCTCGCTGCGGGTCAGTGCCATCAGCCGGCGGCGGCCGGGCGCCGCCCGCTGCCCCATCTCCTCCTCCAGCATCTGCATGTTGAGGCTCAACGAGTTGAGCGGGTTGCGGATCTCGTGCGCCAGGCCCGAGGCCAGGGTACCGATGTAGGCCATCCGCTCGGCCTCCTCGGCCTGCTCGGCGAATCGCCGCCCGCGCCGCCACAGCCACCAGATGATGACGTAGGCGACGGCCAGCATCGCCAGGGTGAGGATCGAGATCAGCAGGGTGGTGCGCACCAGCTCCCAGCGCAGCACTTCGATGCGGCTCTCCAGCTCGTCCTGGCTGATCCCGACGTGGAGGAAGCCCAGCTTGCCGATCGGCACGTCGAGCCGGTAGAGATCCTCGATCGGCAGACCGAGGCGGAACTGCCGCTGGCGCTCGCCCACCGGACGCTCCTCGATGCGCTGCGGCACCTCGCGCTGCTCGAGACCGTCGGTGCGCTCGGGGTCCACCTCGAGAGTGGTCTCGCCGCTGCCGCGAAACACCAGCCGGCCTTCGGAGTCCACCACTTCGACCGCCTGGACCAGCCGCCGCTGCTTGAGGATCGAGTCGATGTAGGTCTGGACCTCGCGCTCCATGGCGGTGACCGTGTAGAGGTCCTCGCCCTCGCGCTCGGCGCGGCCGGCCAGCCGGCGGGCCAGGCCCTCGGCCTCCTGCCGGGTCTCGAACAGCACCCGCTCGATCTCGCGCTGCGACAGCGACCGGAAGATCATCCAGCCGAGCAGGCCGAGGTCCAGCAGCACGAACAGCCCGAGCGCCAGCGAGGCCCAGATCAGCCGCCGGGAGGCCCAGGAGCGGCCAGCACTCATGGCACGCACAATAACACCGCGGTCCGCGCCGCCTCGTTTCGAAAGCGTGCTCTTGATAGCATCGCCGCGCCGCCGAGATGAGGCCCCATCGCCACCGCAGTGACGGCCGCCGCCGCTGGCCGCTGCCACCGGCCGCACTGGCCGCCGCCCTGCTGGCGGTCGGCTGCGGCGGCGGCGGCGGGAGCGATCCGCCGGTCGCCGACGGCGGCCGGCCGCGGTCCGGCGGCACCCTGGTGGTCGGGGCCAGCTCCGACGTGCGCAGCGTCAACCAGGTGCTGACGGCCGGCACCACCTTCGAGCAGGCGATCCTCGACCAGATGTTCCTGCGGCTGTTCGAGGAGCAGCCCGACTACGCCGAGCACCCGCCCACCCTGGCGCCGCAGCTGGCCGCCAGCCAGGTCTGGTCGGAGGACCGCTCCGAGCTGACCATCGAGCTGCGCGACGACGTCTTCTGGAGCGACGGGACACCGGTCTCGGCCGACGACGTGCGCTGGACCTGGCAGGCGCAGACCTCGCCCGACGTCGCCTGGCCCTACGCCTCGATGAAGGACTCGATCGTCGACGTCGAGGTCCTCGGCCCGCGCCGTCTGCGGGTTCGGTTCGCCACCGCCTCGCCGTCGCAGCTCTCCGACCTCAACGAGGGCGTCATCCTGCCGCGTCACGCCTGGAGCGAGCTGCCGTTCGCCGACTGGCGGGCCAACAATCGCTGGTTCCAGGAGCACCTGGTGGTCAACGGCCCGTTCACGCTGGAGTCCTGGGAGCCGCAGCAGCAGATCGTGCTGCGGCGCAACGAGCGCTATCACGTCGCCGGGCAGCCCTACCTCGATCGCGTGGTCTTCCGCATCGTTCCCCAGCAGGCGAACCAGATCCGCCAGCTGCTGGCCGGCGAGCTCGACTTCGTCGATCACGTCGGGGCGGCCGAGGCCCACAAGATCCAAGCGTCGCCGGTCACCCGACTGATCGCCTACTGGCACCGCCAGTACAACTACATCTGCTGGAACGTCCGGCGGCCCCTCTTCGCCGAAACCGCAGTCCGTCAGGCGCTGACCATGGCCATCGATCGCCAGGCGCTGATCGACGCGTTGTCGTTCGGTCACGCCCGGATCGCCACCTCGCCGATCATCTCCTCGGTCTGGGCGCACGACGACCGGCTCGAACCGTGGCCCTACGACCCCGCTGCCGCGCGACGGCTGCTGGCGGAACAAGGTTGGCGCGACGGCGACGGCGACGGAGTGCTGGAGCGCAACGGCCGGCCGTTCTCCTTCGATCTGTCGACCAACGCCGACAGCACGATCCGGGTCGACGCCGCGGTGCTGATCCAGGACCAGCTCCGCCGGGTGGGCGTCGACGCCCAGGTGCGGCGAATCGAGTTCACCACCCTCGTGGACATGAATCTGGAGCACGACTTCGACGCCACCCTGGGCGGCTGGGGCATCGACACCTCGCTCGACCTCACCTACGCCTTCCACAGCGACTCCTACGAAAACGGGCACAACTTCGGCGGCTATTCGAACCCCGAGCTCGACGGTCTGATCGAGGCGACGCGGCGCGAGATCGACCCCGCGGCGCGTCTCGAGCTGCTGCACCGGGCCCAGGGGATCATCCACCGGGATCAGCCCTACACCTTCCTGTGGGAACCACAGCGCCTGGCCGCCGTCAACCGCCGGGTCCGCAACGCCCAGCCCAACCCGCTGAGCTCCTACTTCCACCTCCAGGAGTGGTGGTTGGCGGACGGCTGAGCCGCGAATGCGCTCTTCGCTGGCGGGCTTCCTGGCCCGCCGCCTGGCCGCCTCGTTGCTCGTCCTGTTGCTGGTCCTCAGCCTCGCCTTCTTCTTCGTCCACCTGACGCCCGGCGACCCGGACCAGGTCCTGCTCGACCCGCGGGCCTCGCCGGCGCAGCGCGACGCCCTCTACCGGCTCTACGGCCTCGATCGGCCGCTCGCCGTCCAGTACGCCACCTGGCTGCGGAACATCCTGCTGCGCGGTGACCTGGGGGTCTCGTTCTTCCACCAGCAGCCGGTCCTCGCCACCCTGGCCAGCCGGGTGCCCGCCACCCTGCTGCTGGCGGTGGCGGCGATGGGGGTCCAGTACGCCACCGGCCTGCTGCTGGGGATGGCGGCGGCGCGGCGGCCCGGTGCGGTGGCCGACCACCTGATCCGGCTCGGCTCGCTGACGCTCTACTCGCTGCCGGTGTTCTGGCTCGGGCTGATGGCGCTGCTGCTGCTCAGCCACCGCTGGCCGCTCTTTCCCGCCGGCCACATGCACTCGGTCGGCGCCGCCGGGCTGGCCCCCGGCGCCCGGCTGCTCGACCTCGCCCACCACCTGGCGCTGCCCGCGCTGGTGCTGGGCCTGGCCGCGGCGGGCTCGGTGGCCCGTCACCTGCGCAACAGCCTGCTCGAGGTGCTGGGCGAGGAGTTCATCCGCACGGCCCGCGCCAAAGGACTCGGCGAGCGCCGGGTGGTGTGGCTCCACGCCCTGCGCAACGCCGCCTCGCCGCTCCTCCAGCTCCTCGGCCTGTCGCTGCCCTTCCTGCTCAGCGGCGCGCTGGTCGTCGAGGTGGTCTTCTCGTGGCCGGGGATGGGGCGGCTGACCTACGAGGCGATCAGCGGGCGCGACTACCCGCTGATCCTCGGCTCCACCCTGATGAGCGGGGTGCTGGTGATCGGCGGCAACCTGCTGGCCGATCTGCTCAACGCCCTCGCCGACCCCCGGGTGCGCGGTTGATGCGAGCCCGCCTGCTCGCCTCGCCGCTGACGCGCTGGGGTCTGGCGCTGGTCGCGCTCCTGGTGCTGGCGGCGCTGGCTGCGCCGCTGCTCACCGCCCACGATCCGGAGCGGCCGCTCGATCCGGTGGCCGGGCGCCATCTGCCGCCGGGCAGCCAGCGCTACCTGGTGGTGCGGCAGGACGGCGCCTGGCTGCTCGCCGAGCGCGTCGACCGGAGCGCCGGCGGGCTCGAGCTCGAAAGCAGCGGGCGCCGGTTCACCCTGCCGCTGACCGAGGTCGCCGACCCGGCGCCCGGGCGGCCCGCCCGGCGGCTGACCTTCCCGCTCGGCACCGACCGCTTCGGCCGCGACGTGTGGGCGCGGCTGCTCTACGGCGCCCGCACCTCGCTCACCATCGGGCTGCTGGCGGCCGCCCTGTCCTTCACCCTGGGCACCGCCGCCGGCGCCCTGGCCGCCGGCGCCGGGGGCTGGATCGACGGTGCGGTGATGCGGCTGGTCGACGCCCTGCTGACCTTTCCGCGGCTCTTCCTGCTGGTCGCTCTGGCGGCGCTGTTCGACGCCGGCCAGTGGCTCATCATCCTGGTGCTGGGCAGCACCGGCTGGATGGCGGCCAGCCGGCTGACCCGCGGCCGCATCCTCTCCCTCCGCGAGCAGGAGTTCGCCCTCGCCGCCCGCGCCAGCGGTCTCGGTCCGGTGCGCGTCCTCTGGCGGCACCTGCTCCCCAACGCGCTCGGGCCGGTCCTGGTCGACACCACGCTGCGGGTCGGCAACCTGATCCTGGCCGAAGCGGCGCTCTCCTTTCTGGGGCTGGGCGTCCAGCCACCGGCTCCGAGCTGGGGCAGCATGATCGCCGACGGCACCGACGCCCTGACCGAGGCCTGGTGGGTGTCGGCCTTCCCGGGCAGCGCCCTCGCCCTGACGGTGATCGCCTTCAACCTGCTGGGCGACGGTCTGCGCGACGCCCTCGACCCGCGCGGCCAGCCGGCGCGAGCGCTGGCGGCACAAGAGCCGCCGAGCGGGATCGAGGAGTAGTGGACGGTAACCACCAGGTCAGTAGGGCCTGAGCCGCCCGCCCAGCCGATCTTGCGCGTCGCGCCCGACGATCGCCGACGGCAGATGGCGGCACGCTGTGCGCGCTCGATCGGCCCCGCTGCCAACACGGGACTCGCGCTACGCTGCGCTCGATGCTGACCGCGGAGTTCGACTACGAGCTGCCGGCCGAGCGGATCGCCCAGTACCCGGCGCCCCGCGGTCAGAGTCGCCTGCTGCGTCTCGACCGCGACGGCCTCCTGCACCATCACCTGTTCGCCGAGCTGCCGCGGCTGCTGCGGGCCGGCGACCTGCTGGTGGTCAACGACAGCCGCGTGCTGCCGGTCCGCCTGCTCGCCCGGAGGCTCCCCGGCCGCGGCCGCGTCGAGCTGCTGCTCGTCGAGCGGCTGGCGGCCCGCACCTGGAGCTGTCTGCCGCGCCCCGGGCGCCGTCTGCGACCAGGGACCGCGCTCGAGGTCGACGGCGGCCCGCGGGCCGAGATGCTGGAGCCGGACGCCGACGGCCGCGCCCGGGTGCGCTTCGCCAGCCCGATCGCGCCCCTCCTCGAGCAAGTGGGCCACGTGCCGCTGCCACCCTACATCCGCCGTCCCGACGAGACCACCGACCGCACCGACTACCAGACCATCTACGCCCGGGCGCCGGGCTCGATCGCCGCCCCCACCGCCGGCCTCCACTTCACCGAGACGCTGCTCGACGAGCTGCGCCAGGCTGGGGTCGAGATCGCCGCGCTCACCCTCCACGTCGGGCCCGCCACCTTCCAGCCGGTGCGCGCCGCCAACGCGGAGGAGCACCGCCTCGAGGCCGAGCGCTACGAGCTGCCGGCGGCCACCGCCGCCGCGATCGAAGCGGCGCACCGGCGCGGCGGCCGGGTGGTGGCGGTCGGCACCACCGTCGTCCGGGTGCTCGAGAGCGCCGCGCCGACGGCCCCGGCCACCTGGCGCCCGGTTAGCGGCCGCACCGACCTCTTCATCCTCCCCGGCTTCCGCTTCCGCGCCGTCGACCTGCTGCTCACCAACTTCCACCTCCCCCGCTCCACCCTCCTGATGCTGGTCTGCGCCTTCGCCGGCACCGATCGCGCCCTCGCCGCCTACCGCCAGGCCGTCGCCCACGGCTACCGCTTCTACTCCTACGGCGACGCCATGCTGCTCGAATCACCATAGCTCTCTGCCCACAGCGCCTCTCGGCCGGGCCAATCCCTCCGGGCCAGGTCCGCCACCGCGGCAGGGCACCGTCCATCGAGCTCCCTGTGGTGCAAGTTCGCCAGCCCGACTTCCAACACGGACTTCTGGAGCGTGGCGGCTCGACCGCCGCCTCGCCCTGCAATGTTGCAGCTCTGTTGCTTTTCAATGAGATTAACATGTCAGGAATTCCCGTCCAGCGAGCGCTTCGTCTACGCCACCGCCAACGCCGGGGCCAACGTCAACCGCAGGAAGGGGAAACTCTGGAAGGCCTTCCGCCACAACTACCTCCAGCTCGACGAGACCACCGAGCAGGAGGTCCTGGTCGAGGAGCGCTACGCCTACAAGGGCCGCGGCGGCCGGGTCTCGAACAAGAACATCTATCTCGACGGCGAGACCAGC
>JBFGCA010000080.1:0-21887 GCA_041567315.1 Thermoanaerobaculia bacterium | reverse complement strand
GATCTGCGAAGGTGGAGAAGCTCCTGCTCGTCGACGGTGAGCGACGCCTGGCCGGCCTCATCACGATGCGGGACATCGAGAACACCCGCACCCATCCCAACGCCTGCCGCGACGCCCGGGGGCGGCTGCGGGTGGGGGCGGCGGTGGGGGCCGCGGGGGCGTATCTCGAGCGGGCCGCGGCGCTGGTGGCGGCCAAGGTCGACTTCCTTGTGCTCGACTCCTCGCACGCCGAGAGCAGCGGCGTGCTGGAGGCCGCCGCCCGGCTGCGCGAGCGTTTCCCGGAGGTCCGCCTGGTGGCCGGCAACGTGGCCACCGCCGCCGGCACCCGGGCGCTCATCGAGCGCGGCGCCGACGCCGTCAAGGTGGGCATCGGCCCGGGCTCGATCTGCACCACCCGGGTGGTCACCGGCGCCGGGATGCCGCAGATCACCGCCATCGTCGAGGCCAGCCGCGCCGCCGCCGAGCACGACGTGCCGGTGATCGCCGACGGCGGCGTCAAGTTCTCCGGCGACATCACCAAGGCGATCGCCGCCGGCGCCCACTCGGTGATGGTGGGCTCGCTGTTCGCCGGCACCGAGGAGAGCCCCGGCGAGACCATCCTCTACCGCGGCCGCACCTACAAGGCCTACCGTGGGATGGGCTCGCTGTCGGCGATGGCCGGGGGCAGCGCCGAGCGCTACTTCCAGCCCGAGGAGGCCGAGCTGGGAAAGCTGGTGCCGGAGGGCATCGAGGGCATGGTCCCCTACAAGGGCAGCGTGCACCAGATGCTGCCCCAGCTCACCGGCGGGCTGCGCTCGGGGATGGGGCTGGCCGGCTGCGCCAGCATCGGGCAGCTGCGCAGCGAGGCGCGCTTCGTGCGGGTCACCACCGCCGGGCTCAAGGAGAGCCACGCCCACGACGTGGTGATCACCAAAGAGGCGCCCAACTACTGGGTCGAGCGTCCCGAGTAGCCGGACGCGGCCGCGAGGGGCCTTTTTCGGGGCTTCCTATCCCGCGGTGGGCCGCCAGCCGAGCGCCACCAGCCGCACCTCGACGTCGCTCCGGCGGGGGCGGACCGCCACCGTCTCCAGCTTCTCGGCCTCGGGGTCGAAGCGCTCGTCGAGCTGGTCGATCTCCGTCTCCAGCTCGGCGTTGAGCGCCTCGATCTGCTCGGTCAGCGCCTCGACCGACTCCTGGGCGCGGGCCACGTCGGCGGCCTCGCTCGAGCTGCGGCCGGCGCCGCGCAGCGCGGTCGTGGCGCGGCCCAGGGTCGAGGTGCTCAGCGCCTTGCGCCCGGTGAGGGCACCCAGCAGGGTGGCGCCGATCGAGATCGCGGTCTGCAGCTTCTGCTGCGACGCCTGGGTCTGCTCGCGCTCGACCTTCTGCTTGGCACGCAGCAGGCGGTCCTCCAGCGTCTTGGCCTTCGAGGCGTGGCGCTTGCGGAGCTTGTCGACCTCCTCGTCGCGCGCCTCGCGCGCCAGGTCGGCGAGCCGGATGCGGAAGTCGCGCTCGCTCTCCCCGGGCTCGGAGACCAGCTTGAAGGTGGGGCTCTCGAACAGCTCGAGCGAGCGGGTGCGGTACAGGGTGTCGGACAGCTCTTTGCCCCAGCCCTTGTAGCCGCCGGCCCGGGCCAGCGCCCCGGGCAGCGGCCCCCAGCCGGCGTCCCCGGCCGGCTCGCGCTCCAGCTCGTCGGCCGCCAGCTCCAGCTCCTCGGCCTCTCGCCAGTCGACGTCCAGCTCGTCGCCCGCCACCGGCAGGTAGAGACAGACCTCGTCGCTCCGCAGCGTCGCCTTGCTCTTGCGGTCGACGAACTCGACCCGGCCGAGCCCGACCAGCCCGGCTTCGTAGGTCACCGCGCCGGCGGCGCGGGTGGGCAGGAACACCTGCTCCACCTCGGCCGGCACCACCGGCGGCGCCGAGCGCTGGGCGGTCGACCGCGCGGGGGCTGGGGCCGCGGGGGCGGCCGCGGCAGCCGGCGCCGCGGGCGGCGGCGGGGCAGTGACCTCAGCCGGCCGGGCCGCGGCCGGGGTCAGCAGGCGGATCTGGTCGCGGGTCAGCGGGCCGCGCAGATAGGACATCACCCAGCGGGACTCGAACACCACCGGGCCCGGCTCGTGGACGTTGTGGAGCAGGAACTTGCGTTTGCCCAGCCCCGAGAGCGTGGTCTCCAGGCTCTTGCGGTCGACGGCGCCGCCACCCACCCCCTCCAGCCCGTCGAGCACCCGGGCCTTGTCGCGCTCGGTCTGCAGCCGGCCCAGGAACCAGGTGCCGGTGTTGGAGAGGCCCTTGTAGTCGAGGTCCACCGGGTTCTGGGTCGCCAGCACCACCCCGACCCCGAAGGCCCGCGCCTGCTTGAGCAGGGTGAGGATCGGCTTCTTGGAGGGCGGCTCGGCGACCGGCGGCATGTAGCCGAAGATCTCGTCCATGTAGAGGAGCGCCCGCAGGCTGGTGGTGCCGGGCCGGGTGCGCATCCACGACAGGGTCTGGTTGAGCAGCAGCGAGACGAAGAACATGCGCTCGGCCTCGGAGAGGTGGGCGATCGAGAAGATCGCCACCCGCGGCTTGCCGCTCGGCGTGTAGAGCAGCCGCCCGACGTCCAGGGACTCGCCGCTCATCCAGGTCTGGAAGCCCGGGGCGGCCAGCAGGTTGTTGAGCAGCATGGCCAGCTCGAAGCGCTCGCGGGCCGGATAGAACGACTCCAGGTCGAGCACCCCGACCTGCTCGAAGGGCGGCCGCTGGACCCCCTGGATGAGACCCGCCAGGTCGGCGTCGGTGCCGCCCCGCCAGGCGTTGTCGAGCAGCGTCGACAGCAGGATGTGCTCGCGGCTGCGGATCGGGTCGGCCTGCACCCCGATCAGCCCCAGCAGGCTGGTCACGGTGCTCGAGATGCGGTCCCGGAACAGGTCCTGGTCGGCCACCACGGCCTCGCCGGGCGCAGCGAAGGAGGCCAGGATCGAGACCGGCAGCCCGGCCTCGCTGCCCGGCGTGTAGATCGCGAAATCGGCCGCCTCGCGCAGCCGCCGGATGCGCTCGCCGTCCTGCTCCCATTCGCCGAGACCGCGGCGCCACAGCTCGGCCTGATGGGCGGCGTAGGTGTCGGCGTCGACGCCCTGACGCCGGGCATCGTCCTCGTTGACCCAGGGCCGGAAGTCCTCCGGGCGCAGCTCGGGGAAGGTCAGCAGCAGGTTGCCGAGATCGCCCTTGGGGTCGATGACGATCGCCGGGATGCCGTCGATCGCCGCCTCCTCGAGCAGACCGACGCAGAGACCGGTCTTGCCGCTGCCGGTCATGCCGATGCAGACCGCGTGGGTGACCAGGTCCTTGGAGTCGTAGAGCAACAGCCCGCCGGCCGGCTCGCCGGCGGCCAGGTCGTAACGGCGCCCCAGATAGAAGGCGCCCAGCTTCTCGTAGCTTTGCATGGCCATCGTCCCTCCCCGCCCCGCGCCGCGCCCTCAGAGATTGCGCTCGACGAACTTCTCGAAGGCCGCCTTGGGCATGGCGCCCATCATGCGATCAGCCACCTCGCCGCCCTTGAACAGCAGAAAGGTGGGGATGCTCGACACCTGGTAGCGGAAGGCGAGGTCCTGATAGTCGTCGACGTTGAGCTTGGCGACCCGCACCTTGTCGGCCATCTCGGTGGCCAGCTCGTCGAGGACCGGGGCCACCATCCGGCACGGGCCGCACCACGCCGCCCAGAAGTCGACGAGGACCGGCACCTCGGACTTGAGCACGGTGTCCTCGAAGTTGTCACTGGTCACTTCGACAATTTCCTTCGTCATGGCGCTCCTTCTTTCGTGATCTGCGAATCGGCCCGGTCGGGCCGCTGGCGGGGCTAGGCGTCGGCCTCGGTCCGCTTCTCTAAACAGCCCTCGCGGGTCAGAAATTCTCGCGCCCGCGCCACGTCCCGGCCGATCTGCTCCACAAGCTGCTCGAGGCTTTGGAAGGCCCGCTCCTCCCGGAGCCGGCTGAGGAAGCTCAATTCTACCCTCTCGCCGTAGAGGTCGCGGTCGAAGTCGAGCAGGTGGCTCTCCACCACCCGCCCGTCGGGATCGTCGAAGGTCGGGCGGCGGCCGACGTTGGTGACCGCCCCCAGCAGGGGGCCTGGCTCCCCGCCCAGCCGCGCGGTCGAGACGTAGACCCCGTCGGCGGGCAGCAGCCCGACGTCGGGCGCCAGGTTGACCGTCGGCCAGCCCAGGCCCTTGCCGCGGCCCTGCCCGTGCACCACCCGCCCGCGCAGAACGAACGGGCGTCCGAGCAGCGCCGCCGCCTCCTCTACCCGCCCCGCATACACCGCTTCGCGGATGCGGGTGCTCGAAACCGGCGCGCCGTCATGAAGCACCTCCGGAACGCCGTGGGCGGCGAACCCCAGCCGGGCGCCCATCTCGCGCAGCAGCGCCAGGTCCCCCTCGCGCTGGCGTCCGAATGCGAACCGCGAGCCGACGTAGATCTCGCGCATGTCCAGGCCGTGGTGCAGGAACTCCTCCACGAAACCGGCCGCCGGGGTGCGCGCGAACTCGGTGCTGAACCGCACCACCGCCAGCACAGCGATGCCGGCGGCCGCCAGCAGCTCCGCCTTGTGGTCGAAGCCGACGATTCGCGCCGGCGCCGCCTCCGGCCGCAGCACGGTCAGCGGATGGGGCTCGAAGGTCACCACCGCCGGCTCGAGGCCGGTGGCCCCGGCGCGCGTCACCACCCGCTCAAGGATCGCCTGCTGGCCCCGGTGCAGCCCGTCGAAGTTGCCGATCGTGCCCACCGTTCCGCAGGGCAGGTCGCGGCGACCCCAGGCGTCGTGGATGATCCGCATCGCTGGACGGCGCAGGGCGCGACCGGGCGCTCCGCGGGGGTCCCGGACCTCTCAGGCGGCGACCCGGACCCCCGGCGCCCCGGCGGGTCCGACCACCCGGCCCACCACGTCGTCGGCGTGCGCCTCGGTGACCTCCACCTCGGCGAACTCCGCGGCCGGGGCGAGACCGTCGTTGATCAGCACCCGCCCGTCGATCTCGGGCGCCATCCCGTGGTGGCGGCCCTGCAGCAGGTGCTCGGACTCCTCGCAGACGCCATCCACCAGCACCCTGAGACGCCGGCCGACCAGCCGGCGGCGGCTGTCGAGGGCGATCGGCCGCTGGGTCTCGAGCAGTTGCCGGTAGCGGCGCCTGGCCACCGTCCGCGGCACCAGGGAGCGACGTTCGGCGGCCGGGGTGCCGGGCTCGGGGCTGTAGGCGAAGGCCCCCAGGTGATCGAACCGCGCCCGGACGACGAAGCGCTCGAGGTGGCGGAAGTGCTCCTCCTCCTCGCCGGGAAAGCCGACGATGAAGGTGGAGCGCAGGAAGACGTCGGGGGCCAGCTCGCGGGCGCGCTCCAGCAGCGCCAGATAGCGGCGCTCCGAGCCGCCGCGGCGCATCGCCCGCAGGACGTCGGGGTGCGAGTGCTGGAGCGGGATGTCGAGATAGGAGACGAACCGCTCCTCGCTGCCCATCAGCCGCAGCAGCTCCTCGTCGAGGGTGGTCGGATAGGCGTACAGGAAGCGCACCCAGGGCACCGCGGTGGCGGCCAGCAGCGCCTCGACCAGGCGCAGCAGACCGTGGCGGCCGAGGCCGAGGTCCTCGCCGTAGCGGGTGGTGTCCTGGGCGATCAGGCACAGCTCGCGGATGCCTGCCGCCTCCAGGCGCCTGGCCTCGGTGACCAGGCTGTCGACGGTGCGGCTGCGGAACCGGCCCCGCCACAGCGGGATGGCGCAGAAGGTACACGGGTTGTCGCACCCCTCGGCGACCTTGAGATAGGCGTGACCGCGGGTGGTGAGCAGCCGCGGCGCCGTGTGGTCGAAGACCAGGTGGGACGGTCCCGGCGGCGGCGGACCGCCGCCCAGCTCGACCAGCCGCGGGGTCTCGGCCAGGTCGTCGAGGCCGATGAAGCCGTCGATCTCGGGGATCTCGCGGGCCAGCTCCTCGCCGTAGCGGTTGACCATGCAGCCGGCGACCAGCAGCCGGCGGGCGCCGCGCCCTTTGGCGGCCGCCGCCTCCAGGATGGCGTCGATCGACTCCTGCTTGGCCTCGTCGATAAAGCCGCAGGTGTTGACGATCACCGTCTCGGCCTCCTCGAGGCTGGAGGCCAGCCGGTGGCCGCGCCGGGACAGCTCGCCGAGCATCACCTCGCCGTCCACCCGGTTCTTGGGACAGCCGAGGCTGATCATCCCCACCGGACCGCGGCGGCGCGCTTCACTACGGGCCGCGCTCCGGGGCCTGCTCTGCGGCCCGTTCCTGGGCTCGTTCCGGGGGTCGTTCACGGCGCGCGGAGCTTAGCAAACGGTTCGGCCCGGCCGGCCGCCGACGGAGGGAGTTACGGCGGCCGGCCGAGGCGCGTCGGGCCGCGCTAGGCGGCCTTCAGCTCCGAGGTGCAGTGCGGGCAGCGGCTCGCCTGGATGGGGATGGTGGTGTAGCAGTAGGAGCAGTCCTTGGTGGTCGGCTCCGCCGGCTCCTCCTCCTCGGGCTTCTGCCAGCTGTTGATCGCCTTGACCATCATGAACACGGCAAAGGCGACGATCAGGAAGTTGACGACGGTGTTGAAGAACACCCCGTAGTCGATGGTGACGGCGCCCGCCTCCTGGGCGGCCGCCAGGGTCCCGTAGGGTGCCGCGACCGCGCCCTCCTTGAGGACCATGAAGAGATTGCTGAAGTCGACGCCGCCGAGCAGCATCCCGATCGGCGGCATGACGACGTTGTCGACCAGCGACTTGACGATCGGGCTGAAGGCGGCGCCGATGATGATGCCGATCGCCATGTCGAGCACGTTGCCGCGCATGGCGAACTTCTTGAACTCCTGAAGCATCAGTCTCCCTCCTGTGAATTGTGGGTGACCGGGCCGCGGACGGGCCCGGAAGACCGTCGATCCTACCAGGCCCGGCCCTCGTGTAACATGCTCCGCCTTCGCGGCCCGACCGGCGACCGCGGCCCTGGCGTCCAGTTCGAGCCTGATGCGACCTCCCCGGCCCGCCCGCGCGTTCGCCACCCTGCTGGGCCTTGCCGGGCTGTCGGCCGCGCCGCTCGCAGCCGCCGCTCCGGCGGTCCACGCTCTCACCGGCGCCCGGGTGGTAACCGCTCCGGGGACCGTCCTGGAGACCGCTACCGTGGTGCTTCGCGACGGGGTCGTCGAGGCGGTCGGGCCCGAGGTCGAGCCACCGGCCGACGCCCGCCTCTGGGACCTGGCCGGTCTGACGGTCTACCCGGGGCTGATCGAGCCCTACCTCGAGCGGAACTGGGGCGCCGAGGGCGCGGCGCCGGCGCCCGTGCCGGGGGGCCATCCCAACCCGCTGGTCCGTCCCGAGCGCGAGATGATCGCCCATCCCCCGGACGCCGCCAGCGTCAAACAGCTGCGCGCCGCCGGCTTTACCACCGCCGCCGTCGCCCCGGCGCAGGGCATCTTCCGCGGCCGCGGCGCGGTCGTCCAGCTCGGCGATGGCGACCCCAACGAGCAGGTCCTGCGCCGCACCGCCGCCCAGCACCTGAGCTTCGCCACCAACCAGTGGGGCGGCGGCTACCCCACCTCGCGGATGGGCGCGCTGGCGCTGGTCCGCCAGACCCTGCTCGACGCCGCCTGGTACCGCCAGGCCCACCGCGCCTACGAGCGCAACCCCGCCCAGCCGCGCCCACCGGTCGACACCGCCCTCGAGGCGCTGGCGGAGGTGGCCGCCGGCGGCGAGCTGCTGGTGGTCGAGACCGAGTCGCCGACCGACACCCTGCGAGCCCTCGCCCTGGCGACCGAGCTGGGCCTCGATCTCCACCTGGTCGGCAACGGCAAGGAGCACCGCTGGCTGCCGGCGATCGCCGCCTCGCCGCGGCCCCACCTCTTGCCGCTGGACTTTCCCGAGACGCCGGCGCCGGTCGAACCGGACGACCTGGCGATCGGTCTCGCCGAGCTGCGCGACTGGGACCTCGCGCCCGACAACCCGCGGCGGCTGATCGAGGCCGGGGTGCCCGTGGCGTTCACCACCCACCGCCTCGACGACCCCGCCAGAGTGCACGCCCGGCTGGCCGCGGCCGTCGCCCGCGGTCTCACCGCGACCGACGCGCTGGCCGGCCTCACCACCGTGCCGGCACGGCTGCTCGGCCTGGCCGACCGCCTGGGAACGATCGCACCCGGGATGACCGCCAACCTGGTGGTGGTGGAGGGGGAGCTGCTGGTCGAAGCCCCGAAGATCCGGGCGGTGTGGATCGACGGCCGGCGCTACGAGGTGCGCGCCCCCGAGCCGCCGGCGGTCGAGCCGGCCGGCGAGTGGGCGATCACCGTCGTCACCGGCAGCGGCGAGATCCCGGTGACGCTGCGGCTGCGCGGCGCCGCCGCGGCGCTCGAGGGCGCGGTGCTGGCGATGGATCGCGTCATCCCGCTCCAGCGGGCGGCGGTCTCGGGCAAGACCCTGGAGCTGCGGTTCGAAGGCGACCAGGTCGGGATGCCGGGGACGGTGACCATGGAGCTGTCGATCACCGGCGCGACGCTCAGCGGCAAGGGCGACTCACCGCGCGGGACCTTCCAGGTGCGCGGCCGGCGGGTCGCCGGCCCCGAGGGGGTCCCGGAGTCGCCGGCCAGCGAGCCGGCCCCCGAGCCGGCCCCGGAGCCGGAACCGGAGCGCGCCACCCGGCAAACCGAGGGAACCGCCCGCGAGGGGCGGCCGTGAGAGCCGGGCTTGCGGTCCTCGGGCTGGCGCTCGCCGCGGTCCCGGCCGCGGCGCAGACCGCCGCGCCCGATCCCTCGGGCTGGCGCAACCCCACGCCCGAGCAGCCGGAGGCCGTGCTGGTGCGGGGCGCGACGGTCTGGACCAGCGGCCCCCGGGGCCGGCTCGAGGGCGCCGACCTGCTGGTCCGCCGCGGCCGGGTCGCGCAGGTGGGCCGGGACCTGACGGCCCCGGCCGGCGCCGTGGTGATCGAGGCCGCCGGCAAGCACGTGACCCCCGGGCTGATCGACGCCCACTCGCACGCCGCGGTCGAGGGCGGGGTCAACGAGGGCACCCGCATCTCGACCGCCGAGGTGCGGATCGCCGACGTCGTCGACCCGGAGTCGATCAACCTCTACTGGCAGCTCGCCGGTGGGCTGACCGTCGCCAACCTGCTGCACGGCTCGGCCAACGCGATCGGGGGGCAACGCGCGGTGATCAAGCTGCGCTGGGGGCAGCAGCCGGCCGGGCTGCTGATGGCCGAGGCGCCGCCGGGGATCAAGTTCGCGCTCGGCGAGAACCCCAAGCAGAGCAACTGGAACGTCGAGGAGCGGCGCTTCCCGCAGACCCGCCAGGGGGTCGAGCAGGTGCTGCGCGAGCGCTTCCGGGCGGCCCGGGACTACCGCCGCCGCTGGGAGGAGCACCGGGCACGGCGGGACGCAGACCGGGTGCCGCCGCGCCGCGACCTCGAGCTCGAGGCGCTGCTCGAGATCCTCGACGGCCGCCGCGACGTCCACGCCCACTCCTACCGCGCCGACGAGATCCTGATGCTCCTGCGGCTGGCCGAGGAGCTGGGCTTCCGAGTGCGCTGCTTCCAGCACGCGCTCGAGGCCTACAAGGTGGCCGACGAGCTGGCCGCCCACGGCGCCGGCGCCTCCTCGTTCAGCGACTGGTGGGCCTACAAGTACGAGGTGATCGACGCCATCCCCTACAACGCCGCTCTGCTCCACCGCCGCGGCGTGGTGACCTCGCTCAACTCCGACGACTCCGAGCTGGCCCGCCGGCTCAACCTGGAGGCGGCCAAGGCGGTGCGCTACGGGGAACTCGGCGAGGAGGAGGCACTGCTGCTGGTGACCCTCAACCCGGCCCGCCAGCTCGGCATCGCCGAGCGCGTGGGCTCGCTCGAGCCCGGCAAGGACGCCGACTTCGTGGTCTGGACCGGTCATCCGCTCTCGACCTACTCGATCGTCGAGCAGACCTGGATCGACGGCCGCCGCTACTTCGACCGCGCCGAGGACCTCGCCTACCGCGGGGTGGTCCAGGCCGAGCGCGACGCGCTGCTGGCCAAGGCGCGGGCGCAGCCCAAAGACGGCGCGCCGGCCGGCACCGAGGCTGCTGCCGACGAGGAGGAGGAAGAGGAGGAGTCGCCCGAGAAACCGCCCGAAGACATCGTCGATGAGGAGCCCGACGCGCCGCCGGCGGTCGAAAGCGAGGGGAGCTCGTGAGCCGGGGCCTGATCGGCGCCATCCTGCTGCTCTCGGCCTCGCCCGCCGCCGGCGAGGCCGTGGCCTTCACCGGCGCGACCGTCTACCCGGTGAGCGGTCCGCCGGTGGAGGGGGCGGTGATGGTCGTCGAGGGGGACACGATCGTCGCGCTCGGCCCCGAGGTCGAGGTACCGGCCGGGGCGCGGGTGGTCGAGCTCGACGGGCGGCGGCTCTACCCCGCTTTCCTGCATCCCTACTCGGCGCTGGGGCTGACCGAGATCGGCAGCGTCCGGGGCACCGACGACGTCACCGAAGTCGGGGATCTCAACCCCCACCTGCGGGCGGAGGTGGCCTTCCACGCCGACTCCGAGCTGCTGCCGGTGGCGCTGTCGGGAGGCGTGCTGCTGGCCCACGTGGCGCCGCGCGGGGGACTGTTCGCCGGCAGCTCGGCGCTGATGCGGCTCGAGGGCTGGAACTGGGAGGAGATGGCGCTGGCGGCCCCGGTCGGCATGCACCTCGACTTCCCGCGTCAGCGGCCGCCGACCCGCGGCTTCCCGCGGACGCCGGCCGAGGAGGTCGAGACCGAGCGCGAGCGGTTGACCGAGCTGCTCGAGGAGACCGTGGCCCGCGCCCGCGCCTACGGCAAGGCGCGGCGGGCAGCGGCTGCCGGCCAGGCGCCGGCCGCCGACTTCGATCCGCGGCTCGAGGCCCTCCTGCCGGTGCTCGACGGCGAGCTGCCGCTGTTCCTGCACGCCGCCGAGAAGACCCAGATCGAAAAGGCGCTCGAATGGGTGCGGAAGGAGGAGCTCGCCAGGGTCGTCCTGGTGACCGGCGCCGACGTCCAGTATGCGATCGAAGCGGTCCAGGCGGCCGGCGTGCCGGTGCTGCTCAACGGCGTGCTGGCGCGGCCGCGGCGCGACTGGGAGCCCTACGACGCCGCCTTCGTGGCCGCCGCCCGCCTCCACGAGGCCGGCGTCCCGTTCGCCATCGGCGACGGCGGCTCGCGCTTCGACGCCTCCAACGCCCGCAACCTGCCGTTCCACGCGGCGATGGCGGCAGCGTTCGGGCTGCCGCCGGAGGTCGCGCTGCGGAGCGTCACCCTGAGCGTCGCCGAGCTGCTCGGCGTCGCCGGCCGGCTGGGCTCGCTCGAGCCCGGCAAGGAGGCGACCTTCATCGTCACCGACGGCGACCCGCTCGAGATCCGCACCCGCATCCTCGGCGCCTGGATGGCCGGCCGCGAGCTGGACCTCGAGGCCGACCGCCAGAAGCGCCTCTACCGGCGCTACCGCGACCGGCCGGCGCCGGCGCCCGCCAACCCGAAAACGGAGGACGCCCCATGAACCGCACGGCAACCTGGATCGGAGCGCTGGTGGCGCTCGGCGGATGCGGGGGACAGGAGCCCCCGGCCGCGCGCTCGGTGCCGATGGCAGCCACGCCGCCGGTCGACCCCCACAGCTTCGCGCGTCCGGCCGAGGTGCGGGTCACCCACCTGGACCTCGACCTGACCGTCGACTTCGAGGCCCGGCGGCTGCGCGGCACCGCCACCCTGAGCCTGGAGCGCGCGCCGGGCGCCGGGGAGCTACGGCTCGACACCCGCCAGCTCGAGGTCGCGGCGGTCACCCTGCACTCGGAGGGCCGGGCGGAGGACCAGCCGGGGGGTGAGCCGGCGGTCTTCACGCTGGGCGAGGAGTCGCCGTTCCTGGGCCGTGGGCTGACCGTCGCCCTCGGCCCCGCGACGACCGCGGTCCGCATCGAGTACCAGACCCTGCCGGGCGCCGCGGCGCTCCAGTGGCTCGAGCCCGCGCAGACGGCCGGCGGCCGCCATCCCTTCCTGTTCACCCAGTCGCAGGCCATCCTGGCCCGCACCTGGGTGCCCTGCCAGGACACCCCGGCGGTGCGGATGACCTACGAGGCCACGATCCGGGTGCCGCCGCCGTTGGTGGCGCTGATGAGCGCCGAGAACCCGACCGCGCCGAGCGCCGACGGCGTCTACGCCTTCCGGATGCCGCAGGCGGTGCCCTCCTACCTGCTGGCCCTCGCCGTCGGCGAGCTTGAGTTCCGCTCCATGGGCCCCCGGACCGGCGTCTGGGCCGAGCCCGCGCTGGCCGCGGCCGCGGCCTGGGAGTTCGCCGAGACCGAGGCGATGATGGAGGCCGCCGAGCGTCTGTACGGACCCTACCGCTGGGGACGCTACGACCTGCTGGTGCTGCCGCCGAGCTTCCCCTACGGGGGCATGGAGAACCCGCGGCTCACCTTCCTCACGCCCACCGTCATCGCCGGCGACCGCTCGCTGGTGGCGCTGATCGCCCACGAGCTGGCCCACTCCTGGTCGGGCAACCTGGTCACCAACGCCACCTGGAACGACTTCTGGCTCAACGAGGGCTTCACCAGCTACATCGAGAACCGCCTGATCGAGGAGGTCAAGGGGGCCGAGTACGCAGAGATGCTGCGGGCGCTGTCGCTCCAGGATCTCGAAGACGAGCTGGCCGGGCTGGCCGAGCGCGACACCCATCTGTGGCTCGATCTCGCCGGCCGCGACCCCGACGACGGCATGACCTCGGTGGCCTACGACAAGGGCGCGGCGCTGCTGCGGCTGCTCGAGGAGACCCTGGGCCGCGAGACCTGGGACGCCTATGTCGGCGACTACTTCGACCGCTTCGCGTTCCGGTCGATCGACACCGCCACCTTCGTGGCCGACCTCGAGGCACGGTTGCTGTCGGCGCGTCCCGACGACGCGGCGGCGATCGACCTCCAGGGCTGGGTCTACGGCCCCGGCCTCCCCGCCAACCATCCGCTGCCCGAGAGCCGCGCCTTCGAGGCGGTCGACGCCGAGCTCGCCCGCTGGCGCGACGGCGCACCCGCCGCCGAGCTCGCCACCGCCGGCTGGGTCACCCAACAGTGGCAGCACTTCCTGCGCAACCTGCCCGACCCGCTCCCCGCCGCCGGCCTCGCCGACCTCGACCGCGCCTTCGGCCTCTCGACCTCCGGCAACTCCGAGGTCCTCTCCGCCTGGCTGACCGTCGCCATCCGCCACGACTACCGCCCCGCCTACCCGGCCCTCGAGACCTTCCTCACTACCGTCGGCCGCCGCAAGTTCCTCAAACCCCTCTACGCCGAGCTGGCCCGGACCGAAGACGGGCTCGCCTGGGCCCGCCGGGTCTACGCCAACGCCCGCCCCGGCTACCACTCCGTCTCCACCAACACCATCGACGAGATCCTCGGCTGGGAGGAGAGCGGCCGCAAGCAGGCGGGCTGAGTCGTCGGGCCGCCGGGCGACGCCGAGGGCCCCTTCCGGGCGGCTACTCGACGGCCCGTGGCGGTCCGCCGAGCCGCCAGCGGAAGCTGCGGCTGCTGCCGTCGAGGGTGAAGGTGTACTGGCCTCCGGGGGTGAGGTCGACGGCGCGCCCAGTCTCGAGGTCGACGAGGCGCGAGCGGCGGAGCACCGCCGCGGGTGCCTGCCAGGTGAGGGTCACCTCGAGCCCCGGCTCCGAGGTCAGCAGGTCGAAGCGCCAGGCGTGCGCCGCGACGCCACCCCCGGCCGGGCGGTAGTCGGAGGCGTAGTCGCCCGCCCGGTCGCCCCATTCGGGATGGGGAAAGACGACCGTCAGATAGGGCTCGCCGAACGGGGACAGCTCGGGCAGGTCGTGACGGTCGGGTCCGGTGCGGCTGCCGGCGAGGCGGCCGAAGACGGCGGCGTCGCGCAGCGCCCCGGAGGCAGCCACCAGGCGGCCGCTCCAGTCCGCCGCCTCGTCCCCGAGCTCCGACCGGGCCGCCTGGCGGCGGTCCGCAGCGAGCCTGGCGCTGCTCGGAGCGCTGGGAGCGGACGATTCGGCGGCGCTGCACCCGGCGCTGCCGCTGGGGACGGCCGGGATTCGCAGCGCGATCCCGCTCTTGAAGGCTCTGACCCAGAGGCCCTCGAAGGCCTCGAGGGCGCCCTCCGTCCCGGGGGTCTCGCCGTCGAAGGCGTCGTAGGCGGCGCCGTTCCAGCTGTAGGCGACCCGCGACATGACGCACGACGGGTCGGGGGGGTCGAGCGAGCAGGCGCGCTCGCTCCCCACCACCGGGTCGGCCTGGTCGAGCGACAGCACCGCGGCCCCGTCCACCACCAGTGCGTCCGCCCAGCAGACCGGGAACGGAAACGGGTGACCGGCCATGTTCCAGCGGCCGACCGCGGCGTCGGCGACGAGGGCGTGATCGAGGACCGGGTTGGCGTCGCCATTGGCGTCGACCCCCTGACCGGCGTCGAGGGTCTTGAGCCAGTAGCCGCGCCCCTCCTCGAGCGGATCGCCGAGCGCCAGCTGCTCGTAGGCCTCGGTGGTCGGGTTCCAGCGATAGACGGTCCAGCGGCTGCCGTAGTCGGCGGGGTCCAGCTCGTCGCCGAACACCGTCGCCACGGTGTCGGCACCGCCCGCGTCGCAGGCCAGGGACAGCTGCCGCCACTGTCCGGCGACGAAGCGGCGGCCGGCGCGGCAGCCCGCGAAGCGCTCGAAGACGTAGGCCGATCCCGAGTCGGCCACCCCCCCCGCGTCGCCGAAGGTGGCGCCGGCCACCACCGTCTGGCCGCTGACGGCGACGCCCTCCCCGAAGCGGTCGCCGGCGGCGCCGTCCGAGGCGGTCAGCTTGGCGACCTGGCCCCAGGCGTCGGCACCACCCTGGTTGCGCTCGAAGACGTAGGCGGCGCCGCTGCTGGCACCGGCGTCGTCGTCCAGACGCGCTCCGACCACCAGGGTGTCGCCGTCGAGCGCCACCCGGGCGCCGAACTCGTCGCCGGCGGCGGCGTCCGAAGCGCTGAGCTTGGCGATCTGGCCCCAGGCGTCGGCGCCGCCCTGGTTGCGCCCGAAAAGGTAGACCGCGCCGGCGTCGGTGGCCGCGCCGTCGTGGAGGCGGGCGCCGACCACCACCAGATCGCCGCTGATCGCCACCGCGTCGCCGAACTTGTCGCCCCCGGCGCCGTCGGCCGGCGCCAGCTGCGCGATTTGGCCCCAGGCGTCGGCGCCACCCTGGTTGCGGCGGAACAGATAGGCCGCACCCGGCTCGCTGCCCAGGTTGGAAGGCGCCCCGGCGACGACGGTGTCGCCGCTCACCCCCACCGACAGCCCCAACCAGTCGAGGATCGCGGCGTCCGAAGCGGTGAGCTTGGCCACGAAGTCCCACCAGTCCGGCAGCGTCTGGTTGCGATGGAAGACGTAGGCGGCGCCCTCGTCCGGACTGGTTCCGTTCTTGCCCCAGGCGCCGACCACCAGGACCTCGCCGTCGAGGTCGAGGGAGCGTCCGAAGCGGTCGCCGGCGGCGGCGTCCGGCGCTCCGAGGAACCGCACCTGCGTCCAGGTAAACGGGCCGTCCCGCCGGTTGACCCAGACGGTGCCCGCCTGGGCGCCGACGTTGAAGTCGCCGTCGGCACCGACCATCACGTGGTCGCCGTCGACCGCCACGTCGACCCCGTAGAAGTCGCCGGCGCCGGCGGCACTGGCCCGCAGCTTGGCGATCTGGCCCCAGCCGTCGGTGCCGCCCTGGTTGCGTCCGAAGACGTAGACCGAGCCGCTGTCGGCGCTGTCGCGCCGGGCTCCGGCCGCCATCATCGAGCCATCGAGGTCGACCGAGAAGCCGAGCCAGTCGCCGGTCGCGGCGTCGTTGGCGGTGGCTTCGGCGACCTCGCGCCAGGCGTTCCCCAGGAGCTGGTAGACCCAGACGGCGCCGGCGTTGGGGGCGGCCTGGTCGTGCAGATAGGCGCCGACCGCCAGGGTGTCGCCGTCGAGATCGAGGCCGTAGCCGTAGAAATCCCCGCCGGCCCCGTCCCCGGCCTCGAGCCTCTTGAGCTCGCCCCAGACATCGGCGCCCCCCTGGTTGCGCCCGAACAGGTGGGCGGCGCCGGCGTTGAGCCCCAGAGCGTCGTCCAGGTAGCCACGCACCAGCGCCGTGGCGTCGCCGAGGGCCAGGGTGAAACCAAAACGATCGCCGGCATCGCCGGCGGCGGCGCCCAGCTTGACCACCTGTCCCCAGTTGTCGGTGCCGCCCTGATGGCGGCTGAAGACGTAGGCCGAGCCCGAGTCGGCGCCGGCGTCGTCGTCGAACGGCGACCCGGCCAGGACCAGGTCGCCGTGGATCGCGACCGCGTCGCCCAACCGGTCGCCGCTCGCCCGGTCGGGGACCAGCAGCTTGCGCACCTGGCCCCAGTTGTCCGACCCACCCTGGTTGCGCTCGAACACGTAGACCGAGCCGGTGTTGGAGGCCGGGTCGTCGTTGAACGGGGCGCCGACCACGACGAAGGCGCCGTCGATCCCCACCGACTGGCCGAACCAGTCTTCGGCCGCCGGGTCCGTCGGAGTGATGCGCCGCACCTCGCCCCAGGCGTCGGCCCCGCCCTCGTTGCGGTGGAAGACGTAGGCGGCGCCCGAGTTGAAGCTGCTCACGTCGTTGAGCGGGGCACCGGCGACGACGGTCGGACCGTCGATCGCCACGGCGACGCCGAAGTTATCGCCGGTGGCGGCGTCCGAGGCCGTGAGCTTGGCCACCTGCCCCCAGGCGTCGGCCCCGCCCTGGTTGCGCTCGAACACGTAGACCGCACCGGCGTTGACCGCGGCCCCGTCGTTCGAGCTGGCGCCGATGGCGATCGTCGCGCCGTCGATGGCCACGGCGACGCCGAAGGTGTCGGCAGCGGCGGCGTCCGAGGCGATGAGCTTGGCCACCTGCCCCCAGGCGTCGGTCCCGCCCTGGTTGCGCTCGAACACGTAGGCCGCGCCCGACCCGCTCCCGGCGTCGTCGTCGAGCGGCGCCCCCACCACCAGCATGTCGCCGGACACCGCCACCGCCCGCCCGAAATGGTCCTCGGCCGCCGCGTCTCCGGCCAGCAGCTCGGCCACCTCGACGCTGACCGCCAGCCCCACAGCCTCCGGCGCGGCCGCTTCCACCGTCCGTCCGTCTTGTCCACCGACCCCCGGCTCGGCAGCCGCCGTCCCCGCGGACAGCACGACCGCAGCCAACCAGAGACCCACCGCCATCGCTGTGTGCATGACCGTTCTCCCCTTCCGCGACGCCGACTGTACAAGGCGGAGCTGCCGGCTGCCGTAGCGCATCTCACACCCGCGGAGCGCGCCGCCCGCCCCGCCGGGGGTTGTGCGGGCGGGCCGGAGCGTGCTACTCAAAGGGGGAACCGATTCGGCCACGGGAGGACCGCCATGCCGCTCGAGAAGCTGCGCAAGTACCTCGACGAGAACAAGGTCAGATACGTCGCCCTCAGTCACTCGCCGGCCTTCACGGCGCAGGAGATCGCCGCCTCGGCGCACATCCCCGGCAAGGAGCTGGCCAAGACGGTGATGGTCAAGCTGGACGGCACGATGGTGATGGCCGTGCTGCCGGCCTCGCACCGGGTGGACCTCGACAAACTCTGCCGTGCGGCCGGCGCCGAGAGCGCGGAGCTGGCCAGCGAGGACGAGTTCGAGTCCCTCTTCCCCGGCTGCGAGCTGGGCGCGATGCCGCCCTTCGGCAACCTCTACGGCCTCGCCGTCTGGGTGGCCGAGAAGCTGGCCGAAGACGAGCAGATCGCCTTCAACGCCGGATCGCACACCGAGCTGCTGCGGATGGCCTACGCCGATTTCGCCCGCCTGGTCGAGGCCAAGGTGGTTCCGTTCGCGGCCTGAAGGCGGCGCGGCGCCGCCGCCCGGAAGCGGCGGAGCGCTTCGCCCTCGGCTCAATCGGGGATGGCGCCGAAGGGGTCGGGCGCGGCGGCGTCGAGACCCAGGGTGCCGGCGATCTGCTGGTTGCTGCGGTCGATGACGAACTCGACCCACAGCGGGAAGTGGTCCGAGACCCGCGACGGGAGCTGGCGGCTGGTGAGGTCACGGTAGACCGCGCCCACGAAGTCGATGACCCCGGCGCGGTCGTTGAAGTCCAGCTCCAGCGCGCCCATGAACCAGGCGATCTGGTCGTAGAACTTGGGCTCGCGGCCGGCCGTGGTCTTGAGGTCGTGGAGCTGGCGGGGCACCACCAGCCCGGTCTCGACGAAGGCCTGGAACAGCGGGTTGTCGCCGCGGCGGTCGATGTTGAAGTCGCCGAGGATGATCAGGTTGCGCTCCTCGGCGTCGGGGTCGGTGGCGCGGTCGCGGATCTCGCGCGCGGTGAAGCGGGCGATCGACTCGAGCTCGCCGACGCGCTCCTCGGGGGCGTCCCCGAAGCGGATGTGGGCGGTGAGGAGCGCGAAGCGCTGGTCGCGCGAGCGGAAGCCGACGATGTAGGGGGTGCGGTCGAACTGCTCGGCCGGCGAGCCGGCCTCGGGGGGCAGCACGATCTCCCCGGCCAGCCCGGTAGGCTCGACCCGCCGCTTGTCCCAGACGAAGGCCAGCCGCTCGGAGTTGCCAAGAGTGCCGGCGGTCACGTCGCTCAGCAGCAGACCCCAGTCGGGCCCCAGGAAGCGGTCGATGAGCAAGCGGATCGCCACCGTCTGCCGCTTGACCTCCTGGATGGCGACGACGTCGAACCTCCGCACCACCTCGGCGATGTAGGCCAGGCCCCGCAGGTTGCGCTTGGGACTGCCCGGGTTCTCGTCGAACGACTCGAAGATGCGCCCGAAGGCCTGCAGGTTCCAGGTCGCTACCAGCAGGTTGCGGTCGGTGACCTTGGCCGGCACCCCGATCCGCGGCGGCGCCGGACTCTCGATCCGGCGCCGCAGACGCACGATGTCCTCGGCGATCGCCGGCGGATACTGCTCGTAAGGCGGGAAGCTCATGGCGACGACCCTCCGACCGGCGGGGCACCGCCGGTGAGCCGAAGAGGACGACTGTCCGGGAACGACAGCTAGCGTAGCACGGCCCTCGGTCAGGCCGCCGCCGAGATCCGGCAGAAGCAGATCGGCCCAGTTGACGGCGGTGGCCCGCACCTCGACCAGGGCCTCGCCCGGCGCCGGTCGCGGCTCGGGCAGCTCGCCCAGGCCAGGCAGGCCGCCGCTTCCAGCGACGGGCAGGACCCCGATCACCGCCGGCCCTCTCTACCCCGCTGCCACCGTGGTTCGTTGCGGCCGCCAGCCGAGCGCCCCGCCCGGGCCCTCGTCTGCCGGGCGCCGGAAGACGGTCGATCTCCGCCGGCGTGCGACGACCCGGCGAGTCGCGCCGCGGCCGACGGACTCCCCGGCCGCTCGCTCACGCCCGCGCCCCGCGGATCGCCAGCGCCACGCCGGCGATCACCAGCAGCGAGCCGACCACCATGCGGCCGGTCAGCGGCTCGCCGAGAAAGGTCGTGCCCACCCAGACCGCCACCACCGGGATCCCGTAGGTGATCAGCGACAGCCCGGTGGCTCGGAGCTTCGAGAGCAGCCAGAAGTACAGCCAGAAGGTGACCGCCGAGCCGGCCAGCGCCAGATAGACCAGCGCCCCCACCGACACCGCGTCGAAGCGCAGCTCGCGTCCGCGCTCGGCGATCAGCGCCGCGCCGCCGGCCAGCACCGCGGTCAGCAGCATCGGGACCGCGGTGATCGACAGCGCGTGCAGTCCGTGACCGCGCCGCTTGACGACCACGTTGGCCACCGCCGCCGCCAGCGGCGACAGCAGGAAGAGCACCGCCGCCCGCACCGTGCCGGGGCCGGCGAGAGCACCCAGGTCCTGCGTGAAGATCACGCCGACCCCGGCAAAGCCGGCCAAGATGCCGGTCGTCGACGCCGCGCTCAGCCGCTCGCCCGGCAGCCAGAAGTGGGCGAGCCCGGCCACGAACAGCGGGAAGGTCGAGAACAGGACCGAGGCCAGCCCCGAAGGCACCCACTGTTCGGCCCAGTAGACCACGCCGTAGGGAACGGCGAAGGTCAACAGACCGTTGACGATCCACAGCTCGCGCGCCCGGCGGTCGCCGCCCAGCGGCACGCCCAGCGCCCGCGCCGCGACGGCCAGCACGGCGCCGGCCAGCGCGAAGCGCAGCGCCACCCCGGTAAACGGCGGGATGCCCTCGAGCCCGATCCGGATCGCCGCCCAGGTGGTGCCCCAGATCAGCACCAGCAGCGCCAGCGCGCCCCAGGCCCACAGCCGGCCGGCCGGGGGCGCTGGAGCCGGAGCGTCCACTACGGGTAGATCCGGTACAGCATCCGCGGATACGGAATGGTCTCGCGCAGGTGCTTGAGGCCGCACATCCAGGCCACGAAGCGCTCGATCCCCATCCCGAAGCCGCTGTGCGGGAAGGTGCCGTACTTGCGGACGTCGAGGTACCACTGGAAGGCCTCGAGCGGCAGGTCGTGCTCGCGCAGCCGCTGGAGCAGCAGGTCGTGATCGTGGATCCGCTGGCTGCCGCCGATGATCTCGCCGTAGCCCTCGGGCGCCAGCACGTCGAGGGCCAGCGCCCGCTCGGGGTCGGCGGGGTCGGGCTCCATGTAGAACGCCTTGGTCTTTACCGGGTAGTGGGTGACCATCAGCGGCCGCCGGTGCTGGCTGGCGAGCAGCGTCTCGTCGTCGCCACCGAAATCCTGACCCCACTCGAAGGTGCCCTTCTCGCGGCGCAGGACCTCGACCGCTTCGTCGTAGGTGATCCGCGGAAAGGGCGCCTTGACGTGCTCGAGGGCCGCCCGGTCGCGCTCCAGGACCGCCAGGTGCTCCCCGCAGCGCTCCAGCACCCGGCCCACCAGATAGACCAGGAACTCCTCGGCCAGCGCGCACAGCCCCGCGAACTCGAGGAACGCCACCTCGGGCTCCACCATCCAGAACTCCATCAGGTGGCGCCGGGTCTTGGACTTCTCGGCCCGGAAGGTCGGCCCGAAGCAGTAGACCTTGCCGAAGGCGGCCGCCGCCGGCTCGAGATAGAGCTGGCCCGACTGGCTGAGATAGGCCTGGTCGCCGAAGTAGTCGGTCTCGAAGAGGGTCGAGGTCCCCTCGCAGGCCGCCGGCGTCAGGATCGGCGAGTCGATCAGCACGAAGCCGCGCTCGTAGAAGAAGTCGCGGATCGCCTGGCAGACCTCGCTGCGCACCGCCAGGGCCGCCCGCTGGCGGCTGGAGCGCAGCCACAGGTGGCGGTGCTCCATCAGGAAGCCGGTGCCGTGCTCCTTGGGGGTGATCGGGAACTCCTCGCTGAGCGCCTCGACCCGGAAATCGCTGAGGTGGATCTCGACCCCGCCGGGAGCCCGCCGGTCCTCGTGCACCACGCCGGTCAGCCTCACCGTCGACTCCTGCGTCACCCGCTCGGCGTCGTCCCAGGCCCCCTCCGGCAGCTCGGCCCGGCTGGCCACCGCCTGGACCACGCCGCTCCCGTCGCGCACCTGGAGGAAGGCGATCTTGCCGCTCGACCGCTTCGCCGCCAGCCACCCCGCCAGCCGCACCTCCTCCCCCACGTGGCTCGCCAGTTCTCGGATCTCGTGCATCACCGCCCCCGCTCCAGCCGGCGGATTGTAGCAACGGCCCACCCACCGCCTTCACCCGCCTCACCCGCAGGAGTCGCCCGCCTCGACAACCTCCGCAGGTCGCCTACCCTCGCCGACGGCCGTGGGGGATCCCCCGCAGGCCACGAATCCTCGACAAGAAACCGCTGAACCCTCATCGAGGGGCGGGAGGCCGCCGCCAGGGTCGAGGGGTTCCCGGCAGCGGAACGTGTTGGCCAGGGAGGGGGAGTGAAGCGAAGGGAACCCCTCGGTCCCCGAGGCGGCCGCGGGGGAACCCTCGAAGGTCAACAGCCCGTCCAACAACCGCGCTGACCCCTCGCCGACGGGCGGGAGGCCGCCGGCCAGGGTCGAGGGGTTCCCGGCAGCGGAACGTGTTGGCCAGGGAGGGGGAGTGAAGCGAAGGGAACCCCTCGGCCCCCGAGGCGGCCGCGGGGGG
>JBFGCA010000079.1:0-22030 GCA_041567315.1 Thermoanaerobaculia bacterium | reverse complement strand
GGCGAGCGCCGCGCGGCGCTCGCCGACCGCCCGCACCAGCGCCTCCCAGACGGTGGCGGCGCGCGGCCCGGCGACCGGCTCGGCGCCCGGCAGCCGCTCGCCGTCGGGGGTCAGCAGCAGCTGCTGCTCCAGGATGTAGTAGGCGACGGCGGGGAACTCCTCGCCGCCGCCCCGCAGCAGGAAGCTGTAGATCGCCAGACCGGCGGCGGCGCCGTCGCGCAGCTCCTCGCGCCGCCGCTTGGCCCCGCGCAGCTTGAGGTCGATCACCGCCGGCGGCTCGCCGGCCACCAGGTCGAGCCGGCCGCCGACCCGTCCTTCCGAGGTGTCGCGCTCGAGCCAGGTCTCGGCGCTGCGGACCGTCAGCCCCGACTCGGCGAGCAGGGCCCGAAGCCGGCGGGCGGCGGCTTCGGCCACCCGCCTGAGGTCGCTCCGCGCCGCCTCTGCGCCCGGCAGGAAAAAGACGGTGGCCAGGCGCGGCCCCAGCCGATCGAGCAGCTCGCCGGCGTGGCGGCCGGCGGCCGCCGGGCCGTCCTCTTCGAGGAGGAGGGCGCGCTCGACGACCTCGTGGAGCAGCTTGCCGCGGAGCAGGGCGTCACCGGGGAGCACGGCGTAGCGCCCCGGCCGCAAGCCCCCGTGGTAGTGGAGCGCCCACCGGAACGGGCAGCCGACCAGAGAGGTCAGGCTGGTCGGCGACTCCACCTGCCGCGGCGGCAGCAGGGCGGCGTCGACCCGCCAGTCGCGCCGTGGGGCTGGCGGCGCCCGGAACGACACCCGCGAGGCGGCCGGCCGTGGCCGCGGCGACGCCACCTCGAGACGGTCGACGGCGCCGCGGGCGGCCCCGGCCACCTCGTCCCAAAGCGGGTGGGGGTGCAGCTCCTCGCCGTCGGCTCCGCGCTGCGGGCAGAACAGCAGCACCGCCTCGGCGGCCTGCTCCAGCGGCCGCCACCAGCGCCGGGCGCGGGCCGCCGCCTCCTCGCCGGGGGCCGGCGGCGCGACCCCGGCGGCGCGCAGCTCGGCCGCGCACTCGCGCTCCAGCGGCCAGCGCTCGACGCCCGGGGCGGCGGCGGCATCGAATGCCCACCAGACCACGCGGCGAGCGGGACCGGCGATGCCGCCCGCCCGGCCCACCGCCGCCAGCCCGGCCGTGGCCGGCAGCGGCGGGGGCAGATCGACGCTGGCGCGAGCCCCGTCGGCGAAGCGCTCGAGCTGGGGCGGCGACAGGGTGGCGAGCCCGCTGGCCTCGACCATCGCCAGCAGGGTGCCGCACGCCCCCAGCACCGCGTCCCACGGCGGCGGCCGGTCGCCATCGCCGGCCCCTCCGTCGGCACCCTCTTCGGCGGCGGTTTCGCGGCGGGCGGCCAGCCAGCCGCGGAGCAGCCGCACCCGGCGCTCGATCTCGGCCGCCGGATAACCGGCGGCGCGGCTCGCGGCGGGGCGGAACAGGGCCTCGAGGCGCGCCGCCACCGCCCGCCGCCGCTCCTCGGGCTCGATCGCCTCGAGACCCTCGGCGAGGGCCGCGACCCAGGCCTCGCTTCCCACCGCCGGCCACTCCTGGAGCGCCTTGAACAGGCGGTCGGCGATGGCCGGCGGCACCGGCGAGACGGGCAGCGTCAGCAGCTCGACCACCCGCTGCGGGTCGGGCGGCTCCCAGCCCAGGGCCAGCACCAGCGGCAGCACCTCGAGCAGGGCGTCCTCGGGCCGCCCGGCGGCGCCTACCGTCGGCAGGCCGTGGCGGGCGAGGGCGGCGTCGAGCACCGGGTCCGGACCGATCAACACGGTGCCGCCGAGATCGGGCCGCGCGCCCAACCAGGCGGCCGCCTCCTCGGCCGCCGCCAGCGGACCGTAGGGACGGACCAGCTGCAGGCTGCCGTCGCCGCGCGGCGAAAAGCCGCGCCGCCGCACCGCCTCCAGATCGCCGCTGGCCGGCGCCGGGGCCAGCTCGCGCCGCGACACCCGGCAGCCGCTCGCCGCCAGGGCGGTGAGCACCCGCCGCCAGGCGGCGGGCAGCTCGGCGGTCTCCTCGCAGAGCTCCAGGCGCTCGATCTCGGCCGAGCGGGTCTGGAGCGCCTCGGCTACCACCGCCAGCCGGTCGGGGAGGCCTGGCGCCGCCCCGGCGGTGACCGCGGCCAGGTCGGCCAGCTGCGGGCTCGCCGGCTGATCGCGCCAGCCGTGCATCCGCAGGTGGTCGCGCCAGCGCAGCAGCTCGCGGGCGGTGGCCAGCGGGTTGAGCTCGGCCGAGCGGCTCCAGAACCCCTCGGTCGCGGTCACCGCGCCGATCAGCGCCGCCGCCCGCAACGCCGCCGGCTGCGGCCGCAACCCCACCCCCAGCCGCGTCTCCAGCACCCCCAGCAGCCCGGTCGGCCCCAGCCAGGCCTCGCCGGCCACCGCCGTGCGCTCGGCCAGCGGCCCCGGCCACGCCCCGTGGTCGAAGTCGATGCCGAAGGTGATCCGCACGCCGCCCGCCACGATACTCGAAGCTCGGGAAGCCGGTGGCGGATGGAGCACCGGTTATGATCCGCGCCGCCGGGCGTCCGGCCCGGCATCCCATGTCCTTCCCGGTCTCCAAGCTCGAGGTGGGCCTCGCCGGCAGCGGCTCGCTGCGCTGGGCGGCGGTCGAGCTGGCCGCAGTGCTCGAGGAGGCGCGGCGGCGTCTGGACCTGTCGCCGATCGCGGCGGTGGCGCTGGGCCGCTCGCTGACCGGGGCGGTGCTGCTGCAGCGGATCTTCCTCAAGACGCCCGACCGGGTGGTGCTGGAGGTGAGCGGCGACGGCCCGCTGGGCAAGGTGATCGCCGAGGCCAGCGAGTCGGGGCACCTGCGCGGGCTGGTGGGGAGTCCGCACCTCGCCACCCCGACCGACGGCCAGATGCGGATCGCGCCGCTGCTGGGCGAGGGGTTCCTGCGGGTCACCCGCGAAGGGGATCGCGGGCGCTACACCAGCCAGGTGTCGCTGGTCAGCGGCGAGCTGGGCGACGATCTCACCCACTACCTGGAGCAGAGCGAGCAGATAAGCTCGGCGGTCCTGCTCGGCGTGCTGCCGCGGCCGTCGGGCATCGCCGCCGCCGGCGGTCTGATCGTCGAGGCGCTGCCGGGCACCGAGGAGGAGACGCTCCAGCGACTGGAAGGCAACATCCGGGCGCTCGAAGGGGTCAGCTCGACCCTCGACCGCGGCGGCCTGGGGGCGCTGGCCGAGGCCGTGCTGGGCGAGCTCGAGCCCGAGATCCTGGAGCGGCAGCGGCTCGAATACCGCTGCCGCTGCGACCGCGGGGCGCTGCTCGCCAAGCTGCGGCCGCTGGCGCGCCAGGACCTCGGCTCGCTGGTCGGCGAGGCCGGCGAGTGCGAGGCGATCTGCGCCTTCTGCGGCGAGCGCTATCTGTACGGAGCGGCCGAGCTGGTGGCCGCCAACTGAGGGGGGTGTACATGAGACAGGACCTGGGTCTGCTGGTGCTGCGGGTCGGTGCCGGGGTGATGTTGATGGGGCACGGCTGGGGCAAGGTGCAGCGGGTGCTCGAGGGCAACTTCTCGTTCGCCGATCCGCTGGGCATCGGCGCCGGCGCCAGTCTGGTGCTCACCGCTTTTGCCGAGTTCTTCTGCGCGCTGGCGGTGGTGGTCGGTTTCAAGGTGCGGTGGAGCGCGGTGCCGCCGGCCATCGCCATGCTGGTCGCGGGGCTGATCCACCACGCCGCCGACGACTGGGGCCGCAAGGAGCCGGCCTTCATGTTCGCCACCGCCTTCCTGGCCCTGGTGCTGGCCGGCGGCGGTCGCTACGGGCTGGACGCCCTGCTCACCCGCTGGCGCCGCTGGCGCCGCTCGCGCCGGTGAGGCTGTTCCGGCGCGAGCTGGAGCGGCGCGCCGTCGATCCGGCGGGTCGCCGCTGGGTCTTCGTGCCCTACGATCAGCTCGGCGACGCCGTGGGCCCGCTCGCCGAGCGGGAGCCCGGCGAGCTGGGCGTGGTGGTGGCCGAGAACCCCTGGAAGGCGGGGCGGCGCCCCTACCACCGGCAGAAGCTGGCGCTGGTGGTCGCCAACCTGCGGCAGTTCGCGCTCGAGCAGGCGGCGAGGGGGGTGGCGGTCCGTCACGTCGTCAGCCGCGGCCCGTACCGCGAGGCCCTCGCTCCCCTGGCTCGCGAGCTGGGGCCGCTGGCGGTGATGGAGCCGGCCGAGCGCGAGCTGCGCCGCGACCTCGAGCCGCTGGTCGCCGACGGCCGCCTCGAGGTGGTGCCCCACGCCGGCTGGCTGACCACCGCCGACCAGTTCCGCCGCGGCGCCGGCGAGCGCCCACCGTGGCGGATGGACGCCTTCTACCGGCTGGTGCGCCGCGAGAGCGGGCTGCTGATGGAGGACGGCAAGCCGGCCGGGGGCAAGTTCAGCTTCGACGCCGACAACCGGCGGCCATGGCGCGGCGAGCCGCCGGCCCCCGAGCCGCCGCGCTTCCGGCCCGACGAGATCACCCGCGAGGCCGGCGCGCTGATCGAGGAGCGCTTCAGCGGGCATCCCGGCGAGGTGGACCTGGCGTCGCTGCCCGCCACCCGCGCCGACGCCCGGCGTCTCTGGCGGTGGGCCAAGCGCGAGTGCCTGGAGAGCTTCGGGCCCTACGAAGACGCCATGTCGGTGCGCTCGAGCGGCCTCTTCCACACCCGCATCTCGCCGCTCCTCAACCTCGGCCGGCTGACGCCGCGGCGGGTGGTGGAGGAGGTGGCGGCGCTCGAGGCGCCGCTTGCCAGTCGCGAGGGCTTCATCCGCCAGGTGCTGGGCTGGCGCGAGTTCGTGCGCCACGTGCACCGCGAGACCGACGGCTTCCGCGTGCTGCCCGCCGGGAACGGCCGGCACCGGCCGCCGGTCGACGAGGCGCCCGGCGACGGCGGCTGGGAGGGCTGGACGGGGCGTCCCTGGCCGGGCTCGGACGGTGGGGAGGGTGGCGCCCGTCCGTCGCATCTCCACGCCCGCTGGCCGCTGCCGGCCGCCTTCTGGGGGGCGACCTCGGGGCTCGCTTGTCTGGACCACGTGGTGGCCGGGGTCTGGCGCGAGGCCTGGAGCCACCACATCACCCGCCTGATGGTGCTGGCCAACCTGGCGACGCTGCTCGACGTGACGCCGCGCGGGCTTGCCGACTGGTTCTGGGTGGCCTACGCCGACGCCTACGACTGGGTGGTGGAGCCCAACGTGCTGGGTATGGGCACCTTCGCCGCCGGCGAGCTGATGACCACCAAGCCCTACGTCTCGGGCGCCGCCTACGTCGACAGGATGAGCGACTACTGCGCCGGCTGCCGCTTCGATCCCAGGAGGGACTGCCCGGTGACCCGCCTCTACTGGGCCTTCCTCGAGCGCAAGGGCAAGCGCCTGGCCGGCAACCGCCGGATGGCGCTGCCGCTCAAGGGCATCGAGCGGCGCTCCGCCGCCGAGAAGGCGCGCGACCGCAGGGTCTTCGACGCCGTCCGGCGGCGGTTGGCGGAGGGCACCGAGGTCAGCCCGGGCGACCTGTCCTGAGCCGGGAGGCGACCACCACGAGGTCCTGCGAGCGCCTCGGCTCGTAGGCGCCCTCGGTCATGTCGCCGTACGCCGCCTCGACGGCGAAGCCGTGGCGCGCGAGCACCGGCTCGAGCTGAGGCCTGGTCCAGGCGCGAAGCCGCACCTCGCGGGCGCGCTCGAGGGTGACCGGCGGATCCTGACCCGGGTGCAGGGCCAGGGTCAGCGGGTGGAACAGCACGTGGCGGTCGCCGTCCGGGGTCATCAGCCGCACCAGCACGATCTCGGCCGGCGGGTCGTGGTCGGAGCGCTCCGGATCGGGCCGGAAGTTGGGCGGCAGGAAGCGGACGCGCCTGGCGAGGATCCGCTCGTAGTTGAGGATCTGGAGCACCAGCCGGCCGCCGGGCCGCAGCCGCGCGGCCAGCGCCTCGAGGGCCGCGGCGAGATCCTCGTCCTCGAGGTGCGGCAGCGTGTTGCCGAGACAGATGGCGGCGCCGAAGCGCCCGTCGGTCGCCTCGCCGAGCCGCGCCAGGTCACCGAGCGCGAACCGCGGACCGTGCGGCGGGTGCTCGTCCTCGTACTCGCGGGCCTGCTCGATCTGGGCCTCGGAGCGATCGATCCCCAGCGTGCGGTAGCCGCGCGAAGCCAGGAAGCGCGCGTGCTCGCCGGTGCCGCAGCCCAGATCCAGGACGCTGGCCTCCGGCGCCCGCGCGAGCTGCCGCTCGAGGAACGGCCACTCGCGCTCGATCCGCTCCGGCCAGGCGATCAGCCGCCGATAGCTGAGCCGGCTGTAGGGGTCCTCGGCGGAAGTGCGGGTCGCCACCCGGCGAGCATAGCGTGGCGCTCAGGCTTCGGGCCGGCGGCGGCGCCCGCCGCCTCGCCGGGTCAGTGCACGGCGCGGCCGTGCCGCTCCTCCGGCTCCTCCTCGCGGGCGTGCGAGAGCACGAAGAAGTAGGCGGCGATCCGCTCCTTCTCGTTCTCGCTGATCAGCTCGAAGACGAACTCGCCCTCGGGGTCCTCGCTGTAGGCCTGGACGTAGGCCACCCGCTCGGGGTCGAGGACCAGCTCGCCCACCAGCCGCTTGCCGCGGATCACCTGCACGAACAGGGTCGGGCCGTCGGTGGCGAAGTGCCAGTGCAGGTCCTCGTCGTCGAAGATCGCCGTCTCCGGCGTCCCGGCGCGCAGGATGCAGTTGGGGTGCTGGAGCAGCCAGTTCCAGAACTGCTCGAACGGAAGCGTGGAGACGGGCTCGGTCACGGTGACGCCGACGCTCATGCGCCGAGTCTGTCAGATTCGGCGGCGCAGGTCAGCCGCCGCGCCTCCTACCAGGCGACGCCGTAGTCCTCGCCGTAGTCGCTGGCGGCGCCCTGGAAGCCGCCGCGCTCGGGGTCGAAGTAGATGGCGGTGATCGGGCCCGAGGTGCGGGGCCGGGTCTCCACCCGGTAGCCGCGCGCCTCGAGGTCGCGCCGTACCCAGGCGGGCACGTCGTCGCGCACCACCAGGCGGCCGGGCTCGGAGCGGTGGTCGCCGAACGAGGACTGCATCTGGTAGCTGGTGACGTTGGCCGCCTCGGCGGCCTGCTGGACGTCCATCCCGAACTCGACGACGTTGAGGAAGAACTGGAGCAGGTTCTGGTCCTGGGTGTCGCCGCCCTGGACCGCGAACGAGAGATAGGGCTCGCCGTCCCTGAGCGCCATCCCCGGGGTCAGCGTGGCGCGCGGCCGTTTTCCCGGCTCGAGCAGGTTGTAGGGGTTGAGCCGCTCGTCGAGCACGAAGCTCTGCATCCGCTGCGACAGCCCGATGCCGGTCGAGCCGGCGATGACCGCCGGGATCCAGCCGCCGCTGGGGGTCACCGACACCACCCAGCCGGCGGCGTCGGCCGCCTGGATCGAGGTGGTGCCGGCGTGGAAGGCCTCTTCGTGCGAGCTGTGCCCGGACTGCTGCCAACCCTGCTCGCCCTCGGCGTCGCCGGCGGCATCGTCGGCCGGGGGCACCGTGGTCCAGCGCTCGAGCAGCTCGCGGAAGGGGTTCTCGCCGCCCTGGAACGGGTACGGGTCGCCGGGCTTGACGTCGGGGTCGTTGCGCCGCCAGTCGATCTGCTCGAAGCGCCGGCGGGCGTACTCCTTGGACAGCAGCCCGGCGATCGGCTCCTCGGGCGGGAAGTAGGGATCGCCGTAGTAGAAGTCGCGGTCGGCGAAGGCCAGGTTCATCGCCTGGTAGAGGGCGTGGACGTAGGCGGCGCTGTTGTAGCCCAGCGCCCGCAGGTCGGCGTTCTCGAGGATGTTCAAGGCCTGGAGCATCACCGGGCCCTGCACCCAGTGGGTCAGCTTGTAGACCTCGATTCCCCGGTAGCTGGTGCTCACCGGCCGCTCCAGCTTGACCTGCCAGCGGTCGAGGTCCTCGAGGGTGATGAGCCCGCCCAGCTCCTGGACGCCGCGCACCAGCTCGCGGGCGACGTCGCCGCGGTAGAAACGGTCGTAGGCGGCCATGATGGCGGCGGCGCGGTCGCGACCGGCCTCCAGCGCCCGGCGCTCGGCCTCGACCAGCCTCTCGAGGGTGGCCAGCAGGTCGGGCTGGCGGAAGATCTCGCCCGGGTGGGGAGCGGCGCGCCGTTCGGGGCGCGCCTCGTCGAGGTGGGGCAGGAACACCGCCCGCGAGGCCGGCCACTGGGCCAGCAGCTCGCGCCGCCGCTCCATGTTGTCGGCCTGCGAGCGCTCGATCGGGTAGCCGGCGGCCATCTGCATCGCCGGCTCCAGCACCTCGGCGAGGCTCAGCGTGCCGAACTCGGCGAGCATCACCATCAGCCCGCCCGGGGTGCCGGGCGTCACCGCCGCCAGCGGACCGAACTCGGGCGGGTAGCGCTCGCCGCGGCGGCGGAAGAGCTCGACCGTGGCGCCGCTGGGCGCCACCCCGAGGGCGTTGACCCCGACCACCTGCCGGGTCCGCGGGTCGAAGATCAGCGCCTGGGTCTCGCCGCCCCAGCCCAGGGTGTCCCACATGGTCGAGGTCGCCGCCAGCATGGCGCAGGCGGCGTCGACCGCGTTGCCGCCGCGGGCGAAGGTCAGCGCCCCGGCGGTGGCCGCCAGCGGCTTGCCGGTGATCGCCACCCAGTGCCGGCCGTGGAGGATCGGTTTGACCGTGGTGCGCTGGGCGGCGGCCGGCGTCGCCGCGGCGATCGCCGCCATCAGCGCGGTGATCAGGCGGATGGAGCGTCTGGTCATGCGGCTTCTCCTGAACGTGGTCGGGTGGAGGATACGGCAAGTCCGCCGGGGTCGATTGCGCCGGGCTCCCGGGGATGGCTATACTCCCCGCTTCCATCGGGCCCGCGTTCCTGAGTGTCTGCGAGCCGGCCCTCCGAAGAGAGGGGTGAGGGCGGAAGAGCGCGCGGCGGGCGGTCGTCCCGCCGGGCAACGACAACCGACTCGAATAGAGGGGGAGCACATGGCGTTTCCGACCGCAGTCAACAGTCAGATCACTGATTCCGTCACCCAATCGAGCGTCCAGACGCTGGGCAGCGCCGCCACGGTGGCGCTCGGCAACCTCTACCAGGCCACCGCGCAGGCGCTGAGCAACGCGGCCCACAACGCCACCACCGCGCAGCAGAACGCCAACACGATCCTGCAGGCGGCGACCACCCAGGGGGTCGCACTGCTCTACGGAATCGACACGGCGGCCACCGCCGAGGGCATCGCCGAAGTGCTGGCGGCAGAGTAGGGCGCTGCGATGGCCTACCCGACCGCAGTCAACGACCAGATCACCGACGCGGTCACCCAGTCGAGCGTGCAGGTGCCGGGCAACGCGGCCACTGTCGCGATGGCCAACCTGTACCTGGGGACGTCGCAGGCTCTGGTGCTCGCGGCCCACAACGCGGCCATTTCCCAGCAGAACCTGAACATCGTGGCGCAGGCGGTCACCGTCCAGGGGGTGGCCCTGCTCTACGGGATCGGGGCTGGCGAGGCCGCCCGCGAGGTGGCCGAACTGCTCTCCCGGCCTGCCGCCGAGAGCGGCGGGCGGCCCGCTGCGAAGAAGAAGGCGCTCGCCAAGGCGCCCCGGAAAGCGTCCAGGAAGACCTGACGATGCCGAAAGCGAAGGGGACCGGAGCCCCCGAGTCCGCCGTCAACAGCCAGATCGAGGACGCGGTGTCCCGGGTGCGAGAGCTGACGGCGGGATCGGGAGAGGAGCTCGCGAAGGCTGCCGCTACCCAGGTCATGACCCAGGCCGTCGCCCTGGCGATGCAGGACGCGGTGGCGCAGCAGCAGCAGCGTTACATCCTGCGCAACGCCATCACCGCCGCGGCGGCGCGAGCCCTGCTGGACGGCGAGGCGCGTTCGGCCGAGCATCTCGAGGCCTTGACCAAGGCGGTGAGGTCGCTGCAGGAGGCCCTCGATCCGGGCGATCTGGTAGAGACCCTCGCCAAGCTCAAGGCACTGGCCGAGGAGTTGGCCGGGACATAGGGGGAGCATCATGGCGAAAGAGCGAGCGAAACCGAAGGCCAAGCGACCGGCGGCCAGGAAAGCCAGCGCAGGAAAACGACCAGCCAAGCGGCGGGCCACGGCTCCGGGCCAGGATCCGGGTCAACCGACGGCCGAGGCGATCGCGACCGCCCACCGAGCGGCGCAAGAGGCTCTGGACGAGACGCTGAGAGCGACGACCGAGCAGATCAGGGCCGCCCAGGAGGCCGCCGAGCGGGCGGTGCGCCAGGCGGTGCAAGCGATGGCAGTCGCCGCCCGCGGCAGTAGCGGCGACCCGTGACCGAGGAGCAACGCCGCCCAGCGGGATGCAGCGCCGCTCGAATGTAAAGGAACTTACCGCACGGGACACTAGCAGCCCGTGGTGGAAGTCGGTCGGGTCGGCTGGCGAGCGCGGTGGGGCCGGATGCCAGGCGACGCGACGCAGGCAATGCCGGGCCATTGTCGAGGAGCGGCAACGCCGCAGACGGCTCCGCCCCGCCGCCAGACGAACGGGCGGACTTCCACCACGGGCTGCTAGGCCTCCGTCCGTCGACAGTCCCTACAGGCACCAGCCGGCTCCCGGCAGTGGTGCCGGCTCCGCTGTCGCATCGCTGTCACCCGTCCGCCGCATCTCTGACCCGCTGTCTGCCTAGACTCTCCGCGCCGCTCGCCGCGGCTCGGCCGTCGGTGGGCTGCCGAATCGGGTCGAAACCGAACGAGGAGGAAGCGATGTTGCGTCGAGAAGGTGGGAAGCTGAGCGTCCTGGTGCCGCTCTGTGTGCTGGGGCTGTCCGCGGCGCCGGCCGGCGCCGGGATCAAGGTCTACGAGGACGGCGACAAGTTCGTCGAGATCGGCGCCCGGGTGCAGATCCAGTACCTGCGGACCGAGCCGGACGGCGGCGAGAGCAGCGATGACGTCTTCTTCCGCCGCCTGCGACCCTACGTCGCCGGCAGCGTCACCAAGAACTGGTCCGGCAAGGTCCAGTTCGACTTCGGCAAGGCGGAGGACGACGACGAGGTGGCGGTCAAGGACGCCTACATGCAGTACACGGGCTGGCAGAACCTGACCCTGACGATCGGCAACTCCAAGACGCCGTTCTCGCGCGAGTTCCTGGCCTCCTCCAAGCGTCAGCAGACGGTCGAGCGCGGTTTCGTCGGCGACCACAACTTCGGCACCCCCGACCGCCAGCTCGGCTTCAAGCTCGAGGGGGAGCGCGCCGGAAAGAAGCTCACCTGGGCGCTGGCGGTGGGCGGCGAGCAGCACGATCCCGACGTCCGCCGGATGGACTTCGACAGCCCGGCCAACGACAAGAGCGACTGGAACGAGGGGGTGGTGATCGGCGGCCGAATGGACTTCCACCCGCAGGGGTTCGTGGCCTTCGACCAGGGCGACTTCAACACCTCGGGCCTCAAGAGCAACTTCAGCCTGGCCTTCTTCTCCTGGTCGAACGACGATGACAACAACACCTACACCGACCCGCTGACCGGGCTGTCGACCAGCTCCTCCAGGGCCGACCTCGACAGCGCCCAGGGGATCGAGCTGAGCGCCGGTCTGCGCGGCAACGGCATCTCGGTGGACGCCGAGTACAACCGGATCTCGGGCGACACCGTGGATCCCACCTTCACCGGTGGCGTCTACCGCAACGGCACCACCGACCTCGACAAGTTCCATCTCGAGGGCGGCTTCATGCTGCCCAGCAATCGGCTAGAGCTGGTGGGGAGCTGGGAGTCACTCGACGCCGACAACTACCAGGACACCTGGACCGGTACCGAGGCGGGCGTCAACTACTTCTGGAACAAGCACAAGGTGAAAGTGCAGTTCACCTACCGCATGGACGAGAACGTCTTCGGCGTCACCGGCAGCGACCAGGACTCGGTGTTCGTGCAGTGGCAGTTCGTGTTCTGAGCGACGGGCGGATCAGGCGGCGAACGCCGCCCTCGGTTCGACTTCCAGCTCGGCCGAGGGCAGCAAGCGCGGCGCCCGGCGATGGCGGGTGGCCTGCTCGAAGCCGGCCGCCAGCCGCAGCAGCCGGGGCTCGCTCCAGGCGGCGCCGATGAACGAGATCCCCACCGGCAGCCCGAAGACGAAGCCCGCCGGCACCGTGACGTTGGGGTAGCCGGCCACCGCCGCCGGCTGCGAGCTGCCGCCCCCGAAGTGGTCGCCGTTGACCAGGTCGGTGACCCAGGCCGGGCCGCCGGTGGGGGCCAGCAGCGCGTCCAGCCGGTTGGCGGCCAGCGCCCGGCCGAGGCCCCTCTCGCGGGTGAGCCGGCCGCAGGCGGCGAGGGCCTCCGCGTAGGCGGGATCGCTGAGCGGGCCCTTCTCCTGGGCGCGCTCGAACAGCTCCTGCTCGAAGTAGGGCATCTCGCGGTCGCGGTGGCGGCGGTTGAACTCGATCAGCGCCGCCAGGTCGGCGACCTGTGCGGTCTGGCCGCGACCGGCCAGATAGGCGTCGAGGTCGGCCTTGAACTCGTAGAGCAGCACCGTCATCTCGGCCTCGTCCAGCTCGGGTGCCAGCTCGAGCCCCACCGGGTCGACCAGCTCGGCGCCGGCGTCGCCGAGCGCGGCGAGCGCCTCCTCCATCAGCCGGTCGACCCGCTCGTGGAAGCCGAAGCGCTCGCGCCACACCCCGAGCCGGGCGCCACGCAGCGCCCGCACCGGATCGGCGCCGAGCTCGACCCCGCCGGTCCATGGGGCCTGGCGAGTCGCTCCGTCGGCGGGGTCGGTCCCCGCCATCGCCGTCAGCAGCGCCACCGCGTCGGCCACCGTGCGGGCCATCGGCCCGGCGGTGTCCTGGCTGTGGGCCAGCGGCACCACGCCGGTGCGGCTCACCAGTCCCAGGGTCGGCTTGATCCCGACGATACCGGTGGCCGAGGACGGGCAGACCACCGAGCCGTCGGTCTCGGTCCCCACCGCCACCGCGCAGAAGTTGGCGGCCACCGCTGCCCCCGAGCCCGAGCTCGAGCCGCAGGGATTGCGGTCCAGGGCGTAGGGGTTGCGGGTCTGGCCGCCCACCGCGCTCCAACCGCTCGAGGAGCGCTCGGAGCGGAAGTTGGCCCATTCGGACAGGTTGGTCTTGCCGAGGATCACCGCGCCGGCCTCGCGCAGCCGGGCGGTGAGGAAGGCGTCGCGGCCCGCCGGCCGGCCCGCCACGGCCAGCGAGCCGGCGGTGGTCTCCATCGCTCCGGCGGTCTCGATGTTGTCCTTGAGGAGCACCGGCACGCCGTGGAGCGGGCCGCGGAGGCGGCCGCCGCGGCGCTCCTCGTCGAGCCGGTCGGCGGCCGCGAGCGCCGCCGGATCGGTGGCGATCACCGAGTTGACCGCCGGCCCCGTGCGGTCCACCGCCTCGATCCGCGCCAGGTAAAGCTCACAGAGCCGGCGTGCCGTCCAGCGGCCCTCGGCCATGCCGGCCTGCAGCTCGGCGACGGTCAGCTCCTCGAGCTCGAAGGCCGGCGGCGAAGTGGCGGACCCGGCCGCCGCCGCGGGCTCGGCCGGCGACGGCTGCGGCCGGCAGCCGGTGGCGGCGGCGCCGGCCCCCAGGGCGGCGAGCTTGATCAGGGTCCGGCGGTCGACCGTCGGCGGCATCGGGCACCTCCCCTCTGAATCGGCGCCGCCGACGATACACCGCCGCGGACGCGACGGGGCCGAGGCGGTGACGGCCCGGGTGGGCCGCAATGGCACCGCCGCGACGAAGCGGGTGGCGCGACGAAACGGGTGGCACCTCGCCCCGCTGGCTCGCCGCGGTCACCCGGAACCTCAAGGGCTTCGAGACCGACGAAGACCTCCCGACCTACTGGAAACGCGCCCGCCGCGAGGAGATCGAGCGGCAGGCCCGCTACGAGGAGGTGCTGCCGCCCGCCCGGCAGGACCGGCATCGAGGCCGCTGACCAAGTGGGTGGCACCTTCGGCCGGGCCGCACCTTCGGCCGGGCCGCCCGAACAGATGGGTGGCACTCGCATCGCGAGGAAGCGGCTGGCACCTCCCTGGGGGGTTTCTCGCGCGGGCTTCGAAGGTGTCCCCTGAAAAGGACGGTAGGAGGGTCCGGGTCCGCGGGAGCGACAAAGGAAGTTGTTTGTTTTCAGTGGCTTGTGGCCTCTGGCACCGGGCTTGCGCCCCTCACTGGCGGACTGGAGAAAGGAGACCGCCATGAGGCCTACCACCAGAGTCGTACTGATTGCTGCCGCCGTGCTGACCCTGGGGGCGGGCGTTGCCCGCGCCGCCCACCCGACCGTGGAGCCGTGGGAGGCGGTCCAGGGTCTGGCGCACGAGCTGGAGAATGCTGCTCGCCGGCTGCACCGCGACGCCGAGCGCTTCGCCCACCACGGCGACCGGCGTGAGGAGGCGGCGCTGCGCCGCATCCACGAGCTGGAGGACCGGGCGCGGCACTTCCACCGCGAGGTCGAGCGCTACTACCGCGATCCGCGCCACACCCACTCCGACTTCCGGGCGCTGGAGCACGTCTACTACCGGGCGGCCGAGGCTCGCTACTGGCTGCACGGCATCGGCCGGGTGGAGGTGCAGTTCGAGCGCGTCGACCGCCTGATGTACGAGCTGACCGAGCGCTACGAGCGCTGGGTCTACGGCCCGGGCCGCGCCCACTACCGCGGCAACTGGTACCGCCGCTGGGGCTGGGCGGTCCCCCACCTCGACCTGCGCTTCTACTGGCGCCACTGACCCCCAACCAGCCTCGCTCCCTGCGGCTCGACGCCGCCGGACAGCGAGCAAGCGTGAACCCGGCGGCCGGCGGTTCTTCCGCCGGCCGCCGCTTTTCTTGAGACCGTTGCTCTGCGGATCCCGGTCTAGTGGCCCGCGCCTAGGTAGAGGAGGGCGAAGCCGGTGGCCACCATGGTGAGGAGGCCGCCGCCGAGCCAGAGGGCCATCGGGCGGGTGCCGTTGACGAGGGCCAGGAGAAACTTGGCGGCGGCGTTGGCGGCGACGGCGATAAGCGCCGCGGCGGCCGCCACCGGGCCGGCCAGGGCGCTCTTGCCGGTGAGCTGGGCGAGCGACAGCAGGGCGGCGCTGGCGCTGCCGGTGCCGGCCAGGGCGCTGGCCAGCAGGAAGCCGCGGTCGCCCAGCGCCTGGCCGGCCAGCCGCACCACCAGCAGGACGGCGACGAAGAACAGCCCGAACTTGAGCGCCGGGGCCAGCGAGTAGGGGTTCTGGAGCGGGAAGCGCAGGTCCTCGCCGCCGCGCAGCCGCCGGGAGAGCAGCCAGCCGCCGGCCAGCCCGACCGCGGCCATCCCCAGCAGCGGGACGAGCAGCGTCCGCGCCAGCTCGCGGTCGACCACCCACAAGAGAAGCAGCAGCCGTGGCCCCTGGACCGCGTTGGCCACCACGGCGACGACGCCGCACAGCCGGCTGGCCTCGGGGTGCTGACGGGCGCGGTCGGCGAGCGACATGGTGACCGCGGTGGTCGACACCACGCCGCCGGCCAGGCTGGCGACGCCGAGGCCGCGGCGCGGCCCCAGCCAGCGGATCAGGAAGTAGCCGGCGTAGCTCAGGGTCGAGACCAGGATGACCAGGCCCCAGACCTGGCGCGGGTTGAAGAAGCCCAACGGCCCCATCGCCTGGTCGGGGAGCACCGGGTAGACCACCAGCACCACGGCCAGGAACTTCAAGGTGGCCTCGAACTCGGCCTCGCTGATCCGCTCCTTGACGAAGTCGTGGAGCGGCCGCTTGGAGGCCAGGAAGATGGTCAGCACGATCCCCAGGCTGATCGCCGGCAGCTCGTGGGTGCGGAGCAGGAAGCCGAGCCAGAAGACCAGCAGGGCGGCGAACTCGGTGGTCATCCCCAGTGCCTCGGCCGGTGAGCGCGCGTAGCCGGCCAGCACCAGCGCCGCCACCGCGGTGAAGGTGATCCCGGTCAGCAGGGTCTCGTCGAGGATGCCGCAGACCGCGCCCAGCAGCGCGAAGAGGGCGAAGGTGCGCACCCCGGCGGCCTTCTTTTCCCCCGGACCGCGGCCGCGGTAGCGCTCGACCCCTACCAGCAGGCCGATGGCCAGCGCTTCGCCCAGGACGCGGAAGGTCTCGAGCTCGCTCGGCATGGAGGTTCCCCGGCGCTCAGGGTACTCCGCCGCCGAGGATGACCGCCAGCTTTTCGGCGTCGAGGTTGCCGCCAGAGACGACGCAGGCCACCGGGCTGCCGACGGCAGTGTCGCCCCCGGCCCGGCCGCCGAGCGCCGCCGCCACCGCCACTGCGCCGGCGCCCTCGGCCACCACCCGGTTGCGCACCGCCAGCAGCCGCACCGCCGCCGCCACCTCTTTGGCGCCGACCACGATCGAGCCGTCGAGGAGGTCGCGGGCCAGCGGCCACATCTCGCGGAGCACGTTCTTGCCGCCGATGCCGTCGACGAAGCTCCGGCGGTAGTCGATCTCGACCGGCCGGCCGGCGGCCAGCGCGGCGGCGAGCGGCGCCGCGCCATCGACCTCGGCGGCCAGCACCCGCACCTGCGGCCGCAGCGTCTTGACCGCGGCGGCGATGCCGCAGGAGAGGCCGCCGCCGCCGTAGGGGACGATGACCGTGTCGACGGCCGGCAGGTCCTCGACGATCTCCAGGCCGATGGTGCCGTTGCCGGCGATCACCGCCGGGTCGCTCACCGGGTGGATGAACAGCCCCTCGAGCCCGGCGTAGCGGTGCTCGACCAGCACCCGCCACCAATCCTCGAACGGCACCCGCACCGCGCGGCCCCCGAGCCGCTCGATGGCTTCGAGCTTGGTGGCTGGCGCGCCCTCGGGCACCACCACCGAGCAGCGGGTCTCCAGCCGCCGCGCCCACCACGCCACCCCCTGGGCCATGTTGCCGGCGCTGGCGGTGTAGACGCCGCCGGCCAGCCGCCGCCGGCCGGCCAGCAGCATGGCGTTGCCGGCCCCGCGCACCTTGAACGAGCCGATCGGCTGGAGGTTCTCGAGCTTGAGCCAGATCTCGGCCGGCGTCTCCTCGGCCAGCCGCACCAGCGGGGTGCGGACGATCCGCCCCGCCAGCCGCCCGGCGGCGTCGCGGAGCTCCGCCAGGGCCGGCCGGTCGAGCGTTGCGACCGGCATCAGGCCAGCCGCGCCGGGTCGATGAGCGCCGGGTCGCCGATCCTGACCGGCTGCCCGGTCGACTCCAGTACGTTCCACCACAGCTCGCCGCGCGGGTTGATGGCGCGGGTGCGGCCGGCCAGCGCCGCCAGCGGCACGTGGGTCAGCCGCCCGTGCCAGTAGCCGAGCAGCATCGCGGTCCGGCCGGCCATCGCCGCGTGGACCGCGTTCTGGGCCAGCCGCGCGCAGTGCAGCGAGTCGCTGGGGTTGGCCGGGGCCGAGCGCACCAGGTAGCTGGGGTCGATGTACTTGAGCCGCACCGGTGCGCCGCGGGCCTTGAAGTGCTCGACCAGCCGGTGCTTGAGGTAGAGCCCGACGTCCCCCAGCTTGCGGTTGCCCGAGGGGTCGCGCTCGCCGGTGTCCTTGAAGTAGTACTGGCCGGCCCCCTCGGCGACCACGATGAGGGCGTGCGAGCGCTCGGCCAACCGCTCCTCGAGCAGGCTCAAGAGCCCGCCCGCGCCCTCCAGGCTCCACTCCACCTCGGGCACCAGACAGAAGTTGGCGTGGCCGGTGGCCAGCGCCGCGCTGGCCGCGACGTAGCCCGAGTGGCGGCCCATCAGCTTGACCAGGCCGATCCCGCGGTGGACCGACTGGGCCTCGAGGTGGGCCGAGCGCACCGCGTCGCTGGCCCGCATCACCGCGGTCTCGAACCCGAACGAGCGGCGCACGAAAGGGATGTCGTTGTCGATCGTCTTGGGCAGCGCCACCACCGCCAGCGGCAGCCCGCGCCGCGCCGCCTCCCGGCTGATCTCGAGCGCCCCGCGCATGGTGCCGTCGCCGCCGATGGGAAAGAACAGGTCGATGCCCTTGGCCTGGAGCGAATCGACGATCTCGGCGGTCGGCGGGGTGCCGCGCGAGGTGCCGAGCAGGGTGCCGCCCTGCTCGTGGATGTGCCGCACGGTCTCCGGCTCGAGCGGCCGCCACTCGGGATGCCGGCGGCGCAGGCCCTGGTAGCCGTGCCCGACGCCGAAGATCTCGCGCAACCCGTATCGGTGCCACAGCGCCAGCACCAGCGCCCGGATGACGTCGTTGAGACCCGGCGACAGCCCGCCGCAGGTGGCGATCGCCGCCCGCGTCGTCTCCGGGTCGAAGAAGATGCGGGCGCGCGGACCGGCCACCTCGAAGCCGGGCGGCTCGCGCCCGGCCGCCAGGTCGCGCCGCACCGACTCCAGGTGGGGGTCGAGAAAGAGGCGCGTCGAGTCGTCGACGAACACCTCGTCCGACGGCACCGTCACCGGGCTCGGCCGCTCCGCCGGCCCCAGCCGCTCGATCTCGAAGGAGGGCGTTCCGGACACCCGGGAGAGGTTACCGCAAGCCCTGCGACGCGGTTCCCTACAGCCCGCCGGCCAGGGGGAGCGAGCCGAGCAGGTATTTGAGGTCGTCGTCGGTCCAGCTCAGGCCGCCGCCGAAGAACAGCGAGCTGCGGTCGCTCTCCAGGAAGTCGTCGTAGCCGGCCAGGAGGTGGAAGTTGGGATGGAGCCGGAAGCGGCCGGTGAGCCGCAGCCGCGGGTCGAGGTCCTCCTCGCGACCGAAGTCGAAGGCCTCGAGCGACAGCCACAGCCGCTCGTCGAAGAGGCCATAGTCGAGGCCGGCGCCGCCGGCCGACTCGAACACCCCGGCCCGCACCCGGGCGTCGCCCAGGCGGAAGCCGACCTGGGCCGAGAGGGTGAGGTCGTCCTCGGTGGTCACCCGGCGGACGGTGGTGGTCTCGACCGCGCCGTCGGGCAGTGTGGTGGTGGTGACGTCGGTGCGGGTCCGCACCTTGCCGCGTGGGTCGTCGACCAGCTCGAGCTGGTAGAAGCGGCTGGGGCGGGGCGTCAGCCGGATGCTGAAGGCGTTGCGGAAGTCGTCCAGCTCGTCGAGGTTGTAGCTGTCGAAGCCGAGCTCGAGCTGGAGCTTCTGGACCCGGCCGACGGTGTCGGTGAGGGTGGCGACGCCCTCCTCGACCGAGCCCAGGGCGGCGACCAGCGAGTCGTGCGCCTCGTCGCTCGAGACCAGCTTGCCGATCGTGCCCTCGCCGCTGGCGATGGTCCCGGTGATCTCGTTCAGGTTGTCGATCGAGGTGCGGACGCCGGCCGCGGCCTCGCGGACCAGCCCCAGCCCGTCGCGGAACTGGTCGCGGTTCTCGGCCACCACCGCCTCGACCTGCTCGAGCACCCGGCCCATCTGCTGGGTGAGCCGCGGCAGCTCGTCGGCCAGGGTGCCGCTGAAGCGCGCCAGGTGGTCGACGGTGGCGGTGACCTGCCGGCGGTTGGCGGCCACCAGCGCGCCGATCTCGTTGCTGGTTCGCTCGAGGCTGTCGAGCAGCCGGGGCAGGGCCTCCAGGGTGCTGTCCTCGCCGTCGGCCAGCGAGCCCACCACCGTCTGCAGCGACTCGCCCAGCTCGTTGACCTTGGCCATCGCCTCGTCGAAGCCCACCGGGGTCGTCCCGGGCAGCCGCGCGCCGGCCGCCAGCGGCTCGCCGCCCTCCGGACCGGGGTCGAGAATCACGTACTTGTCGCCCAGCAGGCCCAGGTTGGCGATGGTGGCCGCGGCCCCGGTGGTGAGCGGCACCGGCTGCTCGAGCAGCAGGGTGACGACCGCCCGCTGGCCCTCCAGCCGGATGCCGTCCACCCGTCCGACCCTCACCCCGGCGACCCGTATCGACGACTTGTCGTCGAGCCCGGCCACCGAGTCGAAGACCGCCTCGACCCGCTGACCCGGCGGCTGGAAGAGCGCCAGGTCCTCGACGCGCAGGATCAACCACCCCAGCAGGAGCAGGGCGGCGGTCATGAAGATTCCGACTTTGACGGTTGGCGACATGGGTCTCTCCGGAAGGGTCTGGTTCGATGGCTAGGCGGAATCGGCCAGCAGGGCGCCGCTCAGGAAGTCGCGGATCCGCGGGTCGGACGAGCGGCGGAACTCGTCGGGGGTGAGGACGGCGGCGATCGTGCCCTCGTGGAGCATGGCGATGCGGTCGGCGATCCGCAGCACGCTGGGCATGTCGTGGCTGATGGTGACGGTGGTCGCCCCGTGGTGGCGGCGCAGCTCGACGATCAGCGCGTCGATGGTCCGCTTGGTGACCGGGTCGAGCCCGGTGGTGGGCTCGTCGAAGAGCAGGATCTCGGGCTCGTGGGCGACGGCGCGGGCGAAGCCTACCCGCCGCCGCATGCCACCCGACAGCTCGGAGGGCATCTTTTCGCCGACGTCCTCGAGCCCTACCTCGGCCAGGCACTCGGCCACCCGCCGGCGGATCTCGTCCGGCCGCAGCTCGCCCCGGCGGCGGAGCGGGAAGGCCACGTTCTCGGCCACCGTCATCGAATCGAACAGCGCCCCCTCCTGGAAGGCCATCCCGAAGCGCCGCCGGAAGCGGGCGATCTCCCGGTAGCCGAGCGTCTCGACCGCCACCCCGTCGACCTCGACCGTGCCGCGGTCCGGCTTGAGCAGCCCGATGACGTGTTTGAGCAGCACGCTCTTGCCGGTGCCCGAGCCGCCGACCACCACCATCGACTCCCCCCGGCGGATCTCGAGCTCGACGCCGCGCAGCACCGCCTTGCCGTCGAACGACTTGTGGAGGTCGCGGATGCGGATCTTGACCGGCGCGTCGGTGGCTGCGGGCATGGCGGGCGGACTCAGAACAGCAGCTTGGTGAGGAAGAAGTCGGAGATCAGGATCGAGATCGAGGCCAGGACCACCGAGCGGGTGGTGGCGCGGCCCACCCCTTCGGCGCCGCCGCTGGCGTAGAGGCCCTTCTGACAGCCGATGACCGCGATCAGCAGCCCGAAGAAGGCGGCCTTGATCAGCCCCGAGAGCAGGTCGTTGAGCTGCATGTACTGGAAGGTGTTCTCCACGTAGCCCACCGGGTTGGCGCCCATCAGCACCACCGACACCAGATAGCCGCCCCAGATGCCGATGCCGTCGCCGATGACGATCAGCAGCGGCAGCACCAGCACCGTGGCCCACACCCGCGGCACCATCAGGTAGTGGACCGGGTCGGTGGCCATCACCTCGAGGGCGTCGATCTGCTCGGTCACCCGCATGGTCCCCAGCTCGGCGCCCATCGCCGAGCCCGAGCGGCCGGCGATCACCAGCCCGCCGAGCACGCACGACAGCTCGCGCACCATCGACAGCGCCACCAGCGAGCCGACGTAGCGCTCGGCGTTGAACCGCACCAGCACGTTGAAGGTCTGGAGCGCCAGCACCATGCCGGTGAACATGGCGGTGAGCAGGATCACCGGCAGCGAGTCGACTCCCACCCAAGTCATCTGGCGCAGCAGCTGGCGCCAGTCGTAGGGCGGCCGGGGCGTCCACACCACCACCCGCCAGAGCAGCAGGAAGAACCGCCCGACCTCGCGGAAGAAGGACTCCAGGAGCGCGGGAAGGGGGAACATCGTCGGGGTGGGTCCGCTGGCGGGGGGCTCCGGGGCGGAGCCAGCCAGAGGATACCCGGTTTGCGCGCCGGACTGTGGCCTGGCGGGCACGAGCCTCTTTTGTGGTGCCCTGCGGCCCTTTTTTTCCAGGCCGCCCAGTCCGCGCGCCCGCGCCGGCCCGACGAGCCGCCCCGCCGGCGGGCCGCGCCCATGCAGCCATGGCGATGAATCGATGGTACGCGGATTGTTGTCTTGACCAGGCGTGTCGGTACACGTCCGCCGCTCTTTTCCGACACGGAGGGCCTGGTTTTTCGGAGCTGGCGCCTGTGCCTGGCGCCGGACCTCTTGAGAGGAGCTCGGGATGTTCAACAAGCTGGGAATCCTCGCCGGCGCCGGCCTGGCCCTGCTGCTCGCGGCCGGCCTGCACCGGTCCTGGTCCGCTTCCTCCTACATCGTGCAAGCCGGGACGGGCTCCGACGCCGCGGCCCTGGTCGCCGCGGCCGGGGGGCAGGTGACCCACCGGCTCGGGATCATCGACGCGGTAGCAGCGCAGCTGACCCGCGACCAGGCGCGGCGGCTGGCGCGTGAGCCGGGCATCCGGCGGGTATGGGCCGACCGAGCGGTGTGGGCGAGCGCCCGGGGAGGCAACAACCGCAGTGGCGGCGGTGGCAACGGTGGCGGTGGCAACGG
>JBFGCA010000078.1:0-23033 GCA_041567315.1 Thermoanaerobaculia bacterium | reverse complement strand
TCTTTCCGCGGCGGGCCGCTCGGGGCCCGTGTTAGCATCCCGCCGGCTGGAAGAGCTGCTCCGTAGCCAGGCGGGGACCTCCCTTCCGCGGGCCCGACTGGTGGCCAGTGCCCTGAGGCTGGTGCCAAACAAGTCCCCTGCGCTGCGAGCTCGTCGATGATCGAAGAAGCCGAGCTGCTCCGCTCCTACGTGCGCGGCATCCGGCGGCTGAGCGGCGCCGCCGCGGCGTCGCTCTACGTGCCGGCACCACTCAGCGGCTTTTCCGAGCCGTTGCTGCTGCAGGAGGGCGACGAGCCGCCGGTGCCGGAGTTCGCCGATCTCGAGCGGGCCCAGGCGGCGGCCGCCACCGCCGACCTGGCGCTCGCCGAGCAGGGTGCCGCCCGCAAGGGCGACGGTCCGGCACTGACCGTGCCCAGCGAGAGTCCCGAGAGCGTCCTCGTCCCGCTGCCGGCCGTCCAGTCCGCCTGGCTGGCTCCGAACCTGCCGCGCGAGCGCGGCGAGCCCGCCCGCAGCCGGCGGCGGACCGACACCGACGGCCTCCGCGGGATCGTGCCCGGCGCCTGGCTGGGGCTGCGCTTCGCTGCGGGCAGCGGGCCGGCCCTCGATCGACTGACCCATCGTCATCTCTCCTCCCAGCTCGAGGGGGAGGAGGGTTCGGCTCACTGGTGGGAGTGGCTGTTCGCGCTCGGCGGCGCGCTGGCCAGCCATGCCTCGAAGGTGGCCGCCATCCTCCGCGACCCGGTGACCGGGCTCCCCGACCGGGCGGGCTTCCAGGCGCTGCTCGCCGCCGAGCTCGAGAAGGCGCGCCTCCAGGACCTGTCCTTCGGGCTGCTGCTGATCAACCCCGACGAGTTCGCCGCCGTCAACGAGCGGTTCGGCCGCGAGGCGGGCGACCGCATCGTGCGCGAGATGAGCCTGCGGCTGCGCACCGCGCTGCGCAGCTCGGACTCGGTGGCTCGCTACGGTGGCGTCATCTTCGCGGCCATGTTGCCGGCCACCGCCCTCGAAGAGGCCACGGCCGTCGCCCGCAAGATCCTCCGCTACCTTACCGAGGCGGCCTTCCTCGAAGGCGCCGTCCGGCTCGGCTTCTGCATCGGCATCGCCGTCTTCCACGCCGACGACGAAGAGGTCCGCCATCCGCTCGACCTGCTGCGTCGCGCCGACCAGGCGCTCAACGCCGCCAAGCGGCGCGGCAGCGGCAGCATCGTCGACTGGGGGGCCGGCCCCGAGGCCGAGGAGAGCGGCAACTTCGACCGGCTGAGCGGCATCTTCACCGGCGACGTTACCAAGGACTACCGCAACATGGTCCTGCTGTGGGACATCATCGACGCCATCGCCGCCGGCCCGGACTTCGACCGGCTGGCTCAGCAGGTCGTCGACCGCCTCTACGCCAGCCTCAAGCCCGACCGCGTCGGGCTGTTCCTGCGCGGTGAGGACGGCGAGCTGAACCTGCAGCGCGGCCTCACCCGGCAACCGGCCGAGGGCGGCGTCCAGCGCCGCGTCGAGACCGTCGAGGCCGGCCCGCGGGCGCGCCGGCTGATGGCCGCCAGCCTCGAGGGCGGCGACCCCAAGGAGGCCGTGGCCGAGGGCGAGGACGGGGGCGAGGCCATCGGCCGGGCCCACTACGCGGTCCCCCTCCACACCGGCAGCGAGCCGGTGGGCTGTCTCTATCTCGACGGCCGGGTCGGCACTCTCGCCCTCGACAGCTCGGACCAGGTATTCCTCAAGGCGCTGGCCTCGCAGGTGGGGATGGCGCTCGACCGGGCGCGGCTGGCCGAATCCGAACTGCGGCGCCAGGAACAGGAGCAGCGCCGGCTGCGGGCCGAGCTCAAGGAGCTGCGCCAGGCGCTCCGCCAGGCCAAGCTGGTCTACAGCTCGCCCGAGATGGACAGCCTGGTGGCCACCACCCGCCGCGTCGCCCCCACCGACGCCACCGTGCTGATCACCGGCGCCAGCGGCACCGGCAAGGAGCTGCTCGCCCGTACCATCCACGAACTGAGCCCCAGACGCACCGGGCCGATGGTGGTGGTCGACTGCGGGGCGATCTCCACCACCCTCATCGAGAGCGAGCTGTTCGGTCACGAGAAGGGCGCCTACACCGGCGCCCAGCAGCGCCGCCAAGGCCGGCTGGCCGAGGCCCACCGCGGCACCGTGCTGCTCGACGAGGTCGGCGAGCTGCCGCTCGAGGTGCAGAGCAAGCTGCTGCGCTTCGTGCAGGAGAAGCAGTTCACGCCGGTCGGCGGCTCCAAGCCGCGTCGGGTCGACGTGCGAATCCTGGCCGCCACCAATCGCGACCTCGGCATCGAGGCGGCTGCCGGGCGCTTCCGCGAGGACCTCTACTACCGGCTCAACGTCGTCCGGCTCGACGTCCCGCCGCTCCGGGACCGGCCCGACGACATCCTCCACCTGGCCCGGCACTTCCTCGAGACCTTCTCGGCCCAGTACCACAAGAGCGTTCGCCAGTTCACGCCCGAAGCCGAGGAGGAGATGAGCCGGCACAGCTGGCCCGGCAACGTCCGCGAGCTCCAGAACCGCGTGCTGCAGGCGGTCATCCTCTGCGAGGCCACCCAGCTCGGCCCCGCCGAGCTGGGGCTGCCGGCGACCACCGAGGGTGGCCGACCGGCGGCAGCGGCGGGCGGCGCCGCACCGCAGCCCCCCGCGGCCGAGGCGGCGGCCCAGGCCGGCCCCCAGGCGGCGCCCGCCGACGCCCCCGGCGCCCTGCGCGGCGGCGACGAGCTGCTCGCAGCCCTCCGCCAGGCGTTGGGCCAGCAGCTCGACGCCGGTAACGCCGACTCGCCGCTGCTGCCCCTGGGCCGGTGGCTCCGCGAGGATCTGGTCCTGGAGGCGCAGGAGGCCGCCGGTGGCACCGCCCGCCGCGCCGCGATCAGCGTCGGCCTGCCCGAGACCACCTTCCGCCGCCGGCTGCGCAAGGCGGCGCTGGAGGTCGACGCCGGGCTGGCCGGCCGCTCGCGCAGCTGGTCGGGCGTCCGCGAGCTGCTCGGCCGGCTGGTGCGCTGCGAGGAGCTGCAGGGCGCCGCCCTGCTCAAGGTGACCGAGCGCCTGCTGCTAGAGGAGATCCTCGAGCGGCATCCGGGCGACGTACGCCGCGGCGCCCAGCTGCTGGGGGTGACTCCGCCGACTTTTCGGCGGCGGGTCTCGCAGCTGCCGCGGCCGGCCGACACCGAGAAGGTCGCCGGCCAGGGCGGCGGCTAGTGTCCCGTGCGGCAAGTTCCTTTACATTCGAGCGGCGCTGCATCCCGCTCTCGATGTGACAAGGAACTTACCGCACGGAACACTAGCGGCATGCGCCATTTTTTGTCACAGAGGGTGGTCCAGGAATTTCCGGCTGGCCCGCCCGGACTGGCGTGACCCTGGCCGCGCTGCCGATGAACTCGCCCAAGTGAAACAAAACAAGGAGGTTACTGGAATGCCAGGCCGCCGGGTGCGAGGATGCGTCTTGGCGGGGCTTCTGGCACGCGGGGTGCAGCCGGAAAGCACCGCAGGCTGACGCTGTCAGCGGGAGGCGGTTCGGGTGAGACCTGTCACAGCTCCACGGCACTGCTCAGAGGGCCGGTGCGTGCGCCCTCCGGCGGGCTGGCGGCGGCTGACGGCGCGGCTGGTGGGGCTGCTGGCGCTCGCCGGAGCGGGCGCCGCCCCGCTGACGGCACAGGTCAAGAACATCCGCTTCGAGCGCCTCACCGGTGAGGACGGGCTCTCCCAGAACGACGTCTACGACATCTACCAGGACCGCCGCGGTTTCATGTGGTTCGCCACCCAGGACGGGCTCAACCGCTGGGACGGCTACTCCTTCACCGCCTTCCGGCACGACCCGCTGACCCCGGGCACGCTGTCCGACAGCTTCGTCTACACCGTTCTCGAAGACCGTCGGGGCACCCTGTGGGCCGGCACGGTCGGCGGCGGGCTCAACCGCTACGACCCCCAGTCAGGCACCTTCACCGCCCTCCGCCACGACCCCTCGAACCCCAACAGCCTCAGCAACGACCGCATCCGGGTGCTGCTCGAAGACCGTGAGGGTCTCATCTGGATCGCCACCGACGGCGGCGGGCTCAACCGTTTCGACCCCGCCAGCGGCGACTTCACGCGCTTCACCCACAACCCGGCCGAGGCCGACAGCCTCAGCCACGACAAGATCATCGCGCTCTATCAGGATCGCTCCGGGTCGTTGTGGGTGGGGACCGACGGCGGCGGGCTCGACCGCTTCGACGCCTCGACCCAGAGCTTCGAACACTTCCTGCAGGACGCGGAGCGGCCCGGGCGTCTGCCGGCCAGCCGGGTCCGCGCCATCTTCGAGGACCAGGCCGGCTTGCTGTGGCTGGGCACCTACGAGGACGGGCTCTACCGGCTCGACCCGGCGCGCGAGAGCTTCAAGCGTTTCGGTCATCGGCCCCAGGACCCCTCGAGCCTGAGCTCCAACCGCGTGCGCGCGATCTTCCAGGACGATCAGGGCACGCTGTGGGTGGGCACCGACGACGGCCTCAACGAGTGGCGTGGCGAAGGGGCCGGCTTCGCCATCTATCGCAACGACCCGGGGCGTGCCACCAGCCTCAGCGAGAACCGCATCCTGTCGATCTTCCAGGACCGCGGCGGCGTGCTGTGGATCGGCACCCAGGGCGGCGGCACCAGCCGCTGGAACCCCCACGCCGGCTTCTTCTCGGCCTACCAGGCCAACCCTGCCGAGCCCGGCGGCCTGTCGAGCAACGTCGTCGCCGCCTTCGCCGAGGACGTCGACGGCGCCCTGCTGGTCGGCACCTACGGCGGCGGCCTCAACCGGCTGGATCGCGAGCGCCGCACCTTCACCCACTTCCGCGAAGACGCCCAGGACCCGGGCAGCCTGAGCGACGACCGGGTGATGTCGCTGCTGGTGGACGGGCAGGGCACGGTGTGGGCCGGGACCCTGGCCGGCGGACTCAACAAGCTGGTCCTCGGCGCCGCCGGCTTCGAGCACTACCGCCACGATCCCGCCGATCCCAACAGCCTGAGCAGCGATGGCGTCACCACCCTGCTGGAGGGCAGCGACGGCTTCCTGTGGATCGGCACCTTCCAGGGTGGCCTCAACCGCTTCGACCGGGAGGCCGAGAAGTTCGTCCACTACCGGCACGATCCCGACAACCCGACCAGCCTGGCCGGCGACCTGGTGACCGCGCTGTGGGAGTCGACGTCCGGCGACCTGTGGGTGGGCACTGAAAGCGGCGGCCTCAGCCGTCTCGACCGCGACAGCGGCAGCTTCACCCATTACGGGCACGTGCCCGGCAAGATGGTCAGCCTGTCGAGCAACACCATCTACACGATCCGCGAGGACCGCGAGGGCGTGATGTGGATCGGCACCCAGCGCGGGCTCAACCGCTGGGACCCCGGCCCCCGGGCGGCCCACCAGGGGATCTTCAAGCGCTACACCGAGCGCGAGGGGCTGCCCAACAACGCCGTCTTCGGCATCGTCGAGGACGACCTCGGCTACCTGTGGCTGAGCACCAACAACGGGCTGTCGAGGTTCGATCCCAGGACCGAGATCTTCAAGAACTTCGACACCGCCCACGGCCTGCAGAGCAACGAGTTCAACTCCGGGGCCTACCTGCGGCACAGCAGCGGCGAGCTCTACTTCGGCGGCAACCGCGGCTTCAACTTCTTCCGGCCCGAACAGATCGGCAACAACACCCACGTGCCGCCGGTGGTGCTGACCTCGTTCCTCAAGCTCAACCGGCCGGTCGAGCTCGACCCGCTGGCGGCCGACCAGCCGATCGAGCTCCACTACCGCGATTACGTGGTCACCTTCGAGTTCGCGGCCCTCGACTACACCGCCCCCGAGAGCAACCTCTACGCCTACAAGCTGGAGGGCTTCGACCCCGACTGGATCGAAGTGGCCGGCGTCCGCCGCGCCACCTACACCAATCTCGATCCGGGCAACTACGTGTTCCGGGTCCGCGGCGGCAACAACGACGGAGTGTGGAACGAAGACGGGCTGGCGGTCAACATCCGGGTCATTCCGCCCCCCTGGAAGACCTGGTGGGCCTACACTCTCTACAGCCTGGCCGTGGTCCTGGCGCTGATCGCCTACACCCGGGCCCAGCAGCAGAAGCTGGAGCGCGAGGCCGAGTACAGCCGCAAGCTGGAGCGTGAAGTCCACGCCCGCACCCGCGAGCTGGCGGAGAAGAACACCGTCCTCGAGCAGGTCAACCGCAAGCTCGAGGAGGCCAGCGTCACCGACTCGCTGACCGGGCTCCGCAACCGCCGCTTCCTGCTCCGCAACATCGCCGGCGACGTGGCGGTGGTCGAGCGCTACTACGCCCAGCGACCCGCCGCCGTCGGCACCGCGCCCGTCGCCGGCAGCGAGCTGACCCCCGATCTGCTGTTCCTGATCTTCGACCTCGACGGCTTCAAGGAAGTCAACGACACCTACGGTCACGCCGCCGGTGATCTGGTGCTGATGCAGGTCCGCGACCTGCTGCGTCAGGCCTGCCGGGAGTCGGACACGCTGGTCCGCTGGGGCGGCGACGAGTTCCTGGTGGTGGGCCGCAGCACCGAGCCCCGGATGGCCGAGGGCCTGGCCGAGCGCATCCGCGACGCCGTCGCCGCCCACTCCTTCGATCTCGGCGACGGCCGGCAGGCCGAGCTGTCCTGCTCGCTCGGCTTTGCGGCCCTGCCCTTCGTCCCCCGGCGGCCCGAGCTGTTGACCTGGGAGCAGGTCGTGGGCATCGCCGACCGGGCCCTCTACCTGGCAAAGGGGCGCGGCCGCAACCACTGGTTCGGTCTGCTGGGCACTCCCCGGGCGGCCAAGCTGCAGCCCTCCGAGCTGTTGCGGCGGATCAACGAAGCGCCGGAGCAGCTGGCGGCCGAGGGCATCGTCGAGATCCAGAGCTCCGAAGAGCGCGCCCGGGCCGCGGCCGGGGCCTAGCCACCGGGTTCGACAGCCCCTGCTGGCCGCTCAGGAGCCGCGGAGCAGATCGCCCACCATCGCGGCCAGCCGGTCGAGCTGATCGAGCCGCTGCGGATAGGCCAGCTCGTAGAGGGGCACCGCGGCCGCCACCCCGGCGCAGAAGTCCAGGTGCCGGCGTGCCAGCGGCGGCGCGAACAGGCGGGAGGCGACGGTGTGCCGCGCGACGGCGACCGCCCCCTGCCGCGGGGTGAGGCGGCGCAGCTCCGGTCCCGGCTCGCCCTCGGTCGGCGTCAGACAGACGACCGCCGCCAGCGGGGCCGCCGGCGGCTCGGCCGGGTCCGCCTGCTGCTCCCGGGGCAGCGAGAACTGGGGGAACCTCAGCCGCGCCTCCGGCCCCCGGGGCCCGCCGGCGAGCGGCAGCAGGTCGTCGGCCCGCCGGCGCCACCCCGCGTCGCGGAGCCGGCGCGCCAGCGTCGACTTGCCGGCACCCGAGAGTCCGCAGAGGGCGAGCACCCGGCCGCCGGCCGTGTCGACCGCCGAAGCGTGCAGGCCGAACACTCCCCCGAGAGCGAGGATCAGGGCCAGGCAGGGGCCGAGCAGGACGGCGCGCGCCAGCTCGGCTTCCTCGAGGCAGCACAGCTGCCCGCCGTCGGCGGCCAACCAGAACCGGCCGGCCGCGGCGACCTCGAGCAGGTAGCCGCCCGGTCCGTGACGACAGCACACCTCCAGCTCGCGGTCCCCTACCCGGGCCGGCCCCCGGAAACAGACCTCGGGGAACGGGCCGGCCGGGGCCCGGGGCACGCCGGACCGCCGGGCGAGGGCGCCGGCATCGACCCGGAAGGCGGCGAGCTCGGTCAGCCGGCGATCGCAGATCAGCAGGCGCCCGGCCAGCGAGTAGGCGGCCAGCGGCCGGAAGGCGGAGCTGCGGCTCCGCAGGTGGAGGACCGTCGGGGCGGGCGGCACGCGGACTCAGCGCCCGACCCGGCGCGGCCGCGGGTCAGGGCAGGGGATCTTGGGTGAAGAGCCCGGGACCGCTGTCGCCGCTGCCATAGGGGCCGCCCAGGGTGAGCTCGAGGAGCGATCCGTAGTCGGTGAGGTGGGGGGGCGAGTAGGTCCGCCGCTGCCGGCGCCCGGAACCCGGCGGCGGCGAAAGCTGCGAACAGGCCCCTGGCGAACGCACGCTCTCCGTAGATTCGCCCCTCCTCATCAACCGCCTCTGGCGGGTACCGGTACCGGTTCCCGTCTCATCTTAAGGGACCACCCACTCTCGCTCAAGGCCCGCCGCTGCCGCCAGAGCTCGAAGCTGACGCAGTTCCAGAGCACCATCTCCTGGCCACGCCGCGCGGCACCCTCATCCAGCACCCGCGCGAGCCAGTCGCGGCGCACGAAGTCCGACCACGCGGCCCCGGGGCCGAACAACAGGCGCTCGACCAGCGGCCGGGCCCGCTCGCGCAGCCCGACCTCGAACAGCGGCGTCAGCCGGGTCGGCTGACGCCGCTCGCGGATCGCCTCGGGGAGCAGCCCTGCCATGGCGAGCCGCGCGATGTGTTTGAAGCGTCCCAGCCGGTAGAGCTGGTGGGCGGGCACGGCCAGCATGAACTCGATCAGTCGCCGGTCGCGGTAGGGGTGCCGCAGCTCGATTCTCTCACAATTGGCATAGCGGCCCTCGACCGAGATGCCGCGGGCCTCGCGCGCCGCGAAGACCGCACCGGCCTGCCGCGGCCGGCGCCCGGCGGGTGGCGCCAGCGCCTCCTCGTCCGGACCGGGCAGCAGCCGGCTGGCACCGGACGTCAGCCACGGAGGTCCGATCGCCGGCCGCCGGCCGCCGCCGCGTCGCCGGGCCGTCAGCCGCCCCACGGCCCGCGACAGCCCGTGGCGGTGCAGCTCGCCCAGCAGCTCGCGCCCGGCGGCCGCCAGCCGCCACTCCCGCAACAGGTCGCGCAGCCAGTCGCCGGCGCCGACGTAGAGCAGGTCGGCCGAGCCGCCGTTGAGGACCACCGTGCAGCCGTCGGCCGCGGCCCGCCGGTAGAGACCCTGCTTGAGCTGGCGGTACGGGTTCTGCTCGGGGGTGTCCGGGCTGACCGCCCCGGTCGGCGGGTCGCCCTCCGGAGCGGCCTCGAGGGCCGCTTCGGCGCCGCTCAGCGGCCAACAGCCGTCGCCGGTCAGGCGCAGCGGGCGCAGGCGATGGGCTGCAACGACCCTCTCGATGAAGGGACGCTCGTCGCACTCGATCAGCTCGTCGAACACCCAAGAGAGGGCGGTGAGCGCCGGCGGCCGGTGGCCGTTCGCGCCCTCTCCCCCCCGTTCCAGGTGGCGCGCCGCCAGCGCCGCCAGCGAGGTGGAGTCGAGACCGCCGCTCATCATCACTCCAAGCCGCCCCGGCGCCCGCAGGCGGCAGGCGACGCTGCGCGCCAGCAGCTCGCGGTAATGCTCCGCATACTCGCCGTCGGTGCGGTACCGCGGCGCGGGGAGCGGGCGCGGACGCCAGAAACGCCATCGCCGCACCTGCCGGCGGGTCACCCGCAGCGCCTCGCCTGGTCGCAGCTCGGAGACCTCGCGAAAGAAGGTCGAGCCGTCGTCCGGAACCCGCAGTGCGAAGTAGCCGGCCAACCGGCGCTCGTCGAGCCGGTCGTCGGCCGCCGGATGGGCCAGCACCGCGCCCTCTTCCGAGGCCACCACTAGCCGTCCGGCGCTCGCCCGGTAGAACAGCGAGCGCCCGCCCAGCGGGTCGCGGGCGCACAGCACCGAGCGGCTCGCCGGGTCGCAGATCACCAGAGCGAAGGGACCGAGCAGCCGCTCCAGGCCCTCGCTTCCCCAGCGGTCGACGGCGGCCAGCGCCAGAGCCGCGTCTGAAGGCGCGGGGCGGTCGAGCGGTCCGTCCAGGTCGAGGGCGGCGAGCAGCTCGCGACGGTTGTCAAGCCGCCCGTCGAAGAGCGCCAGCCGCCCCGCCGGGCCGGCCACCGGCTGGCGCTCACCGTGCTCCTCGGGGGTGGTCCAGAAGTGCAGATGGCCGAGCGCGAAGGGCGGCGCCAGAAGCAGCCGCCGGCCGTCGGGCCCGCGGTGGGCCAGCGCCGTCAGCATGGGCTCGAGCGCGCCGCTCTCCGGCGGCGAGTCGTCACGATGGAAGATAGACGCGAAGCCGCTCATGGGCTCGGCTGCGGCTGGCGCCTCAGGGCTGGACGATCAGGGTCGGATCGCCCAGCAGCGTCCAGCCGAGCAGCACGTCGAGCAGCTGAGGATCGGTCACCGCCAACTCCCGCTTGGCTTCGAGCACCGCCTCCCCCAGGGTCATCCCCGGACGCGCCAGATGGGCGAAGACTAGGCGCCCCAGCTTGCGCTCGGACGCGGCCTCGGTGAGCGCCGCGGCCCCCAGCACCGCCGCCGCTCCCCGGTCGGCCGCCAGCAACAGCTTGTGCCCCAGAGTGTCATAAGACGGCGCCACATGGTAGGTGTTCCAGCAGCCCCACTGGGTCACCACCGTCGGCTCGCCGGCGTTGGCCAGGTCGTCGGCGTCGGCCGCCTCGAACAGCCGCTGAAAGCTCCACACGGTGAGGCCCGAATGGCCGAAGTAGCTGGTCAGCGCCACTCCGGCGCCGATCTCGTCGAGCAGCAGCTGCCGGGCACCGGCCAGCCCGAGGTCGTCCATGTAGGCGCGGGCGATCCGCCATGGCGCCGGCAGCAGCGCCCGCATCTCCTCGCTGGCGTCGCGGAAGGAGTAGTTGGAGGGGATGTCGAAGAGGTCGGCGGCCAGCACCGCAGAGCGCGGGTTGGCGATCCCCTCGTACTCCAGGGTCTTGGCCACCACCGCCTCGAGCTCGGCCGGGGTCCGCACCGGCAGCCGGCCCACCGCCAGGTCGGGCACCCCATCCAGGTCGACGTCGGCGTACAGCGGGTCGACCGGCGCGAAGCGCACGATGGCGTCGGTCTGAACGAAGAGGGTGGGGATGAAGCTCATCGACCCCAGCCCCAGGTAGTCGCGGTAGTCGTAGGTGTCGCCGCCGACCAGCAGCACCGACCCGGTGCCCAGCCGATCGGCCGCCAACTGGACGTACTGGCGGATCGCCAGCGGCTCGAAGACCCCATGGCTGTAGCGGGCGTAGAGGTCCTCGACGTCCACCACCTTGACGCCCAGACCGCGGGCCCGGCGCGCCGCGGCCAGCGGCTGGATGCCGTCGATGAAGTCCGGATGGGCGATGATCAGCAGCTCGGCCGGGCCGCTCAGCAGATCCTCGGCCGGCTGGCGGGCCGGCTCGACACCCGGCTGCAGGAGCGCCTCGGTGGCCGCCACGTGGTAGGTGGCGGGCGTCTCGCCGCCCGCGAAGGTGGCGCTGTAGGCGCCGGGCAGGCCGCCCACCGCCACCCGCGTCAGCCGCTCGACCCGGTCCTCGGACACCCGGTAGACCACCACTTCGCTCGAGGGCAGACCGTCGACGCGGAAGGCCTCGCCGGCGGCGGTGAAGCTCAGCCGCCCCTGCCGGGCCAGGAATCGGCGCGGGTAGCTCACCCGGTAGTGGTCGTAGTGGACCAGGTCGGCGAGTGCCCCGGTGTCGTGCGGTAGCAGCAGCCTCAGCTCGTTGTCCTCGTCCTGCACCAGCCAGTCGGGCAGGGTGACGCTGATCGGGTGGTGCACCAGCCCGTTGAACCAGTCGTCGGCCACCAGCACGCCGTTGACCTCGACCTGGAGGTGGTGGTCCGGGTCGCGCGGGAAGTCGGTCACCCCCCACAGGTCGAGCTCCAGGTCGACCGGTCCGGCGCCGGCCAGGTAGCCCTCCAGATCGAGGTCTAGCAGCAGCTGGCGCGGGCCGGAGACGGCGAGCAGCCGGCGGTCGTACCAGGGATCGCCGGCGGGCGCCGCGAAGTGGTAGGCGCGGTTGGTCTCGACCTTCGCCACCTCGCGGTAGGCGGCAGGCGGCTGGGCACCCGGCGGCGCCGGGCGCCCGTCCAGCCGCACCCGGCGGCCCCCACCCGGCAACACCTCGAGGGTGTAGACGTTGGTCCCGGTGTAGAGGGTGTCGAGGGCGCGGCCGACGAACTCGATCCAGGCGCCGGGCCCGAACAGGCCCCGGCCCCCGACCAGCACCGGCACCTCCTCGCCGCCGCTGCTCAGCGCCAGCAGGCTGGCCGGCACCCCCGCCAGGTCGACGCCGGCGGCGAGCAGCTGCTCGTAGGTCACCCGCTGGATGCCGTCGCGGTCGACCAGCAAGCGCACCGGCGGCGCCTGGGCACCCGGCCGGCCGGCCGGCCCGGCCGCCGCCCGGGCGGCCAGCCGCCGCTGACGCTCGTGCCGGTGCTGGCGGCGGATCTCCGGCCAGTCGATGCGCTCCACCGCCAGCGCCTCGCGGCCGGCCGGCTCGCCCAGCCGGAACGGACCGTGGAAACGCGGCAGCCCGAACAGGTCCACGTCCTCGAGCAGGAACAGCTCGCCGCCGACGCCGTGGGCCTCGAAGACGTACTCCTGGGGATGGAGCGAGTCGCCGCCGCGGGTCGGGATCAGGTGGTCGTTGAGCCGCCTCAGGTCCCGCTCCTCGAGCGCGTAGAGATTGAAGCCGAGGTTGCCGACCTCGGTGGCGGTCAGCCACTTGAAGCGCACGCTGCCGCCGCCGCCCGCGGCGTGGAAGTAGGCCAGCGTCACCGGCGTCGTCACCAGATTGCCGTTCCAGAAGCCGAAGTCGTTGTCGGTCGAGTTGGGCGGATCGTTGGGGTCGCCCGGATCGGGCAGGGTGACCGGCTGGCGGCCGGCGGTGGCCGCCTGGGTGGTCTGGAGGTGGCCGTCGACCGAGGTGCCCTTGACGTCCACCTCGACCACGTAGTCGCCGGGCGGCAGACCGGAGAACAGGTAGTCGCCGTTGACGTCTGAGATGGTGGTGCCGATCAGCACCTCGCTGCCGCCGACCACCCGGAAGAGCCGCAGCCGGGCGCCGGGGACCACCCCCTCGACCCCCTCGTCGAACGACGCGCTCTGGTCGTCGTCCTCGAAGACCGTCCCGCTGATCGACAGCGACGCCGCCGCCTGATAGCCGAAGTCGCCGGTGAAGTCGCTGGGGGCCGCCGCCGACAGCGGCATCGAGTACGGGTTGTCCTGGCTGTTGTTGTTCTGGCCGTCGTTGGGTCCATCGGTCTTGGTGAAGCCGTCGAGCACACCGGCGGCGTCGGTGACCAGCACCAGGTAGTCGCTGATCGGCAGGCCCAGGAAGAAGTACTCGCCGTTGCCGTCGGTGACCGCGGTGCGCAGGTAGTTGTCGATCCCGGGGTTGATGGTGCCGTCGCGGTCGACGTCGCGCCACAGATCGACGGTCACCCCCTGGATCCCGGACTCGCCGGGCTCGGCGGTGCCGTCGCCGTCGAGGTCGTGCCAGACGTAGTTGCCGACCGAGCCGGAGCCGGGCGAGGGCGCGTAGCCGAAATCGGCGAGGTCGAAGTCCTCGCCGGCGGCCAGAGCGATGGGGGCGGGAGCGGCCTGGGTCTCGGACAGCCCGGCGAGGACGCCGTCGATGTCGGTCACCACCACCCGGTAGTTGCCGGCCACCAGGCCCTGGAAGTCGTAGAGCCCGGTCGTGGTGGTGGTGGTGGTGGCGAGCACCGTCTCGTCGCCGGAGTCGGGAACGCCGTCGGGGTCGGAGACCAGGTCGAGGGTGACGCCGGCGATGCCGGGCTCGCCGGGGTCCTGGGTGCCGTTGGCGTTGCCGTCCAGGTAGACGGTGTCGCCGATCGAGCCCCGCACCCCGCCGTTGAATCCGTAGTCGAGGTGCAGGAAGACCGAGCCGGCCACCAGCGACACGCTGTAGGTGGTGTTGCCGCCGTTGTTGGTCGGGGTGGGGTCGACGTCCGGCGGCAGGGTCGCCGAGTCGAAGGTCGCCAGATAGTCGCCCGGTGGCAGACCGGTGGCCAGCCAGAGGCCGTTCGGACCGGTGGTCAGGGTGAGCAGCCCGGAGGGGCCGCTGACCACGATGTCGACGCCCTCGATGCCCACCTCGCCGGGGTCCTGGAGGCCGTCGCCGTCGGCGTCGTACCACACCCGGTCGCCGATGATCGCGGTGCCGGCGACCGGCAGGTAGCCGAAGTCGGCCTCGAGGAAACGCTCGCCATCGCTGACCGCGATCACCGCTCCCGGATCGACGCCCGGCGGATAGCTGGTCTCGACCAGCGCGCCCGGCAGCGTGCTCTCGTCGACCACCACGTAGTAGAGGCCGGGCAGCAGACCGCCGAACAGGTAGCGCCCGTCGCCGTCGGTGACCCGGGTGCCGACGAGCATGTCGTCGCCACCGCCGATCTGGCCATCGCCGCCGGCGTCCCACAGCTCGAGGGTGACCCCGGAGATGCCGGGCTCGTTGCTGCCCTCGACGCCGTCGCCGTCGAGGTCCATCCACACGGTGTCGCCGATCGCCCCGGTGGTGCTGTTGCGGACGTAGCCGAAATCGACGTCGTCGCGCGAGGCGGCAACCAGGGTGGCGGGGAACTCGTCGAGGCCGCTGGTCAGCCGGTAGCCGGCCACCACGCCCATCTCGTCGGTGACCTTGACGATGTAGTCGCCGGCCACCAGCCCGCTGAACTGGTAGAAGCCGGTGCCGTCGGTCTCGGTGTTGGCCAGCAGCCGCTCGCCGGGGTCGAGCACCCCGTCGCCGTCGGCGTCCTCGTAGAGCGCCAGCGTCACCTGCGGGAAGCCGGGCTCGCCGGGGTCCTGGACGCCGTCGGCGTCGAGGTCCTCCCACACCGTGTCGCCGATCGAGAACGGCCCGCTCGGCTGGTAGCCGAAGTCCAGCGTCAGGTCGACCGGATCGGCGATCGACACCACGGTGGCGCCCAGGCCGTCGAGCACCGGGTCGGGGTCGCCGGTCTGCGTGTAGTTGACCAGCAGACCGTCGTCGTCGGTGACGAGGACGATGTAGCCCTCGCCGTTGTTGTCGAAGTCGAAGCGCTGGAAGAAGTAGTTGCCGTTGAGGTCGGTGCGGCCGGTGGCCAGCAGCCGCTCGTTGTTGTCGATGTCGCCGTCCTTGTTCTTGTCGTGCCACAGCTCGAGGGTGACGCCCTGGATGCCGGGCTCGTTGCCGTCCTGGACGCCGTCGCCGTCGAGGTCGTACCAGAGGCGGTCGCCGACCAGCGCCAGCGGCTCGTCGAACCAGTAGCCGAAATCACCGCTGGGCTCGTTTGGCGCCCCCGGCGTGAGGATGACCGGATAGGGCTCGTCCTGGCTGTTGCCGTCGACCCCGGGGCTGGGGCCCAACACCTTCAGGAACTCGCCGACGACGTCGTGGATGTCGGTGACCACCACCAGGTAGGCGGCGTCGCCGCCGCCGTCGTCGACCAGCAGCCCGTTGAAGCCATAGGTGCCGGCGATGCCGGTCTTGGCGGTGGCGACGATGAACTCGCCGGCGTCCCACACGCCGTCGGCGTCGGCGTCGGCGATCAGCACCACGCTGACGCTGCCCAGGCCCTCCTCGCCGGCGGTGAACAGGCCGTCCTCGCTGGCGTCGAGCCACAGCTGGTTGCCGACCGTGCCGAGGCCGGCGCGGAAGTAGCCGAAGTCGGCCTGCAGGTAGACGTCCCCGGGCTCGACCGCGATCGGCAGCGTGGGGTCGGGCGAGCTCTGCGGCCCGACGGTCAGCGTGTAGCCGGCCAGCACCCCGAAGGTGTCGGTGACGTCTACCCGGTACTCGCCGGGGGCCACGTCGAAGAACATGTACGAGCCGTCGAGCGCGGTGATCGTGGTGTCGACCGGCCCACCGGTCGCCAGGTCGATCAGGTCGAGGGTGACGCCGCCGATCCCCGGCTCGCCGGCGTCCTGGAGCCCGTCCTGGTCGGCGTCGGCCCACACGTAGTCGCCGATCGCCGCCAGGGTGACGTTGGCCGGCGCGTAGCCGAAGTCGGCGTCGAGGTAGCGGTCGCCGGCACCCAGCGGGATCGGCGCGCTGGGGTCGGTGCTGCCGGCGGTCAGGGCCAGCCCGGCGAGCACCCCGTTGACGTCGGTGACGTCGACCACGTAGCCGCCGCGCCCCAGCCGGGTGAAGATGTAACGGCCGGCCGAGTCGGTGGTGGTGGTGCCGATCAGCGAGCCGTCGGAGGGGTCGCCGTCGCCGTCGGGGTCGCTCCACAGCTCGACGGTGACGTTGGTTATGCCCGGCTCGCCGATGTCCTGGACGCCGTCGCGGTCGACGTCCAGCCACACGAAGTCGCCGATCGAGGCGCTGACCCGGAACAGGCTGACCGGGCTCACCCCCGGCTTGCTGGGCGAGGCGTGGAGCTCGACCGGGTCCGACTTGACGCCCTCGATGCCGCCCTGGGGGCAAGTGCCGGTGACGAAGACGCTGCGGTCGATCCGCAGCTCGTAGATGTGCCGGTACTCCCAGTCGTCGTACGGCGCCGCCGGGACGTAGTTGGGCTCGTCGGCCCACAGCGGCGACTCGGCGTAGAGGTCGATGCCGCCGACGCTGCAGTCGTCGCCGTTCTGGCAGTAGCCGAAGTCGTTGAGGTTGGAGGCCAGCGAGGTGCCGTATTCGAAGAGGCTCCAGTCGCCGCCGTTGATGAAGATCTTGATCGACTCGGAGGCGTCCATCGACACCCCGTAGCCCGAGGGCGTCGGATAGGGGCCGCCGGTTCCCGGCGGCGGGCCGTCGAGGATGTCCATGTTGGCGTCCAGCACGTCCTCGCTGCAGGTGTTGACCAGTTGCAGCCGTTGCCGGTCGCTCTCGGCCAGGTCCTCGAAGCCGTGGCCCGAGGGCCAGCTGCTGTGGCGGTTGGGCGGGTCGCCGTAGCTGTTGTCGTTGAAGCCCAGCGAGATCACCCAGGCCACCCAGATGTAGTTGGGGTCGACCGAGGTGTCGTCGATGAAGTAGAGCGTCGCCTCCGCCCCTTCGACGTAGCCCCGGTAGTCGATCGAGACGCCGTGCTCCAGATAGGCGAGATCGAACTGACCGTCGAGGGTGGGCACCGAGGCCGCCTGGACGGGCGCCGCCGCCGCCATCGCCAGCAGCAGCCCCGATGCCATCCAGCGGACGCTGCCAACCGTGCTCGTCAGGCTCATCGTGCTCCTCCCCTCACTGGATCTGCCATGCGCCGTCCTTCACAAAGCCGGCGGTCTCGACCCCGGCGCGGGCGCGGTCGTTCAGGGTTCCAGGGAGCAAGCCGGGTGCCATTTCTGGAGAGTCCGGCCCGACCCCTCCGGCCCGCGGATCACCTCCCCGCCCTGGCTCACCCGAAGGGCAAAAGACTATTTAAAATCAGCTACTTAGAACTGTGGTGCCAACCCGTGACCGGGCCTTTGACGGGGCCGCCAGCCGCTGCCGGCAGACAGCCGAGCGCCAATTTGCGTCAGCTGCCGGCCCGCGGGGGACCGGATATTTGGCGACCCGGCCGCGCCCGGCGCCGGCTTCTAGCAGCCCGTGGTGGAAGTCGGTCGGGGCGGCTGGCGAGCGCGGCGGGGCCGGATGTCAGGCGCCGCGACACGGGCAATGCCGAGCCATTGTCGAGGAGCGGCAACGCCGCAGACGGCCTCGCCCCGCCGCCAGACGGGCGGGCGGACTTCCACCACGGGCTGCTAGGCGCCGGTCTCGAGCACGATCCGCCAGGTGCCGTCCTCGAGGCGCCAGTACTGGTGCTTGCGGCGGCGGGCCCGGAAGTCGTCGCTGGCGTAGCTCTGGACGAAGTCGACCAGCACCAGGTCGGGCTCGCCCGGGTACGAGTAGATGCCAATCTCGTCGAGGTCGACGCGGATGTACCGCTTGCCGGCATTGACCCGTCGCTTGTGGGCGGCGAAGCCCGCCCGGTCCATGCCCCCGCTCTGAAAGTCGGCCGCGTAGTGGCTCAGGTAGCGCTCGGCGTCGCGGCTCTCCCAGTCGCGGCGCCAGCTCTCGATCGCCGCTTCGAGGGCCCGCCGCCGCTCGGCGGCCACCTCGGGCGCGACCCACTCCAGGCTGCGGCCGACGACCACCGGCGTGCGGCTGACTTCGACCCGCCGGCCGAGGGCGTCGAAGTCGGCGTTGCTCAGCGTCACGCAGCCGCGGCTCGACTTGGGCGGCCGGCTATAGCGGTCGGACTCGGTGCCGTGGATCCAGATCCCGCTGCCGGTGCGGCCGCGCCGCAGGTCCCAACCGTTGGGATAGGTCAGCGGAAAGGCGCCGACGCCGTAGAGGTCCGGAAGCTCGTCACCCGGCAGATAGGAGGAGACCAGATAGACGCCCACCGGCGTCTTCTCGTCGCCCTCGCGCCGCTTTTCGACGCCGCCCTTGCCGATCGACACGTAGTAGTCGGCGGCCTGGACCAGCCGCCCGTCCCGCTGCTCGTACACGAACAACCGGTAGCGCTCGAGATCGATCAGCAGGGCCGCCCCGGTGCCCGGCGGCAGCCTCAGCAGATCGCCCGGCACGGCACCGGCGGGCGGGGCCTCGAGGTAGCGCCCCAGGCGCGCCCGCGCCTCGTCACGCAGCCCGTTGACCGCCGCCGGCGGCACCGCCTGGCCGAAGGCGGCGAGCGGGTCTGTGAGCGCACTCAGCACGTCGCCGTAGACCAGCTGGGCGAGGCTGAAGTCGGGCCGCCGGCGGGTCACCTCGGCGGCGTGGTCGAGCGCCTCGTCGAGCCGGCCGTCGCGGATGTCCATCAGGCTGTGGACCAGCTGGAGCTCGAGCGGCGCCGGGTCGGGTGACAACGGCTCCGGCACCACGAAACCCAGGCCGTGGTCGTCGGCGGCGGGCAGCACCGAACCGACCAGCAGACCGAGGAGAGCCAACGACAGGGACCGGGCGAGAGGCGAGACGCGGGGGCCGCCCACCCTTTATTCCTCCACCCGCTCGGCGAGGATCTTCCAGCCACCGGCCTCGCGGACCAGATCCAGCGTCTTGGTCACCGTGTCCTCGTAGCGGTTCGAGCGGTAGGACTGCAGGAATCGCACCCAGGCCCGGTCGGGGCCGTCGCGGCCGGCGTCGAGCATCGCTACCGACACCTCGATGAACCGCGGCGACGACAGCCGCTCGCGGCGCTGCGCCCGCCACTCCTCCACCTCGTCCCCACCCGAGGGCACGAACTGCTCGGAATAGAAGCCCAGGTAGTCGTCGGCGCGCTGGCTGCTCCAGGCCGCGGCCCAGGCGCGGACCGTCTCACGCACGCCCTCCAGGCCGCCGGCGGGCTCGGGCTCCGGCGGCGGCTCGGTGGCCGGCTCGGCCACCTCGGCCTCGAAATCCGGTCCGGGCATCTCGGCCTCGCTCTCCTCCGGCGCCGCCACGACCGCCGGCGCGGGAGGCGATTCGGGGAGGGCGGCGGGCGGCTCCACCGGCTCGGCCGCTATCCGTTCGGCCGCTGCGCTCGCGGGCTCGCCGCCCGGAGCGCTGCCGGTGGCCTCCGCGGGCGGCGCCGCGACCACCGGTGGCGGGGCGGAGGGCTCGGGGCGCGGAGCCACGGCGCCGCTGGAGGGACCCCCGGCGGCGGGGCGCGCCGCGATCGTCAGCCCGCTCTGGCTGCCGCCGATCTCGCTCAGCAGCGCCAGCTCGACCGGCTCCGAGGGCGACTGCACCTCGCGCCCGAGGGCGCGGTCGTAGGCCTCGCTGGCCAGCCGCCCGTAGACTTTGGTGAGGTTCTCGTAGGCGGTACCGTAGCTGGGGTGAGTCCGCAGCGCCAGCTTGAGAACCTGGATCGCCTGATCGTAGTCGCCGGCGGCGCCGTAGATGGCGGCCAGGTTGTTGTAGGGCTCGGGCCGGTCGGGGACCTTCTGGGACAGCTCGAGGAAGATCTGCTTGGCCTCGTCGGAGCGGCCCAGACCGGTCAGCAGCACGCCCTTGAGCAGCAGCCCTTCGGTGTTCGCCGGGCGCTCGACCAGGAACTCGTCGAGCTGCTTCAGCGCCTCGTAGGTGCGCTGCTCGCCGGCCAGCTGCCGGACCTCCTCAAGCGACGCCGACGCGGCCGCTGTCACTCCCACCAGCGGCAGCCACAGCCCTGCCGCGACCCCCACGACCCACCGTATCTTGCTCATCGGGTCCAGGATGCTAGCACGAGGTCCGGGCACGCGTCATCGGCCGCAAACCCAAGATTCGAGACGGATTACGGCTCTCGCGTAGGCTTGCCTCGCCACCGCGGCCGCCTTTCGGAACCGATGGCGCGGGCCGGGCGTTAAAGCCCTTGAAGGGACCGATGAGCGCGCCGCCACCGGCCACCGACAGTCAGCTCTTCGCCCGCGCCCGGGCCGGCGACCGCGCCGCATTCGGCTTCCTGGTGGATCGCCACAAGGACGCGCTGGTGAACTACCTGACCCGGTTGAGCGGCAGCCGCGAGCAGGCCGAGGACCTCGCCCAGGAGGCCTTCGTCCGGCTCTACGAGCGGGGCGGCGGCTACCGCGAGCGCGGTCTGCTGCGCGCCTATCTCTTCCGGATCGCCACCAACCTGCTGCGCAGCCAGGCGCGGCGTCAGCGCCGCTGGCGCGCCTTCCGCTCGCTGCTGCCGCCCTCGAACGGCAAACCTCCGCAGCGCTCCCCGCAGCATCGCCTGCTGGACCACGAGCTCCGCCGTCACCTGGCCGCGGCGCTGCTGCGGCTGCCGCTCCGCTACCGCCAGCCGGTGGTGCTCAGCCACCTCGAGGGCTGGCCGCTGCGCGAGATCGCCGACCTCATGGGCTGTCGCGAGGGGACCGTCAAGTCCCGGCTGCATCGCGGCCGCCGGATGCTCCGCGAGATCCTGACCCCCTACGTTCACGGAGAGCGTCCCGGCACCCGGGACGCGCGCTCCGAGGGAGAGACGCCGTGAGCCCACGAGACCCGCTCGACGAACTGCTCCGGGAGACGCCCCGCGTCGTGGCCTCCCCGGAATTCACCGGCCGCGTGCTGGCGGCGCTCGACCGCCAACCCCGCCGCTCTCGCCACCGGCGCCGGGCGGCGATCGCCTGCGCGCTGGCCGGCGCCCTGGCGCTGACCGCGGCCGGAGTCGTCGGCTGGCGGGGCGCCGGCGAGCGGCAGCAGGCCCGGGCGGCCGAGGCCGCCGCCCTGGAGGCCGAAGCCCGAGCCCTGGCCCGCGAGCTGGCCAGCCTGCGGACGCTCGCCGCCGCCTCGTCGCCGGTGCTCTATCTGGGCGAGAGCGGCGAGGTCGACCTGGTCCTCGATCTGGGCGCGCTGTGGGAGGCCTCGCTGGCCGGCGGTCCGGCCGCCGCGGTGGCCGTACCGCGAGGCGTCGCCACCCCGCGCTCGGCCAACACCGGAAAGGGAGACCCGAGATGAAGCGATCCTCCGCCGGCCGCGCCGCCGCGGCCACCGTTCTGCTGCTCTCGCTGCCGGGCCGGGCGACCGCCGGGCAGGAGGGCGAAGTGGTGCACAAAGAGCTGCGAGTGGTGACCGGCGACGGCGAGCATCGTCTGGTGCTCCCGGGTCTGCCCGCCGTTCGCGGCTATCTGGGCGTCGAGGTGCTGGCCCTCACCCCCGAGCTCCGCACCCACTTCGGTGCTCCCGAGGGACGCGGGGTGCTGGTCTCGCGCGTGCTCGAGGACACTCCCGCCGCCGCAGCCGGGATCGCGGTGGGCGACGTCCTCACCACCGTCGACGGCGAGCCGGTCGCCAGCGGCTTCGACCTCCTGCGGGCGGTGGGGCTGCGGTCCGCCGGCGAAGCGGTCGGGATCGAGGTCTGGCGCGGGCGCCGGCGGCTCGAGCTGACGGCGACGCTCGAGCAGGTGGAGCGGTCGCGGCTCGACGTCGGCGAGCTGCTGCTCGAGTACCGCAGCTCCGGTCCGCCCGGCGGACCGGGCTCGCTGCCGCAGCTGCTCGAACAGCGGGAGCTGCGGCTCGACCCGCAGGTGATCGAGCGCACGCTCGAGCGGCTCGAGCAGCGGCTGGAGAGCGACGAGTGGCGCCAGGACCTGGAGCGGATGCGGCACGACCGCGGCGACCTGCTGCGCCGCCTCGAGCGCCTCGAGCAGCGGCTGCGCGAGCTCGAGCGGCGGCTGGACCGGCTGCCGCGCGAGCGGTAGCGAGCGAGACACTGAATCCTCGTCGTGTCCCGAATGCGGGCTCGGTGGCGAGAACCGACCGGGGCGGGGCACGCCTGGGCACGGAACGGGCCTGAGAGACTTCGCAGGGGAGGCCCGTTCCTCCTATCCGCCGAGCGCTGGACGGTCGGGCGATCTGCGATGGCCGACGCCAGCGCTCGGCTCCAGGTCCCTGTCGCACCCCGCCCCGGCCGGCTCCACCACGGCCTCGGTCGATGGCAGAAGGCAGTGGTGACCAACCCGTTGTGAGTCCGACGGCGACCCAGGTAAGTAGGGACCGGTCCAGATCACCACGTGACTGAACTACCTGGATCTTCTTCTCTGCCGGATCGGACAACTTGAAATCGATTCATCATCCGTCGACGATTAAGTGGACAACCCTCTGGGTTCGACGGTTCCTCGGACTCCCGCGTGGTAGGAAGTGGCCATGGCGGTTGCGGTGGTGCCGGCGGCCGGGCGGTCGCGGCGGATGGGGCGGCCCAAGCTGTTGCTGCCCTATCGCGGCAGGCCGCTGCTGAGGGCTCTGCTGGACTCGCTGGCCGGGGCCGGGGTCGAGAAGATGGTCGTGGTGGTGGCGCCGGGCGAGGCCGCGCTGCGAGATCTGGCCGAGGAGGCGGGGGCGGCGGTGGCGGTCAACCCCGATCCGTCGCGCGGCATGCTGAGCAGCGTCTGGGCGGGCCTCGAGGCGCTGGGGGGCGGCGAGCGGCTGGCCGCCCGGGGCCGGGCGCTGCTGGTGGTGCCGGCCGACCATCCAGCGGTCGCGAGCGGCACGATCGGCCGGCTGGCGAAGGCCGTCGAAGGCGGGGAGGCCGCGCTGGCCTTGCCGGTGTTCGAGGGCCGGCGCGGGCATCCGCTGGCGATCGCCGGGCGGCTGGTCCCGGAGATCGCCGGCCTCGATCCCGCGATCGGGCTGCGCCAGCTGCTCGAGGCGCGGGCGGCCGAGCTGCTCGAGCTGCCCGTCGAGGATCCCGGGGTGGTGCTCGACGTCGACACGCCCGAGGACTACCGGCGCCTCATCGGGCAGGACTAGCCCCGGACCCGCAAGCACTGGGCGCTAGGAGCCCGTGGCGGAAGTCCGCCCGGCCGTCTGACGGCGGGGCGGAGCCGTCTGCGGCGTTGCCGCTCCTCGACAATGGCTCGGCATTGCCTGCGTCGCGGCGCCTGGCATCCGGCCCCGCCGCGCTCGCCAGC
>JBFGCA010000077.1:0-23122 GCA_041567315.1 Thermoanaerobaculia bacterium | reverse complement strand
GGATCGGCATCTCGAGCTTCACCGAGGTGGTCGGCGCCGGACCGTCGCGCGACTTCGACATCCTCGGCATCAAGATGTTCGACTCGGCCGAGATCCGCATCCACCCGACGGGCAAGGCGATCGCGCGCTTTGGCACCAAGTCGCAAGGCCAGGGCCACGAGACCACCTACGCCCAGATCGTCGCCGAGGAGCTCGGTCTCCCCGCCGCCGATATCGAGATCGAGGAGGGCGACACCGATACCGCGCCCTACGGGCTCGGCACCTACGCCAGCCGCTCGACCCCGACCGCCGGCGCCGCCGGCGCGATGGCGGCGCGCAAGATCAGGGCCAAGGCGAAGAAGATCGCCGCCTACCTGCTTGAGGTGGGCGAGGAGGACCTGGAGTGGAACGTCGACAAGTTCCAGGTCAAGGGCTCGCCCGACCAGGCCAAGACCATCCAGGAGATCGCCTTCGCCGCCTACACCAACCACCCGCCGGGGATGGAGGCCGGGCTCGAGGCCATCGACTACTACGACCCGCCGAACCTCACCTTCCCGTTCGGCAGCTACATCTGCGTCGTCGACGTCGACAAGGGGACCGGCGAGGTCCACGTCCGCCGCTTCGTGGCGGTCGACGACTGCGGCCACATCATCAACCCGCTGATCGTCGAGGGCCAGATCCACGGCGGCCTCACCATGGGCCTGGCCCCCGCCCTCTACGAGGAGATCGTCTACGACGAGAACGGCCAGAACCTCTCCGGCACCTTCGCCGACTACCTGCTGCCCACCGCCGTCGAGTCGCCGCGCTGGGAGACCGGCCGCACCATCACCCCGTCGCCCCACCACCCGCTCGGCGCCAAGGGCGTCGGCGAGTCTCCCACCGTCGGCGCCCCCCCGGCCATCGCCAACGCCGTCGTCGACGCCCTCTGGCACCTCGGCGTCCGCCACCTTGACATCCCCATCACCCCGCCCAAGGTGTGGAAGGCGCTCCGCGACGCGGGGGTGACGGACTAGCGGGGCTGCCGGATCGCCGGGATGAGCTCGGGGGAGGGGCCGGGAGGCTCAACGGCGCGAGAGGCCGGTAGCCGTGGGGCTGGCGACTCACTGCGAGTCGCCGGCATCGTGCTCGGGGCCGGCGGCTCGCGCCGCTTCGGCACCCCCAAGCAGCTCCTGCCGTTCGCCGGCACCACACTCCTGGGCCAGGCCGTCGCCAACGCCAACGCCTCCGCCCTCGACGAAGTCGTCGTGGTGCTCGGCCGCGCCGCCGGCGAAGTCCGCCGCGGCGTCGACTTCGGCCGCGCCAGCGTCGTCGAGAACCCCGCCTACGCCCGCGGCTGCTCGGCGTCGCTGGCCGCCGGCCTCGCCGCCCTGAGCACCGACTGCGAGGCCCTCGCGCTCCTCCCCGGCGACCAGCCCGGCATCCGCCCGGCCGAGATCGACCACGTCGTCGCCGCCTGGCGCCGCGACCGCCCCTGGGCCGCCGTCACCTCCTGGCGCGGCACCCCCGGCCACCCCTTCCTCTTCGCCCGCCCCGCCTTCCCCGAGCTCGAAGACCTCCAGGGCGACAAGGCGATCTGGGCGCTGCTCGAGCGCCACCCGAACCAGGTCCTCCACATCCCCCTCGACGCCGACCTGCCACCCGACGTCGACAACCCCGAGGACTACCAGCGCGCCCTGGAGCACTGGCGGCGCGTTGCCTCCGCGAGATGACGATCCTCGAGTTCGCACCACTGATCCGTATCGGGTAGAACGGGCATCCACATGAAGGCAACGGACGCCGGTTTCGTCGCGCTCCGCTTCTTGAGCCTCTGGTACGGGCTGGCCGGGCTGGTGGGGATTCCCAGCTCGCTCACTTTTCTGACCTGGGGCGCCGGCGCGGCAGGAGAAAACCGGTGGATCGGCATCGCTCTCGCGCTGGCGAACCTGGTGGTCGTCGCCCTGGCGGCGTACGTGTTCGTCAACGCGTGGAAGGTGTCGCGGTTCCTGTTCGGCAGCGCCGGCGATCTCGAGCTGACCTCGCCCGCCGGCTCGGTGCAGGCGGTGGCCTTCTCGCTGCTCGGCGCCGTCTTCGTCCTGGGAGCGATCCCGGAGCTGGCGACGAAGCTCGCCCAGCTCCTCTGGGTGCTCCGGGCCGGAGCCCACGCCGAACGGGAGGCGTTCCTCGCCAGCCCGACCTTTTTCGAGGCGCTCTACTCCGCTCTGTCCCTCGGCCTGGGAGCCTTCGTCTTCGTCCGGTCCCGCTGGCTGGTCGAGCGCTGGGCGGGCTTTCAGAAGCCGCCCGAGGACCCGGCCGCCCCGACCGAAGAGCCCGATCCCACCGATTGAGCGGCAGCCAAAGCGGCGGGCGCAGCCGCCGCTAGCCGGCCGGCTCGGAGAGCTCGACCTCGGGCAGGTCCCGGAGGTCGGCCGGGTTGAGGGTCCAGAGTCGGGCTCGCTGCGAGAGCGCCACGGCGGCGATGGCCAGGTCGATCTCCCGCCCTCGGGCACGTCGCACCTCCGAGTACAGGCGCGCCGCGGGCGCCGCCTCCTCGAGTCCGGAAGGGACCGCCTGCTCGCGCGGAAAGAGCGCCTCCTGGGCCTCGAGCTGGGCTCGCCGGCGCGGCCCGCGCAGCCATTCGTAGAGCACCAGCGCCGGCAGCAGGGAGAAGGACTGAAGAGCTGCCGACCTGTCGAGGGCGGGCACCTCAAGGAATGGGGCTCGGAGGAATGTCCGATGGGGAAGCCCGGCGACAAGAGGCATGAACCCGTGAGGGAGCAGGCATCCGAGCAAGAACAGGAGTGTGAGAAGGAACACGAACGACTCGCGGACTATTACCAACATGTGAGCGGGCGCCTGTCTGACCGAATGAAGAGCTACATGCAGTCTTGGACAATAGCGGGAAGTGCCATACTCGTGGGCGTCGTGGTGGGTCTGAAGGATGTGTGTCTGCAGGAGGGGGAGCTAACGGGGCAAGGAGTTCTTCTTGGCCTCAGTCCTGTGGTGTTTCTCTTTTGGTATCTCGTCACATCGTGGTTTTGGGCTGCCTTTAGCGCACATAGGAGCTACCTGAGCCAACTTGAGAAGAAGCTGAGAGCGTCCACGGGATCGGAATACCCATCCTACTACTCCGAGCACCGACTGCTTTGGTTCGGCGGCACGGCAGAGGGGAAGATGGCCCTGGCCACGGCCGTAGTGGGTTTGATCGTCTATCTGATCATGGTCTCTGCTGCATCTTTCTATCTTGTACACGCTGTCAATTGGTGGGCCTCTCCCATCATCGCGCTATACATAGGTGGCGCGATGTACTCCCGGAGAGTAGCTAAGGCTTTTATTCGAGGTTCCACTGAATAGGCTCGGTAAAGCCGGACTGACCCGGCCCTCCTGGCCCTGTCCGCGATTCTGGTCTGGCGCGGTAGTACGGCCGGCGACTACATGACGATGATCACGGGTTGCGTCTACGTGCTCGCGGGGATACGCGCCTATTGCGCCGAGTGGTGGTGGGACGCGGGGTTCTACAGCGCCACCGGAGCTTTACTCATCACCCTGTCCGCGGCCGTGCGCTGGCTTCAAACGCGGAAGAGCGCTGAAGAGCCCGACTGATCAGTCCGCCTCTCGATCTCGTCTATCCGGGCTGCATTCCCGAGCCGTGCATCCCGTTGGATCCTGGCGCCCTCGTCGGCGCCTTGAATCGTGCGATTGTTACCCCGCCGTTTGGGTCACTCGACTGCGAGACGGTAGACAGGCATCAGGCGACTGCCAGGCGATCAGTGCTCAGCAGAGTGGGCGGCTGACAAAGCACCAGAGAGTCTCTGCCCGAAGTCTGGCATGAAGCCTGACTGACTGGCAGGGGATCGAGGCAGCTAGCGAGGGGGCGCCCACGAAGACGGGTTAGGCAGCGACCCTTGGAGTAGAAACGGACGGACGATCTCGCGGAAGCGATCCGGCTGCTCCACGAAGAGAAAGTGCCCGGAATCCTCCACCGGCAGCAGGGAGGCCCCCGGTAAGAGCTCAAGGTACTCTTCCGCCACCTCCGGCAGACAGTAGTCGCACTCCCCACGGAGGATCAGCACGGGCAGGTCGATCCCGGCCAGCCTGCTCTCCAGACCGTGGACTCCGCTCTGGGTGTCCAGGTCGGTCATCGTGTAAGCCCAGAAAGCCATCTGGATCTCGGGGTTGGGGGGAAGGCGCTGCGGATCGCAGAGGGCGGCTTCGATTAGAAGGGCGAGGAGGCTCGACATGAAGGCGTCGGCCTCCGGGTCGGGGAAGAAGTCATGTCCGGCCTCTGGGGAGAGGTCGAGAAGCACGTCCGCCATGAGAAGGCGGGGACCCAGGAGCCCGCCGATTCGCTGCCGGGCCTCCTCGGAGACGCGTGCCTTTGGATCGCAAGGGTCGGTCTCCCCCCACTGGTCGGGGTAGAGCTCTCCGGGCGAGACAAGAACCAGCCCTTCGAGTCGATCCGCGTGCTCGGCGGCGTAGCGCAGGGCGAGCTCGGCGCCCCAGGATTCTGCAATCACCCAGAGCGTCTGCGCACCGATGACCTCGCGAATCGCTTCGAGGTCGGCCACGTGCCTCGCGGCCGTGTACTCCCGGACGTCTTCAAGCCGGGCCGAGAGTCCGCCGCCGACCTGGTCGTAGACGTAGACGTCGAAACCGTCGGTGGCGAGGGAGCCCAGTACCTCGGTGAAAGCCCGGGAACTCACGACGCCGCCGCCTGGACCGCCGTGAAGGAAGACGATCGGAGGCTCGAGCGCAGGCGCGGTTCCTGCGAAGACGCGATAGGCGATACGCGAGCCGGTAGAGAGATCCCAGAACCGGACCGCTGCATCGGGGGATTCGCTCCTGGCCCGCCCGGGAAAGGGACGGAAGATGGTGGATGCGGCCAGTACGGCGACGGCGAGGCAGACACTCGCGGCGAGGCCGAGCGCGAAGCGTTGGCGGAGCCTCGCGCCCACCACGCGCGCGGCCAACCAGCCGAGGCCCCAGGCGAGAGCGAAACAGACCAACAGAGAGATCAGGGTCCGGCCGACGGTGTGGTGCAGGCTGGGAGCGGCCAGCACGAAGGTGACGAGGGCGCCCGAGGCGCCTAGCAGAGCCGCCAGGACGATCAGGATCGAGGTGACGAGAACGACCAGAGCTCGCCGCACGCTTGCCATCCGGTCACTTCCTTCCCACACAGATGCCGCGCCGTCTCAGCAGAATCTCACCCTTCTTGGCTTTGAGGATACGAGGGCGGCCGAGCGGAGCACACCGCCCGGACGGGTGGCCGCGGGCGGCTGATGACGAATCTGTAGCCGGGGATTCGATGCTCGACCTGGTCAGGCGGCAGCTTTCCCTAGCGCGGTTTCACGCGCGAAACCGCGCAGGGTAGAAGTGCCCTCCGCTCCGAGCACCCGTAAGGGTGCGAGACCGCAGCCGGCATCGCCAGTGAGGAGCGGTCTGCCGAGCTTTGGCTCCCCGAACGAAACTCGTTCGGGGGGACAAAGCTCTTGCTGGCCTGCTGCTGCTGCTGCTCCGAGAATCCACGAGACGGGCGACGGTCGCCGATGTGGGCAGGAACACAACCGGTCCTGCTGACGCGCCTCATGACTGGCGCTCCGTAGCGGGACCCGCCGTGAGTTCGCGGAGGTGTCGGCCGAGGGCTTCGGAGGCGGCGCTCTGGACGTCGTCCCGGCGGGCTCGGTAGACCCGGTCGGTCGTCTCGACGTCCCTGTGGCCGGCGAGATCGGCGACGACCTCGAGGGGCACGCCGGCGGGGACGCCCTCGCTGACGAAGGAGTGGCGCAGGGTGTAGGGCGTCGCGTTCTCGATGTTCGCCATCTGGCACAGCGCAACCCAGGTTCGCCGGATGCATTTGAGGGGTTCGCCAGGCCGGGTGCCGGCCAGGTCCTCGACGGTCTTACGCGAGAAGGCCAGCTGTTGGCCGCGCGGAACGCTTCGCCGGGCGGGTGTGTCTAAAGGGATGTGATGGCGGGCGCGTCGGTCCGATGGACGAATCCGGAGGTCGCTATGCAGCGGAAACCGTTCCCCGTGGTGTATGTCCTCGTTCTGCTCCTCTCTGCGATGGCTCTCCCCCTGGGCGCCGAGATCCCGGAGGCTCAGAGCACGGTGACCGTGCCCTGGGACGAGTTCAGGCAGCTCCTGGAGCTGGACAAGGACGAGATCGTCCTTTCCTGGGAGGAGTTTCAGAAGATCCTCGAGCAGGCGGGCGTCACCTCCCCTCCTCCCTTCGAGATGAAGAACGAGAAGGTGGTGCTGACCCGGGAGCAGTTCAAGAAGCTCCTCGAGCGGATGAAGCCGCCGACGGGGGTCGTCGTCAAGCCCCCCGCCGACTACCTGATGACCCAGGCGGACTACCAGGGCGCGCTGCGGGCCGAGGGGCTCAGCCTGCGGGCCGAGCTCCGCGTCGACGTCTTCGAGGCGGATCGGGAGCGCTACGTCAAGATCCCGCTGTTTCCCCAGACCATGGCCCTGCGGGAGGTGCTGCTGGACGGCCGCGATGCCCATCTCGCGGTAGAAGGCGGGCGCTACTTCGCGACCACCCGGCAGACCGGGGCGCACACCATCTCGGTCGAGTTCTTCGTCAAGACGGACCCGGAGTCCGGACAGCGGTCCATCTCCTTTCCCATCCCGTCCACCCCCATCACCCGGCTCGACCTCACGCTGCCCGTGACCGGGGTGGAGGTCTCGGTTCCACAGGCCCACAGGATCGAGACCCGGGAGCTCGAGGACTCGACCCGCGTCGTGGCCCACCTTTCGCCTACCCAGACCGTCCAGGTCGGCTGGAAGCGGCAGCTGCCCGAGATCGAGAAGGGCCCTGCCAAGGTCTACGCCGAGACCCTGCAGCACCTGGTGATCGAGGACGACGCCCTCAGGGTGTCCTCGCAGTTCCAGCTCTCCATTCTCCAGAACACCATCTCCTCCGTCACGCTACGCACCACCGACGACGTCAACGTGCTCCAGGTCCAGGGGAGCGACGTGGGCGACTGGCAGGAGGTGGAGCGCGGCGGCGCGAAGCTCCTGGAGATCCCCTTCACCTATCCGAAGCAGGGCAGCGTGGCGATCACCATCCTGGCGGAGAGGCTGCTGGCGGAGTCCGCCGAGGTGATCCAGTTCACCGGATTCGCGCTGGTGGACGCCGTGCGGGAGAGGGGCTTCCTCGGCGTGGAGCTCAAGAGCACCTCCGAAGCCTCCATCGCGGAGATCTCGGGGATCGACCGACTCGACGTGTCCGAGCTGCCGCCGTCGCTCGTCAATCGGTCCCAGAAGCCCCTGCTCTTCGGTTTCAAGTACCAGCACCACCCCTACTCCCTGGTGCTCGACCTCACCGCCCACGAAGAGCTCCCCACCATCAGCACCGTGGTGGACTTCGCCAGCGGCGTCACCCTTTTCACCGAGGATGGCAAGCGCGTCCACCGGGTGGCCTACAGCGTGCGCAACAACTCCAAACAGTTCATGGAACTGGAGCTGCCGGAGGGCGCCCAGGTGTGGAGCGTCTTCGTGGCCGGCCAGCCGGCCAAACCGAGGATCCATGAGAAGACGATCCTGATCCCCCTGAACCGCTCCACTCGGGGAGCCTCGGGCCTGGCGGCGTTCGAAGTGGAGATCATCTTCTTCGAAAAGGGCGAGGCGTTCGGCTGGTCGGGCAGGAGGACGAGCCCGTTCCTGGTGCCCGACATCCTGATGAGCCAGGCGCTGTGGAGCGTCTACCTTCCGACCGGCTACTCCTACTTCAACTTCGGAGGCACCGTCGAGAAGGAGCGGAGCGCGCCGGCCACTCTCGGCATCTTCGAAACCGGGAGAAGACCGGTGAGTCAGCTCGAGCCGGCTCCCGCTGCCGGCGGCGATGAGGAGCGGGAGATGGACTACTACCGGCAGAAGGCCAGGAAGCTCAAGCGCGACTTCAGCGCCAATCTGGCCATCCCGGAAGAGCAGCTCGCCGAGCAGGTGATGAACGAGCAGCAGTTCGGCCGCAGGGTCCAGGGGCTCCAGGATGCCGGCGCGGTCACCGCAAGCGGGCCGCTCCCCATCCGCATCAACATTCCCACCACCGGCCACATCTATCGCTTCGCCAAGACCATCGTCAGCGAGGAGCCGCTCGAGGTCAGGTTCGCCTTCGTGTCGGCCGCCTTCCAGAAGACCCTGAACCTCGGCCTTCTGGTCGTGCTGCTGGCGCTGATGTTCTCCCTCCGCCGACGCCTGAAGGCCCTCATCGATCGTCTCCGAGCCAAAGCACCAGGCTGGAGCGGCGCCGCCCTGCCCGTCGGGCTGTCTTTCCTCCTGTGGGGCCTGAGCCCTCTCGCCGCCGCCGTGGCCCTGCTGCTCGGCCTGGCGCTGTTGGTCCGGTGGTGGATGACCACGACGGGTCGCCTGGCCGCCGGGGGCGAGAGCGAGTAGGCACCGGTGGTCGTCGGTGCCGACTAGCTGCCGCCAAGGGATAATCAGGGCAACCAACACCGCGCTTCGCGGGTCGTTGCGAGAGCGGGGAGGCCATGGTCAGCGCTTGTCGGACAGGTGTCAACTACGTCGGGCTGGTGCTGGTCTCCGCCGGGGTCTGCGCCCAGGGAACGACCGGGCTCGAGTTGAGCTTCTCCAACCCGGGGGCGCGGGCCATGGGATTCGGAGGCGCGTTCCTCGGGCTGGCGGACGACGCCACCGCGGCCTACGCCAATCCGGCGGGTCTCGTCCAGCTCACCCGTCCGGAGGTCTCGCTGGAGGGGCGGGCCTGGAGCTACGACACGCCGTTCACCCTCGGAGGGCGAGCCTCCGGCCAGCCCACGGGGCGGGGCATCGACACGGCAGCGGGGCTGCGCCGGGCCGTCTCCACGGAGGAGGCGCGCGACCTCTCGTTCCTGTCCCTGGTCTATCCGTACGGTCGGTGGTCGCTCGCCCTCTACCGGCACCAGCTGGCGAGCTTCAGATCACGGTTCACCGTCAACGGCCTCTTCGCCGAGTCCTCCGAGGGCTCGACGGTCAGGCTGGACGACGCCCGCAGCGCCTCGCGCCTCGATCACGTGGCCTTCGGCCTGTCGGCCGGCTACCGGGTCTCGGACAGGCTCAGCGTCGGGCTTGGACTCTCCCGGGTCACCGGCAGCGTCGAGATCGTCCAGGAGACGTTCCGGCCGGACGACGACACCGACGAGGCCTTCTTTGCCCCGAGCTCGTTTCTCCCTGGGCGCTCCATCGGCACCACCGAGCTCCTCACCGACGACGTCGACTGGACCCTGCTCGCCGGCTTCCTCTGGCGAATCGCCGGCAACGTCAGCCTGGGCGGGGTCTATCGCCAGGGGCCGGCGTTCGGAACCGACGCCATCGCCCGCGCCGGTCCCGCCTTCGATCCGGACGTGCCGCCCGGCTCGGAGCGGAGGTTCAGGACGGTGCTGCAGACCCCCGACGTCTACGGCCTCGGGCTCGCCGCCCGGTTGATGGACGGCGCCCTGACCCTGGGTCTCGACTGGGTCAGGGTCGAATACTCGGATCTGCTGGACGGGCTCGGCCCCGAGCTGTTCACCGACCTTCCATTGATCGACGACGGCAACGAGATCCACGGCGGCCTCGAGTGGGTCTTCCTGCCGGCGGCGCCGCTGATCGCGCTGCGGGCCGGTGCCTGGCTCGATCCCGACCATCGCTTTCGCGCCGCCCCCGGGACGGCGGACCCCTTCCAGCCGGCGCTCTTCCGGGGCGGCAGCGACGAGGTCCACCTCGCGGTCGGCCTCGGTCTGGCCTTCCGGACCTTCCAGCTCGACGTCGGCGCCGACTTCTCCGAGCTGGTGGACACGGTCTCGATCTCGATGATCTATCCGTTCTGATGTGGGGGGCCGGCGGGCGCGACCGCCGCCGTCTGCTCTTCTAGAACTTCAGCGTCAGCCCGCCGAAGGCGATGACGTTGGTGGCGTCCGGGGCATTGTCCGCTCCGGCCAGCTGGCGATAGCTGACGCCGAAGAGCACGCCGCCGTGTGCGCCGGGATAGAACTTGACGCCGAGCTCGGCCGACCAGCCGTAGTCGAAGAGGTCGGCCAGGGCGTTTCCGAATCCCAGGATCCGGGCGGCGACATAGGGGTTGAGGCCCTGCCCGGCGCGGAAGTTGTAGGTGTAGCCGGCTCCGTACTCCCAGGAGTCCGAGGAGCCCACGCCGACGTAGGCCACACCCGCGCCCACCTCGTGATGATCGGTGAGCATGTAGCCGATGGCGACTAGGAGCTCCTCGCTCTCCGAGCTGCCGCCCGGGTGGTCGAAATCCAGGTCGCTGTAGCTGAACCGGAACGCCACCTCGACGTCTCCCTTTTCCAGCTGGTCGGCTCCGGCGACCGACGCGCCAGCCAGGACCAGCGCACACAAAACGGTTATCCTTCGCGTCGTCATCTGGAACCTCCTCCGTCCGGTGCCTTTTTCCGGACCATTCGCTCTCACTAGGGACAGCGGCATCGGAGGCGAGGATCTGCAGGGCCGCACCCTCAACTGTGCGGCCCATCACCGAGCGATGCGTCGACGGGGTCCCGGCCACTGCGCGGTGGCCGCGGCCGACCGGGGCGTGGGCCGCTACGCTCGCCGGCCCAGCAGGGCCAGTGCGGCGAGGAGGGCCTGGTGGGTCCGGGCCAGCTGCTCGTGGGCGACCCTCGACCTGCCGTGCCTCGACTCCGACAGCTCGTGGAACTCCCGGAAGCTGCCGGCGACGTCGGTCGCCCTGCCCTCCTCGCGCCGGAGGCCGCGCTCGTGGCGCTCGATCGAGTGCTCGTGGGCCTCGATGGCCGCCTCGTGCCGGTCGAGAGCGGCTTCGTAGCTCGCCAGCTCCAGCTCGGGGTGGCAGCGGTGGACGAACTCGACCGCCGCCTCCCCGACCTCGGTGCGCCAGCGCTCGACGTCCTGCCGCCAGGCGTCGTGCTCCGCCCTGGCCCGCCGGTGGTCCAGGTGGTGCCTCTCCCGCTCGCTCTCCTGCTGGCGCGCCCGCGCCGGTCGCTCGCGACTCATCGAGGTGACGGTTCTGGCCACGACTGTGACTGGCGGTGTCTCGGGTGGGCGAGTTCGCCGGTGCCTCCACTGACGCTACCGACGTGACGGCAAGCGAGCACCACCCCAAGAGGCGGGCCGGTGGCGCGGCAGGCGCCCCTCCTCGCCGGGCCGTTTCGGGTAGGCTCGAACCGGCGCAGGCGATGAGCGAGACCGAGACGGTCCGGGTGGGCATCGAGGGGCGGGTCCAGGGGGTCTGGTACCGGGCCTGGACCGTGGAGCGGGCCGCCGCCCTGGGTCTGCGCGGCTGGGTGCGCAACCGGCGCGACGGCTCGGTCGAAGCCCTGCTCAGCGGCCCGCCAGCGGCGGTCGCCGAGATGCTCCGCGCCTTCTGGCAGGGCCCGCCGGCGGCCAGCGTCACCACCGTCACCAGCCGCCCCGCCCCCGGCGACGAGGTCCCCGGCGGCTTCACGCAGCGGTCGACGGCCTGATCGGGAAAAGGGCCTGAGGAGGAGCTCGATGTCACAGTTCAAGTCTGCGAGGGCCCGGTGGCGGGCAGCCGGGGTCACGGTTTTGGCTTTGACGGCGGCCCTGGGCCTGGCCTGCAAGGCCGAGGAGGGCGATCTGACCTTCACGCTGCAGTTCGAGGACGCGCGCGGGCTGCAGGAGGGGCACCCGGTGGTGTTCCGGGGGGTGGAGATCGGGGAAGTGACGGGTGTCGAGCTGGGGGACGAGGCCGTGCTGGTCGAGGTGGTGATCTTCGAGGAGCACCGCGAGGCGGTCTATCGCGAGGCGAGCTACGTCATCGAGAGTCCCGGCGGGCTCGGGGGGTTCAGCGGCAAGCGGCAGATCACGGTCCGCGACCGCGGCTCGGAGCGCACGGCGATCCGGCAGGGCGACTCGGTCGAGGGGGACGACAGCCCCTTGCAGGTGGCGATGGACCGGCTGCGCGAGGGCTGGGAGCGGACCGGCGAGATGTGGCAGCGGCTGCAGGAGAGGGCCGAGGAGTTCGCCGATTCGCCGCGCGGCCAGGAACTGCGCGAGAAGCTGGAGAAGTTCTCGGAGGAGGCCCAGCGCCGCGGCCGCGAGCGCTGGGAGCAGTTCCGCGAGGACGAGCTGCCGCGGCTCAAGGAGCAGGCCGAGCGGCTGCGCGACGAGCTGGAGAAAGAGGGCAAGCTGGACCAGGCGCAGGAGCTGTGGCAGCGCTTCCAGGACTGGCTGCGCACGGTCGACGAGGGGCCGGCGCCCGGGGAGGAGGACTCGCCGCCCGCCGGCGACCAGCCGCCGCCGGCCGAAGACGAAGCGCCGCCCGCCCAGAACACGGCCGGCTGACCTCGTGGACCGCGGCGGCCTCATCCCGGCGCTCTTCGGCGAGCCGCGGGCGCTGATCGGCATGCTCCACCTGGAGGCGCTGCCCGGGGCGCCGCGCGCCAGGCTGCCGCTCGAGCGGATCGTCGACCGCACGGTGGACGAGGCGCGCCTCTACAGGGCGTCCGGCTTCCACGGCCTGATGATGGAGAACATGCACGACCTCCCCTACCTCGAGGGCACGGCCGGCCCCGAGATCGTGGCGGCGATGACCGCCATCGGCCGCGAGGTGCGCCGCGCGGTGGAGCTGCCGCTGGGCGTCCAGGTGCTGGCCGCCGCCAACCGGCAGGCGGTGGCGGTGGCCCACGCCTGCGGCGGTTCCTTCGTCCGCGTCGAGGGCTTCGTCTTCGCCCACGTCGCCGACGAGGGGCTGATCGAGGCGAGCGCCGGCCAGCTGCTGCGCTACCGGCGGGCGATCGGCGCCGAGAAGGTGCGGGTCTTCGCCGACGTCAAGAAGAAGCACGCCGCCCACGCGCTGACCGCCGACATCGACCTGGTCGAGACGGCGCGCGCCGCCGAGTTCTTCCTGGCCGACGGCGTGGTGGTGACCGGCGCCGCCACCGGCCGCCCCGCCGACCCCGCCGAGCTCGAGGCCGTCGCCGAGGCGGTCGGCGTCCCGGTGCTGGTCGGCTCCGGGGTCAGCGCCTCCAACCTCGAGCGCTACGCCGCGGCCGACGCCTGGATCGTCGGCTCCTCGCTCAAGCGCGACGGCCACTGGTCGGGCCCGCTCGACCCCCAGCGCCTGCGCGAGATCGTCGCCGCCCGCGCAGCGCTCGGCCGGGCACCGGATTGAGCACCACGCCCGAGCTGGCAGTGCTCGGCAACCTGCTGCTCGACGACGTGGTTCGCGAGGACGGCAGCACGCGGATGGCACAGCCCGGCGGCGCCGCCCTCTACGCAGCGCTGGGCGCGGCGCTCTGGGAGACGCGAGTGCGGATCGTCGCGCCGGTGGGCAGCGACTACCCGGCCGCGGTGCTCGACGGCCTGGCGGCGCGCGGCGTCGACCTCGGCGGCCTCCGCCGGCTGGACGGCCCGGGGCTGCGCACCTGGCTGCTCTACGAGGGGCGCCAGCGCCGGGTGGTCCACCGGCTCTCGGGTCCCACCCACGCCGCGGTTTCGCCGACCCCCGGGGACCTGCCCGCCGCGGCCGGCGCCCACGCCATCCACCTGGCGCCGATGCCGTGGGAGGTCCAGCGCCGGCTGGTCGAGGCGCTGGCCGCGCGCCGGGCGAGTCCTACGGCCGCGCCGCCTGTGCCAGTCGGTGGCCGGCGGCTCGACCCGGCGGAACCTCACGCCACTCCCCCCGACGCGCCCTCCGACGGGCCCTCAGACGGCCTCGTGTCGCTCGATCCCTACGAGCTGGTGACGACCGAGCGCCTCGACGCCTGGCGCGAGCTGCTGGCCGGCGTCGACCTGCTGCTGCTCAGCGAGGACGAGCTGGCCGTCGAGGGAGCGCTCGAGGACCCGCGGCCGATACTGCGCGAGCTGGCGGCGGCCGGCGGCCGGCTGCGCTGGATCCTGCTCAAGCGGGGCGCCAGAGGCGGGCTGACCTACGACGTCGGAAACAACGAGTTTGCGGTATGGGAGCCACGCGCCGCCGCCGTCGTCGACCCCACGGGAGCGGGCGACGCCTTCGCCGGCGGGCTGCTCGCCGGCCTGCTGCGCGGTGAAGACATGACGACCGCCGTCGAACGCGGCGTGGTGGCGGCGAGCCTCGCGCTCGAGGCGCCCGGCCCCGACGGGCTTCTGGCGGCGACTCCAGCAGTTGCCCTGGAGCGCCGCCGACGGTGGTTCACCAACAGCACTGCAACTGAAGATCATCCTCCTACCCAGCCCTACCCGGCATCCGGCTCGGCCGATCGAGAGAATGCTGGAGAGCGTGGTCTGCCGGAGCCGACCGCCGCGGGCCGGAGACGGCTCGGCCGGAAGGAACCGCACCGCCGAGAGCCGCGCCAGCAAGGACCGCGCGGGTGACTTCTTCCCTGCACCTCTCCGACGAGGTCGCCGCCGCCCGCGCGGAGGGTCGCCCGCTGGTCGCGCTCGAGACCACGGTGGTCACCCACGGCCTCCCCGCCCCCGAAGGCCTCGAGGTCGCCGCCGAGCTCGAGACCGCCGTGCGCCGCGAGGGCGCGGTGCCGGCCACCGTCGGCGTGCTCGACGGCCGGCTGCGGGTCGGTCTGACGCCCGGCGAGCTGGCGCGCCTCGCCGGCGCCCCGGAGGCGCTCAAGCTCAACCTCGGCAACCTGGCGGCGGGAATCGCGAGCGGCCGCCCCGGCTCGACCACCGTCGCCGCCACCCTGCTCGCCTCCCACCTCGCCGGCATCCGGGTCGGCGCCACCGGCGGCATCGGCGGCGTCCACCGCGGCGCCGCCGAGACCGGCGACGTCTCGGCCGACCTCCCGGCCCTCGCCCGCTTCCCGGTGGCGGTGGTCTGCGCCGGCGCCAAGGCGGTGCTCGACCTCGAGCGCACCCTCGAGGCGCTCGAGACCCTCGGCGTCCCGGTCCTCGGCCTCGGCACCGACCGCTTCCCGGCCTTCTACCGCCGCGACAGCGGGCTCCCCGTCGACCACGCCTTCGACGACGTCGCCACCCTGGCCGCCGCCGTGGCCACCCACTTCGCCCTCGGCCTCGGCGGCGTCGTCGTCGCCCATCCGATCCCCGCGGCCCACGAGATGCCGCAGGACCTCTACGACCGCGCCCTCGCCAGCGCCCTCGTCAAACTCGACCGCCGCCGCCTCCGCGGCCGCCAGGTCACCCCCTTCCTGCTCGCCGAGCTGGCCCGCCTCACCGCCGGCCAGAGCGTCTTCTCCAACCGCGCCCTGCTCCTCGCCAACGCCACCGCCGCCGCCCGCCTGGCCGTTGTCTTGGCGCAACAAGAGTGATTATTGATCACTCCTTTTTTGACTTCCATCGTCAGTACGTTCAGAATTTCCAGGAAATGAGGAAGAAGACGATCGTGGTCGATGAGTTCGCCTACGAACGGCTGGACGCCGCCAGGAGAGAAGGCGAGTCCCATGACGATTGATCGACTCCTCAAGGAGTTGCAGGTAGCCCACACAGGAGCCGCCGTCCTGAGAGGGCTTGCCAGCATCCCGCCGCTCTCCGAGGCAGACGCGGCGGTCTTCCTGAAGGTCATCGCCGAGAATCGCGAGGCTGAGGCCTGAGGAAGAGATCGCCCTGCATTGGCACCGCGGGCTGACCGGCTGTGACTCTCTACCTGGGAAGCCAATCACCCAACTGAAATCGACAACCTGGCACTGAAACGCTACTGGCCGTTCTCCCGCGGCTCGGCGCCCAGCACCTCGACCAGGATGCGGCGGCGGCGGGGGCGGTTGTCGAAGTCGCAGAGCACGATCTGCTGCCAGGTGCCGTGGCGGATCTCGCCGTCGTGGATCGGCAGGACCAGCGAGGGGCCGAGAAGCGCGGCGCGGACGTGCGAGTAGCCGTTGCCGTCGCCCCAGCGCAGATTGTGGGCGTACTCGGCGTCGGTGGGCGCGAGCTGCTCGATGGCGCGGGTCAGATCCTGGACGCAGCCGCTCTCGAACTCGAGGGTGGTGACGCCGGCGGTGGAGCCGGGGGTGAAGACCATCACCCAGCCCTGCCGGACGCCGGAGCCGGCGACCACGGCCTCGACGTCGGCGGTCAGGTCCTGGACGTCGGTGTTCGCGCGGGTGTCTCTCTCCAGGGTCTCGCGGTGTAGGCGCATCTCGGCCTCCCCTCCAGGCAAATCGCGCCGCTGGGTGGCGCGCCGACCGAGCGTGTCATATCCCGGCCTCGGGTCTGCAACAGACCGAGGGCTCGCCGGAGGAGTCCGCTCTCAGGTCGCCGGGCAGCGCTTGACCGCCGCGCCCTCGGGGGACGGCGCGACCGGGCGGCGGCGCGGCGCGTTGATCAGCAGCACCGCCGCCAGGATGCCGGCGCCGGCCGCCAGGGTGCGGGCGGTGAGCGGCTCGCCGGCCAGCACCCAGCCCAGCAGGACGGCGATGATCGGGTTGACGTAGGCGTAGGTGGACACCCGGGCCGGAGTGCTGACCTTGAGCAGCCAGACGTAGCAGCTGAAGGCCACCACCGAGCCGGCGGCGACGAGGTACAGCAGGGCGAGGACCGAGCGGCCGGAGACCGCCGCCGGGTCGAAGCGCCCCCACTCGCCGAGCAGCGAGCCGACGACGAGCGCCAGGGCGCCACCGGTCAGCATCTGGAGCGCGGTGCCCAGCATCGGCGACTCGGGGAGCGGCGCCCGCCGCGCGTAGATCGATCCCACGGCCCAGAAGAGCGAGGCCAGGACCAGCGCCACCATGCCGGCGCCGGTCGCGCCGTCGACCGGCCCGGCCAGCAGCCAGACCGCCCCGAACCCGAGGACCAGCCCGGCCACCACCGGGCCGCCCGGCCGCGGTCCGTCGCCGGCCAGCCAGGCGAGCAGCGTCATCCACAGCGGGATGGTCGCCACCACCAGGGCGGCCAGACCCGAGGCCACCCACTGCTCGGCCCACACCACCAGACCGTTGCCACCGACGATCAGGAAGGCGCCCACCACCGCCGCCGGCCGCCAGTGGCGGGCGAGCGGTGCGCGGCCCCGCAGCCGCGCCCACGCCAGGAGGATCGCGCCGGCCACCAGGAAGCGGGTGGCGGTCATCAGGAACGGCGGCAGGGTCTCGACCCCGAAGCGGATCGCCAGATAGGTCGAGCCCCAGATCACGTAGACCGCGGCGAAGGCCGCGGCGAGCCGCCAGCGGGCGGGCGTCTCGACGGGCGCGCTCACGAGGTCTCTCCGCGGCCGGCGGCCAAGAGACGAGAGACTTCTTCGAAGATCTTCCGCGCGAGGGCGCTCCGGGTCGAGTCGAGGGTGTGCATGGGGGAAGCGTCTCGAGACAACCGGCTCGCTGCATCGGCGTCGCGTACCCGAACTCTGACGAGCCGGCCCACCCGTGGTCAACCCGAATCTTGCGCTCGATATTGCAAACGAAAACGGCTCGGGATGCCGTCTATAATCCCCGGACCCTGGAGAGGGGTCGCGGGTCCCCGGGATCGCGAGATCGGCCGTCCGGCGCTCCCGGGAGACCGGAGGTGACGGGCGGCGGGAGGACGACCGATGAGCATCGAGCACAAGATCGCGGCGCTGGCGCCGCTGCTGCTGGCCGCGGGAGCGGTCTGGACCGCGCAACCGGCAACCGCCGAGAGCCACGAGAAGGAGGGCCCGCTGGCTCCCTTCGAGCGTCTGGTGGGCGGCCGCTGGCAGCTGGGCGACGACTTCTACCAGACCTTCGAGTGGACGATCGGCAAGAAGGCCGTGACGTCGCGCGGCTACTTCGTGATCGAGGGCGAGCCCAAGCTGGTCTCCGAGGGGATGTGGTTCTGGCACCCCGGCGAGGAGAAGATCAAGGGCTACTTCGTCAACATCGACATGCCCACCGAGTTCATCGACTACACCACCCGCTTCGAGGGCGACAAGATGCTCTCGGAGATCGACAGCTACTCGCCCACCGGCGGGCTGGAGAGCTTCACCGAGAGCTGGGATTTCAGCGACGACGACCACTACGAGTGGTCGCTCTACACCGCCGAAGAGGGTAAGCGGGCGATGGGCGGCACCTACACCCGCGTCGTCGACGAGTAGCGCCGCGGGCCAGCCCGCGGCCGGTCAGGACGGCTCGGCCTCGAGCGCCGGGGCCACCTCGGCGGTCCCGGCCGCGGCCGGCCGCTCCTCGCGCACGGTGGCCGCCACCGCCCGCGCCACCAGCATCACCCCGGCGGCGAGGAAGAACGGGCTGGCGATGCCCAGGGTCTGGAAGGCGGCCCCCGCCCACAACGGCCCCACCATGCGGGCGACGCCGCCGAACGACTGCTGGACGCCCAGCATCAGCCCGGTCCGGTCGGCCTCGGCGCGATGCGAGATCATCGACGTGGTGGCCGGAAACAGCAGCGCCGTGCCGACCGGGATCAGCAGCACCGCCCCCGCCAGCTCGGCCAGACCCCGGGCCAGCGGCAGGGTCGCCTGCCCGAGGGCGATGGCCAGCGTCCCGAGCCGCACCACCCGCACCTCGCCCAGGCGGCGCACCGCCGGGCCCAGCACCACCGTCCGCATCACCAGCGACACCCCGCCCACGTAGACGTAGAACCAGCCGATGGTGCGCTCGGTGACCCCGAAGCGGCGCTCGAGATAGAGCGCCAGCACGCCGTTCATGGCCATGAAGGCCATCATCCCCAGCGCGTAGATCCAGACCAGCGACCCCACCTCGCCGAGCGGCCGGGTCAGGATCTCGCGCACCACCCGCCGGGTGGCGCCGCGGTCGGCCCCCCGGACGACGCCGCGAGGGCGGCCCGGCGCCCGGCCGGGCGAGGACTCCGGCAGCCACCACCAGGCGAACAGGAAGTTGGTGACGCAGAACAGCGCCGCCACGTAGCCCGGCCGCGCCCACCCCTCACCGGCGGCCAGCGAGCCGATGGCCGGGCCCACCATCACCCCGGCGCTGGTGGCCGCGGTCAGCCACCCCAGCGCCTTGGCGCGGTCCTGGCGCGGCACCGAGTCGCTGACGTAGGCCTGGACCACGCCGACGGTGCCGCCGCCCGCCCCCTGCACGAGCCGCGAAAGGAAGAGCAGCCAGACCGCCTGGGCGCTCTCGAACAGCAGATAGGCGGCGGCCGAGATCAGCAGCCCGGCGAGGATGATCGGGCGGCGGCCGTAGCGGTCCGACAAGCGCCCCCACAGCGGCGCCATGGCGAGCTGAGCGAGGGCGAAGCTCGACACCAGCGCCCCCACCCGGAAGGGGTCGGCGCCCAGCCGCTCGGCGTAGAAGGGCAGCAGCGGCAGCACGATCAGGAAGCCGAGCATGTCGACGAAGACCGTCAACATCAGCACCCACAGCCGGCTGAGGAACTCGCCCGGGGTCACGCCCGCACCCCCTCCTCGCGGCCCCAGCGCAGGAAGGCCGCGGCGCTCAGCACCGTCAGCAGGACGCCGTAGACCGCCGCCACCCCGGTCTCCTGGAGCCTCAGGCTCGAGAGGATCTCGATCGAGATCGGCCGGGTGTCGAAGGTGTAGAGCACGATCGAGGTCACGAAGTCGCCCAGCGCGGTGATGAAGGCGAGGCTGGCGCCGGCCATCACCGCCGGCCGCAGCAGCGGCAGGGTCACCCGCCGCAGGGTGAGCCAGCGCCCGGCGCCCAGCGAGGCCGCCGCCTCCTCCATCGCCGGGTCGAGCTGGCGCATCCCGGCCAGCGCCGAGCGACCGGTGAGCGGGAGACTCCGCACCAGATAGGCCAGCGGCAGCAGCCACGGCGTCCCGACCAGCACCAGGCGCCCGGCCAGCGGATCGTGGACGCTGAAGGCGGTGGCCAGCGAGATGGCGAAGACCGTCCCCGGCACCGCCCACGGCACCGCCAGCAGACCTTCCAGCAGCCCGCCCAGCCGGCCCTTGAGCCGGGTGGCGAGCCGCGCCGCGGTCACCCCCAGCACCACCGCCCCGGCGGTCGCCGCCGCCGCCATCCACAGCGAGTTGACGATCGGCCGCAATCGTTCGGGGAGTCCCGCCAGGGAGCCCTCGCCCAGCGGCAGCAGCCGCCGGTAGTTGCCGAGGTCGAGCACCGGCGGCACCGTCTCCACCGTCCAGGTGCCCGGCGGCACGAAGGAGAGCACCAGCAGGGTCAGATGGGGCAGGAGCAGCAGGAGCGCCAGCCCCCAGCCGGCCGCGGCGGCCGCCACCCGGGCCAGCGGCCGGCGCAGCGCCCGGCCCGGCGGGGCCACCCCCCGCACCCCGCCGCTCACCGTTGCCCGGCCCGGGCCCCAGCGGCGCAGCGCCACCAGCCCGGCGAAGGCCAGCAGCGCCAGGGCCACCGTCTCCACCTGGGCCATGGCGATCTCGCCGTTGAGCTTGGAGGCGACGATCTGGGTGGTCATCACCCGGAACGAGCCGCCGAACAGATACGGCGCCGAGAATGACGCCAGCGAGGTCATGAAGGCGAGCAGCGCGGCGGCGCCCAGCGCCGGGCCCAAGAGCGGCAGGGTCACCCGCCGCAGGGTGCGCCACCGGCCCGCGCCCAGCGAGGCCGCCGCCTCCTCGAGCGACGCCTCCAGACGCGCCAGCCCGGCGCGGGTGAAGAGATAGAAGTAGACGTACATCGAGTAGGCGTGGACCAGCAGGATGGCGGCCGGACCACCGAGCCGCCAGGGCGCGCGCTCGAGCCCCAGGAGCGCCTGGAGACCGCGGGCCGCGAACCCGCTCTCGCCGTAGAGGAACAGGAAGGCGATGACGCCGACCAGCGGCGGCAGCGCCACCGGCAGCGCGATGAGCGCCCCCAGCAGCCGGCGGCCGGGAAACTCGGCACGCTGGAAGAGAAAGCCCAGCGGCACGCCGACCGCCGCCGCCAGCACCGCCGAGGCGGCCGAGATCCACAGACTGCGCCACAGCGCCAGCCACTCGTCGCCGCGCTCGGCGAACTCGACGAACTTCGCAAGGCTCCAGGCCCGCGGCCAGCCCAGCGCCTCGAGCAGGGTGATGAGCAGCGGATAGCCGACCAGCCAGGCGAGGACCAGCGCCAGCAGCAGCGCCGCCGCCCGCTTCACTTCGCCTCCGCCGGCCGCGGGAAGAGCCGCGGCGGCGGCCCCGCGGCCCGCCGCCCCACCCCCACCTTGTCGCCGGCGCGCGCGGTCTCCGGACCGCCGGCCACGAGCAGCTCGCCGCCGGCCACCAGCCGCACCCGGTAGAGGGTGGTCTCGCCCGCGTAGCGCCGCTCGGCGACCTCGCCGGCCAGGGTGTCGTCGGTCACCTCGCGCAGCTCCAGCGCCTCGGGCCGCAGCACGCAGAGCACCGGCTCGTCGGGCTGCAGCGGCACCGCGGGCAGCGCCGGCCAGCGCACCCCGTGCCCCAGGTAGCGGTCGTCCCCGATCCGCACCTCGCCGTCCCCCGGCGTCGCCGGGACGTAGAACCCCTCGAGGGTGCTGGCGCGGCCCACGAACCCGGCCACGAACGGATTGGCCGGCTCCAGATACAGCTCCTCGGGCGGTCCGGTCTGCTGCAGCCGGCCGCCCTCGAGCAGCGCCACCCGGTCGCCGACGTCGAACGCCTCGGCCTGCTCGTGGGTCACCCACAGCGCGGTGATCCCCACCCGTCCGAGGGTCGAGCGGAGCTGCCGCCGGGTGCGCTCGCGCAGCGTCGGGTCGAGGTTGGAGAGCGGCTCGTCCAGCAGCAGCAGCCGCGGCCGCGGCGCCAGCGCCCGGGCCAGCGCCACCCGCTGCTGCTGGCCACCCGAGAGCTGGTGCGCGCGGCGCTCGCCGAACCCGGCGAGGTCGACCAGCGGCAGCACCTCGGCGACCCGCTCGGCGATCTCGGTCCGCTTCACGCGCCGCGCCTCGAGCCCGAAGGCGACGTTCTCGGCCACCGTCAGGTGCGGGAACAGGGCGTAGTGCTGGAAGACCATGCCGAAGTTGCGTTTCGCCGGCGGCAGGCGGGTGACCTCCTCGCCCTCCACCCGGATGTCGCCGGCGTCCGGGGTCTCGAAGCCGGCCACCAGCCGCAGCAGCGTCGTCTTGCCGCTGCCGCTGGGTCCGAGCAGCACCACCACCTCGCCCTCCTCGACGTCGAGCGAGACGCCGGCGAGGACCGGCACCTCCCCGAACCGCTTGCTGAGGCGGTGAACCGTCAGGAAGGCAGCCATGCGGGGCGCGGCTCCGCTCACCCGCTGGTACGGGAAGCCGGGTCCCGATGTTCGCGGCGGCGGGCGGCCGGTCTCATCCGCGGCCCCGGATCTCGCGGTCCCAGCGCGTCATCCACGCGGCGCCGCGCTCGGTGATGAGCTGCCAGTCGACCTCGGCGCGGACGATCTCGGCGAGCGCCTGCTGCGCCCATGACGGCAGCTCCGTGGCCGGCAGGTCGCCGCGCGCCGGCAGCCGGAAGGCGTGCTCGGCGGTGAGCAGCAGCGCCTCGCGGCTTCCCACCCAGTCGATGAAGGCCCTGGCCTCGGCGGCGCGCGGCGCCCCCGCCACCAGCCCGATCGAGTCGTCGATCACCGGCGTGCCGGTGGCCGGAAAGCGGTAGGCCAGCGGCGCCCCGCGCTGCTTGAGGAACAGCAGGTCGGTCAGCTCCCAGATCGACACCAGGCCCTCCTGGCGGGTCAGCTTCTCGAACAGCAGCGCCGGGTTGACCACGTACTCCTTGGTCTGGGCGTCTAGCCGGCGCAGCCACTCGAAGCCGCGGGTGGCGTCGCCGGTCTCGGCCACCGAGCGCGCCAGCACCATCCCGAAGGCGGTGCGCATGGTGCCGGAGGCCAGCGGGTCGCGGATGACGATCTTCTTCTTCCAGCGCGGCGCCAGCAGGTCGTCCCAGTCGGCCGGCGCTTCGTCCGCCGGCACCGCGTCGGAGTTGTAGATCAGGATCGGCACCGCCTCGTAGAGCCCGAAGTAGAGGTCCTCGGGGTGGCGGCTGGTCGCGGGCACCGCCTCGGCCCAGGCCGGCCGGTAGGGGGCCAGCAGCCCGTCGGCGGCGCCGCGCGAGAAGATGGTGTCGGGCCCGCCGAACCAGACGTCGGCCTGGGGGTTGGCGGCCTCCGAGCGGATGCGGTCGTAGACGTCCTGCGAGCCCATGTCCAGCCAGCGGACGTCGACCTCGGGGCGCAGCTCCTCGTAGCGGCGCTCGACCAGCTCCAGCAGGTCGCGGCCGTGCGGCGAGTAGAGCAGCAGCGGGATGCGGCCGTCGCCGCAGCCGCCGGCCAGCAGCGGCAGCAACGCCGCCCCCAGCAACGCCATTCTCGGCAGCCGGCGCCTCATCCACTCTCCTCCTTCAGCCCTTGGAGCCCGTGGTGGAAGTCGGACGGATCGGCTGGCGAGCGCGGCGGGGCCGGATGCCAGGCGCCGCGACGCAGGC